>CAWKAE010000017.1:0-34051 GCA_963847565.1 uncultured Halobacteria archaeon
TCAGCAGCGCACCTATCGGCGCGTCATTTACCTTCCTGGCGCTGGTGACCGGCTCGATCTGGGGCAAGCCGATGTGGGGCACCTGGTGGGTGTGGGACGCACGCCTCACCTCGGAACTGATCCTGCTGTTCCTGTACCTCGGCGTGATTGCGCTGCACAGCGCCATCGATGACCGGCGTGTCGCCGCGCGTGCTGTGGCAATACTCGCACTGGTCGGCGTCATCAATATCCCGATCATTCATTACTCGGTTGAGTGGTGGAACACCCTGCACCAGGGGCCTACCGTAACCAAGTTCGACAAGCCTTCCATTCACCTGAGCATGTTGATCCCGCTGTTGCTGATGGCCGTGGCCTTCAAACTCTACTATGCATTCGTTGTCCTGATGCGCGCTCGCTGCGAAGTGCTGGAGCGCGAACGTAATACCGGCTGGGTCAGGGAACTCGCGGAGGAAAAATGAATCTGACTGAATTCCTGCACATGGGCGGCTACGGGTTCTATGTATGGACCTCGTATGGCATCACCCTGCTGGTCATGCTCGTTAACATCATCGTACCGGCCAGGCAGAAAACGAAAATTTTGGCAGACATTGCACGCAAGGCACGGCGTGCGCGGAGTACATCATGACACCCAAACGCAAACAGCGGCTGTTGCTCATCGTGAGCATGGTCATTGGCGTCGGCATCGCCGCCGGCTTTGCCCTGAAAGCCTTTAACGAAAACCTCATGTTCTTCTACACGCCGACTGCGGTGGCCGCGGGCGAAGCGCCGGCCAACCACCTGATCCGGGTCGGTGGTCTGGTAACGACCGGCAGCGTAAAGCGCCTGCCTGACGGGCTGACTGTCAGCTTCGACCTGACCGACAACAAGGACACCATCAAGGTGCAATATACCGGCATCCTGCCCGACCTGTTCCGCGAGGGCCAGGGCATCGTGGCACATGGCAAACTGCAGGGCGACAACCTGTTCGTTGCCGACGAGGTACTTGCCAAGCATGACGAGAACTACATGCCACCGGAAGTAGCCGACGCGCTCAAGGCCGCACACGAGGAAGGCAGCAACAAACAAATGGGTAGTGCTAACTAAACGTGAACAACGCATACAATAATTCAATGAATGCGTCCCCTCACCCGCCGGGAGAGAGGCAGGGTACGGGGGTAATCATTAAGGCCCTTACGAAATCCCCTCTCCCCAACCCTCTCCCGGAGGGAGAGGGAGCTACCAGGGAGAGTACTGACTAAACGTGAACAACGCATACAAAATTTCAATGGATGCGTCCCCTCTCCCTCCGGGAGAGGGACAGGGAGAGGGGGTAATCATTAAAGCCCGTTACGGAGCCCCTTCTTCCCAACCCCTCTCCCAGCGTGGGAGAGGGAGCAACCAGGGAGAGTACTGACATGATTCCTGAACTCGGTCACTTCGCACTGATACTGGCACTGTGCCTGTCACTGGTCCTCGCTGTCATGCCGATGGCCGGCAGCCTCGTCAACATTCCGCGCTGGGTGGCCATGGCAAAACCGGCCGTGTGGGGACAGTTCTTTTTTACCTCGATCGCATTCGCCTGCCTGGTCAATGCCTTTCTTGCCAACGATTTCTCGGTTGCCTACGTGGCACAAAACGGCAACAGCCAGCTGCCGACCCTGTACAAGATCTCGGCTGTCTGGGGCGCACACGAAGGGTCGCTGTTATTGTGGGCACTCATTCTGTCCGGCTGGACCATCGCCGTTGCCACGTTCTCGCGCAACCTGCCGGTCGACATGCTGGCGCGCGTGCTGTCCGTCATGGGCATGGTGAGCATCGGCTTCCTGTCGTTCATGCTGTTCACATCCAATCCGTTTGACCGTATATTCCCGGTGCCGCTCGAGGGTGGCGATCTCAACCCGTTGTTACAGGACTTTGGACTCGCCATTCACCCGCCGATGCTTTACATGGGTTACGTCGGCCTGTCGGTCGCCTTCAGTTTCGCCATTGCCGCGCTCATCGGTGGCAAGCTGGATGCCACCTGGGCGCGCTGGTCGCGACCGTGGACCACGATTGCCTGGGTATTCCTGACCATCGGCATCACACTGGGTAGCTGGTGGGCCTACTATGAACTCGGCTGGGGCGGCTGGTGGTTCTGGGACCCGGTCGAGAATGCATCGTTCATGCCCTGGCTGGTCGCCACCGCATTAATTCATTCATTGGCCGTGACCGAGAAGCGCGGCGCATTCAAGCGCTGGACGGTACTGCTGTCATTGATGGCCTTCTCGCTCAGCCTGCTTGGCACATTCCTGGTTCGCTCCGGCGTACTGACCTCGGTACATTCGTTCGCTACCGATCCTGCGCGCGGCCTGTTTATCCTGATATTCCTGTGCATCGTTATCGGTGGATCGCTCACGCTGTACGCATGGCGCGCACCGGAGGTCACCAGCGGTGGACGCTTCTCCTCGTTGTCACGGGAGACACTGCTGCTCGGCAACAACCTGCTGCTGGTGGTGATCACGGCCTTTATCCTGCTTGGCACACTGGCTCCGCTTATTTACGATGCCATGGGCTGGGGCAAGATTTCGGTTGGCTTCCCCTGGTTCAACCGGATGTTCGTCATCTTTACACCACTCATGGTCATCCTGATGGGCTTTGGCCCGATGGCCCGCTGGAAACACCAGGCACCCGGCGACCTGCTGCGTACCTACCGTATTGCACTCATTGCCAGTGTCGCCGCCGGCATTCTGTTCGCATTACCGGTACTGCACGACGGTTCGCCATGGGCGGGACTTGCTGTCCTGTTGTCGGTTTGGCTGGTGTCCTCGCTCGTGTTGAGTCTGCGGCAGCGATTCCGTAACCGCGCCAGCCTGCAAACACTGCTGAAGAATCCTGCCGCACGCGGCAACGGCAGTTATTTCGGCATGCTCATCGCACACCTGGGTATTGCTGTATTCATCATCGGCGTGACCTTCGTGACACTGTTCGAAGAAGAACAGGACATCCGTATGTCTCCGGGCCAGTCGGTTGAAATGTCCGGCTATACGTTCCGCTTCGACGGCGTGCGCAATATAAAAGGTCCGAACTACCGGGCGGACCAGGGCACCATTACGGTGATGCAGGACGGCAAAACCATCACCCAACTGAAGCCCGAGAAACGCACCTACCTCGTGCAGAGCAAGCCGATGACCGAGGCCGGTATCGACGCCGGCCTGATGCGTGACATTTACGTCTCGCTCGGCGAGGGACTGGGTAACGGCGACTGGAGCCTGCGCCTGTACTACAAACCGTTTGTTCGCTGGATCTGGCTTGGTGGCCTGATGATCGCGCTCGGCGGCATATTTGCCGCACTGGACCGGCGTTACCGTATCGGCATACGCGTACGCGCCCGAACCGCTGCCGGCAACACCCTCACCCGGGAAGCCAAACACTGATGACGCGATACCTGCGCTACCTCGCTCCGCTGATACTGTTCCTGCTGCTGGCAGGCCTGCTGTACCGGGGTCTGAGCCTTGACCCGAAGGTCGTCCCTTCACCGCTGATCGGCAAGGCGATGCCCGTCTTCACGCTGCCGCTGCTGTCCGATCCGGAAGCAACCATCAGCGACACGGATCTCAAGGGCAAGGTCAGCGCCCTCAACATCTGGGCGACCTGGTGTGTATCCTGCCGCGCCGAGCACGAGGTACTGCTTGAGCTGGCGCAGACCGGCAAGGTCGACATCTATGGCCTGAATTACAAGGACAAACGCGCGGACGCACAACGCTGGCTGCGGCAACTCGGTGATCCCTACATCGCCAATGCCTTCGACGCCGATGGTCGCACGGGAATCGACTGGGGTGTCTACGGCGCACCGGAAACCTTTATTATGGACAAGCACGGCATCATCCGTCACAAACATATCGGCCCACTGACGCGCACCGTCATCCTGAATGAACTGTTGCCGCTGATCGCACGCCTGGAGGCCGAGGAATGATACGCCGCTTTATTACCCTGCTAATGATCAGCCTGCTGTTTGCAGGCGGCAACCTGCAGGCCAGTGTCACACTGGAAACCTTCACCTTTGCGACCCCTGACGAAGAACAACGCTTCAAGGATGTCATCGAGGAACTGCGCTGCCTGGTCTGCCAGAACCAGTCCCTGATCGACTCGGACGCGGAGCTGGCGCACGACCTGCGCGCCGAGGTCTACGGCATGATGCAGGCCGGCAACAGCGACGCACAGATTATCGATTTCCTGGTTGAACGCTACGGTGATTTCGTGCTTTACAGCCCCCCCGTCAAACCGTCCACCTGGCTTATCTGGTTCGGACCGTTTGTACTGCTGCTGGTCGCCATCCTGTTACTGGTGCGTTCCCTGCGCCGCCAACAGCGTAGCACCCGTGCAGATATTTCCGCCGCAGACCGACAGCGCATCAACCGGATGCTTGAGGATGACCCGGCTGACGGGGACCGCCCGTCATGAATATTTTTCTCGTACTCACATCCGTCATGTCACTGCTGGCACTGCTGTTCGTCATCATGCCACTGTTCCGCAAACGTGCGCTCACCACGGTTGACCAGGATGCACTCAACACGGAAATCGCCCGTGCGCGGATGGCGGAACTGGAACTGGACCTCGGCGCCGGCCGTATCGAACAGGCACAATACGATGCCGCCCGCGAAGACCTGGAACAGGAACTGCTCAGCGACCTGGCCGGTAACGGCACGGGCGGCAAGCCCGTACGCAACGGCGGCTGGGCGGTACTGCTGGTGGCACTCGCCGTTCCGGTGGGCGCCATCCTGCTGTACAAATCGATTGGTAACGAACGCATCATCGCCCTGCTCGAGGCGCAGCCGGCCAGCCCCCGGCAACAGCAGCATGCCGAGCAACCCTCGGTCGAAGAAATGGTCGAGCGACTGGCTGCGCGCATGGAAAGCGATCCGGACAACCTCGAAGGCTGGGTGATGCTGGCACGCAGTTACTCAATGACCAGCCAGTATTCTCTCGCCGTGCCTGCCTTTCGCAACATCCTGCGCCTGGGCGGCGGTGACAGTGCAAGCCTGCTGGCCGACTTCGCCGATGCGCTGGTTGCCACCAGCGATGGCCGTTTTACCGATGAATCCGGCACCCTGCTGACACGGGCACTGGCACTCGAACCCGGCAATATCAAGGTGCTATGGCTGGCCGGGCACTGGAAGAACCAGTCCGGCGATGCGGCAACCGCCATCAACTACTGGCAACGGGCCGCACAACAGATGACACCTGACAGCAAGGACTGGCAAATCATCACGCGCCAGATCGAGCAGGTCCGCAGGCAGACCGGACTCCCCGCCGACAGTGTGGTGGTGGCCGATTCATCGCAAACCGGCACATCCACACCGGCAGCAACCGCAACACTCACAGTGACCGTTTCACTGGACCCGGCACTGCGTGAAAGTGTGCGCCCGAATGATACCGTGTTTATTTTTGCCCGCGCGGTCAATGGTCCGCGCATGCCACTGGCTATCGTACGCAAACAGGTCAGTGACCTGCCGGTCACCGTCACGCTGGATGATTCCATGGCCATGACGCCAGCCATGGTCCTGTCCGCCTTCGACCCGGTCACGATCGGTGCCCGCATTTCCAGATCGGGTAATGCCATACCACAAAGCGGTGACCTGCAGGGCAACAGGACACCGGTCAGCACGCAAGCGGACTCCCGCCTCGATGTCCTGATCGACGCAACCGTACCGTAGGCAACCAGCTTTACCAGATGTTAAATAATCCTTATCGACGCTCGCAAAGCAGGTTATGCTAGCCGCATGAAAATCGCGGAAAACTACACACGCACGCAACGAAAAACCAAGATCGTCGCTACCATCGGCCCGGCCTGCAGCTCGAAAGAGATACTGATCGAAATGATCATGGCAGGCATGAACGTGGCACGCCTGAACCTGTCGCATGGTGACCTTGCTGCACACAAGCAGCAGATCAAGGTACTGCGCGAGGCGTCTGCAGAGACCGGCAGAAGTATCGCCATCATGATCGATACCCGGGGTATTGAAATACGCACCGGCCTCCTGCAGGAAGGGACCGCAGAGCTTCAGCCTGATGGCCAGTTCACGCTCTTTACGGATGACCGTATCGGGGATGCAACCGGCGTCGCCATCACCTACCGGAAACTGCCGGAGGAAGTCAGTGCCGGCACACCGATACTGCTGGATGACGGCGCGCTGGAACTGGTCGTCGAGAATGTCAGTAACGGTGCAATTAACTGCCGCGTTATTCACGGTGGCCGGCTCGGCAACAGCAAGAGCGTCAACCTGCCGGACACGCGGCTCGCACTCAGCGCAGTCAGCCCGGAGAACCGCGAGGATGTCATGCGGGAACTCGGCTTCGCCGCAGATAACGATGTTGATTACGTCGCGGCTTCATTCATCCAGTCTGCCGATGATATCAACAAGATGCGCGAGATTCTCATCGAGAACGGTGTGAATATCCCCATCATTGCCAAGATAGAAAACAAGGCCGGCGTCAAAAACCTGGAAGAGATTGTCGCCGTCGCCGATGGCATCATGGTCGCGCGCGGTGACATGGGTGTGGAACTGCCGCTGGCCGATGTGCCGGCCACGCAGAAACACATCATTCGCCTGACGGTCACCGACGGCAAGCCCGTCATTACCGCCACGCAAATGCTCGCCACCATGGAACACAACCCGAAACCGACCCGGGCCGAGGCCAGCGACGTGGCCAATGCCATTCTCGACGGGACGTCAGCCGTCATGCTGTCCGGCGAAACCGCCGTCGGCAAGTACCCGGTCGAGACCGTACGCACCATGGCAACCATCGCGCGCCGCGCGGAAGCCTCACTCGGCGAATACGGTTATCTGCAGCGCTTTAACCAGAACCCGTCAAACGTGATCACCGAGTCCGTCAGCCAGGCCGCGGTCAGCATGTCGACAAACCTGAAGGCGGCCGCGATTATCAGCCTGACCGAAACCGGCTTCACGTCACGACTGATCTCGAAATACCGGCCGGACATTCCCATTCTTGCACTCACCTCATCAGAAAAAGTTACCCGCAAACTGTCCATGAACTGGGGTGTTATACCCATCCTGTACAAGGGTGAACCTTCCGACCGTGCACGCATTGCCTTTGCCATCGCGCGCGGGCGCGCGCTCGGCTATCTGCAAACCGGTGATATCGTGATATCAACGGCGGGCCATCATCAAACCGCCGGCGGCACTGATTTAATACGGGTAATTACGCTGGAAGACTGAGCCGTATAACCCCTTACGTGCGGTCCATACATTCCTGGTAGTGCGACTGCCAATTTTAAACGCCACGCGAGTATCTATTAGAGCGTGCACCCGCGACCAGTCAGGCGCCAGCCGTAACTGGTGGCTCGTTGCCAGACCCGGCATTCCGCTGCGCAATACCGTGCAACAGGTTACCGAGAATATCCGCGCCAGTGATGATACGTTTTTCGCTGCCCCAGACCAGCATCAGGTCTTCGTCTATCACCTTGTCATGCTCGGATGTCTGCATGACCTTCAGCCTGGCGCGAGTAATTTACCCATTAGAATACCCGGCTCATTTACGACAATCGGCCGATGGCAATAATCAGCGGGGTTGACCGGGCCATCTGTGAACAGGGCATCGCGCAGAAACGCATTCGCATTCAACACCGCCACCGGTTGCCGTGTGTTACCGACGATTATGATCCATTTTTTTCCCGAGTGATTGATGTCCTGCAGGAACGTATCATCAGTCTTGCGTGCAAATTCCGGGAAGACGGGCAGATCATTTCTGATTGGCAGCATGATAATACTGTCCGGGTCGACATGCTCGCCCGCCCGGGTCGCCGCAATGTCATCCAGTGCAAGAAAATTCATGGCGCCGATGCCTTCCAGAAGACCCACGTCCGATTCAGCCGCCTCGATGTGTTTGCGAATAACCGTATGCAGGTCACGCTCCTTGAAAAAACTGATTTTCTCGTCTCCGAGCCACTTGTCCAGCACCATGGCACTGGGCTTGGCAAACGGATACAGCAAAAACTGGTAGAAACGCAATACCGGCGCCAGCAGTGATCCCATACGCATGGCATGCCGGGAGAAGTAGGCCTGGGGCGCAATTTCACCGGCAAATGTAATCAGAAATGTTGAGAAGAAAAAGGCAACCACCCCGGTCATCACAGAATTCGATAACAGGGTCAGTAACACATTGATACCAACATTTCCCCACAGGATGGTCGTCAGCAGAAAGTTGACATCCTTGCGCAAGGCCAGAATACGCACAGCCGCCGCGTTTCCGGCTGACGCCTCGACTTCCAGTCGCAGGCGACTGATGCCCAGCAACGCAAGGTTCAGTCCGGAGAACATGGCTGACTGACTGATACAAAAGAAAATGCCCGCCCATACCAGTGTATTTATCGACATTCCATCCATTTTATAATTACCAGTCCGGTGTATTGAATGACATATACTTTACACTCACACGACAACTTTTAATATTTACGGATATCCGCGCGTGGAACACTGGACAGAATACAGCCGCTTCTTTATCGCCCTGTTTGTGATCATCGATCCGTTTGCAGCCGTGCCTATATTCCTGGTGTTATCGAGAGACTACACCCGCGCTGAAAAGCGCCGGGTTGCGAATATCACTGCGGTAACCGTCCTCGCGGTACTGGTCGCTGCAGCGCTCACGGGCGAAACTTTACTGGTAACCATGGGTACCAGCCTCGCATCGTTTCGGGTTGGCGGAGGCATTGTGCTGCTGATCATGGCGCTGGCCATGCTGCGCGCCCAGACAGACACAACGCGCACCTCACCCGCCGAAGAAGCCGAGGCGGAAGACCGCAATGCCATCGCGGTGGTGCCACTGGCCATACCGCTGCTGGCCGGGCCCGGGTCAATCAGTAACGTCATCATCCAAATGCATCGCTCGAGCCTTGACCTGCATGGACTGATTGTCATCGGAATAATCACGCTGGTATGCATAATCCTGTGGCTGGTACTGCGCGCGGCAGTCACCATCGGAAAGATGCTGGGACAAACCGGACTCAATATCATCAACCGTCTGTTCGGCCTGATACTGGCGGCAATTGCCATAGAAATCATGGCCAACGGCCTGAAACAGCTGTTTCCGGTGCTGGCCGGGTAGGCCATTGCCACCAATCCCCAACCGGTAGCCGGGTGCTTGCCGGTCCGGATACGGCAGCGGACTGAAATCAATACCCGGGCAAAGCATTTATAACTCCGTTAACGGCTCGTCTTCTTCACGATGCGGATCACGCTCCGCAGTCTCGGGGACCTGTACATTTGCAACGGAATAGAGCTCATTCAGGTACTGGATAGCCTTGAACATCTGGCGGGCCATACGCCGTATCGCACTATTCTGCTCAAGCACGTCATTCATCACGGGAACCGGCACACGCAAGCCGGCACCTGCCTGCAGCAACTGCTCTTTCACATCGTCATAGGCAACCTGCATACGCTGCAACTGCTCCTCACAGGCCGCATAGGAAAAACCATCCGCATCCATGTTGGTCAATGTCATCAGGCTGGCCACTTCCATCCGGAAGCGCGACAGACCGTCTTGCAGCACCGCGTCACTCACGGCACCCAGCCCGGGCTGTGCCCTGGCCACCTCCAGTGCCTGGTCCGCGCAGGCCAGCAGATGCTGCTCGGCTCGCAGCACCCGCGCCAACTGACTGGACACTTCTCCACTTAGCGAACCCCGCTCCAGCCTGGCGATAAATACGGCCACGGCCTGGGCAAGCCTGTCTGCGACAGCATGATCGCTGGCGATGCGCTTGCCCTGGGCAGATTCGGTACTCAGCGCTTCCAGCGACATGCGCCTGGCAACTGCGGCAATACGTGACAATTCCAGGGCAAGTGCATTCAGTGCCAGCTCAGGCGACACGGCAACCGTTTTATCGAGATACCTGGGACGTCCTTCCATCTCTTCCTGGGTGACAAAACGCTTCTCCAGGAAAGCGGTCAGACGCCTGCTGGCAGGCCACATCAGCAAGACACCCAGGACATTAAAGACCGTGTGGAACAGTGCCAGGGTAACGGCAGGAATCGCTGCGAGGCCGAGCAATTCACCCGTGATGTTGACCGTCCAGAACAACAGGGGCATGGTCATCAGCGCCACGACAGCGGTAACCACGTTGAAAATAATATGTGCCGCCGCCACCCGCTTGGCGTTTGAAGTCGCGCCAATCACCGCAATCATGGCCGTCGACGTCGTTCCCACATTGGCGCCGATGACCATGGCCGCTGCGGCGTACAAACCAACGATACCGCCGGTGGTCGCCGTCAGGATAATTGCGATGGCGGCACTGGATGACTGCGTGAGCACCGTCATGAGAAAGCCAATGCCCACGTACATGAACAAACCGGCAATACCGTCCAGGGTGAACTTTTGCAGATCAATCGCCGCCGCCAGCCCCTCAAAGGCCTCCTTGAGCACATCAATACCGATAAAGAACAGGCCAAAGCCTGCCAGCGCCATACCGAAATACGCGCGTCGATTGTCACCACCGGTCAGCCGCAACAGCATGCCGATGCCAATCATGGGCAGGGCAAAGCTGTCCACCTTGATCTGAAAACCGAGAATCGCGACCAGCCAGCCGGTCATGGTTGTGCCGATATTTGAGCCGAAGACCACGCCCAGCGCCTGGTAGAGCGTGATCAGGCCGGCATTGACGAAGCCAATAGTCGCTACCGTGACCGCACTGGATGACTGTACGATGGCGGTGAATGACAGGCCCGCCAGGATGCCGCGGCCAAGGCTACGGGTCCAGTTGCCCAGGATACCGCGCAAGGCGTGTCCGGCGGCCCGCGTCAGGCCATCGGTGATCATGCTCACCGCCAGCAGGAACAGGCCGAGCCCGCCCGCCAGCATGCCGATAACAACAAGACCCTGCGACATGACTTACGTTCCGGGTATAGAGTAAAAGTGACTGTAGCAGATACGACCAGTCACAAAAAACAGTTTTTTATACAGGGAACTCGCGTTTAGCTGATAGTGGTCAAAACGCTATTCGCGTACCAGGTTTCTATAATCGGTCAGCTGTATTGCGGAAGTCGTGTGACACGTTCTATCATGGGCGAATAATGGAAAATCAAAACCCGATCGTGGATATTCAGGCGTGGACAGCCACGCTGATGGAATCTGTCAGACGGGTCGCCACCCAGATCCTCGAATACCTGCCCGCGGTCCTCGGCGCCATCGTGTTGTTACTGATCGGCTGGGGTGTTGCCCGGTTGCTGCGCTACGCAACGGAAAAGCTTGCCGGGAAAATGGTCGACCGCCTTGCGCATACGCGGCCCATGGATACGCGGGTACAACAACCGCACGCCTACAATGCCGCACCCACCATTGCCAGTCGAATTGTATTCTGGATAGTCCTGCTGTTCTTTGTGCTGGCGGCATCCGAGCTGCTGGAACTGAAGGTGGTAACGGACCTCCTCGGCAATATCACCGGCTACCTCCCGCACCTGCTGACCGCTCTGCTGATGCTGTTTATCGGCCTGTGGCTCGCCGAAGTAACCCGTGCGGTTATCCGGCGCACCGGCACCAGCAACGGCATTGAACAAAGCGATGTATTGGGTCGCCTGGGACAGATACTGGTTTTACTGGTGGTATTCTCCATGGCCGCCGGCCAGGTTGGTATCGACAACACGCTACTGGTCATCCTGGTAGCCGTGTTCTTCGCCGTCACGCTTGGCGCTGTCGCAATGGCCTTCTCTATCGGCGCAAAGACCACCATCGCCAATCTGCTGGCTGCGCAGTCAATTGCCCAGGCCTACAGCCAGGGCGATTACATACGCATCGGAGAAATTGAAGGGAAAATTCTCCGTATTACCCGAACCAGCCTGATACTGGAAACACCCGAGGGCCAGACATTGATTCCAGCCAAGCGTTTCAGTGAACAGGATTCGGTGCTTATCGCCAATAACATTTCGACATGAATCCGCATACACGACTCAGCACAGCTTTTCTGCGATCCCGGCCTGCCAGCGCTGCGCGCGTGCTTGAAAGCTACCCGGCGGAGAGCACCGCGAAATATCTGGTAGCTGCCACACCGGTTACTGCACAACATGTCATAGAAAACTTCACGCCCGGGTATGCCGCAAGCTGCCTGCTCGCCATTGAGCCATCAACAACCGGCCAGATCTTCGCCCGGCTACCGCTTGATCTGCAAATAATCCTGCTACGCCAGCTCGACCGGAACAAATGCGAGACGATTCTGGGCACTGTGCCATCTGACATGGCGGCATCTCTGCGCCGCCAGCTGCCCTACCCGACCGGTACTGCCGGCGCCCTGATGGAAGCGCCGCTTGCCAGCGTACCTGACAGTCTGACTGCCCGTGACGCCCTGAAACGCATCAAGCGAAACAAGCGCGGCATGAAGTTTTACGTTTATGCTGTCAACCAGGCCGGCCAGCTTACCGGCGTCCTGACATTACATGAACTGATCAACGCAGCGCCCAGAAGCATCATCAACCAGATCATGCACACGGATATTTTCAGCCTGTCGCCGGCCCAGTCCGCCCTGACTGTCTTCAAGAGTCCTTACTGGCAGGATTACTATGCCTTGCCCGTCACAGATGACGATAGCGTCCTGCTCGGCATCATCCGCCACAAACAACTGCGCCGGCTACAGGATCAGACAGCACAAACCGGCACACTCAACGAAGGCCTTGGTGCCTTCGTTGCCGCGGGCGAATTATTTTCCGTCACGGCGGGACATGTGTTGAGCCTGTTAATATCATCAGCCACTTCATCAAAAGAACGGTCGCACCGTGGCTGACGCCGGCTCCCTCGCACAAGCGCTGGCGGTTACGTACATCGACGACTTCCCGCAGGAAGCCATCGAGATACTTGAAACTTCGCCGCTGGACGAAGTGGTTCAATTACTGAAATTACATTCCCCGCAACGTGGGGCAATGATTCTGGGACTGATATCGACTGCGCTGGCGACGAATGTCCTGCAACAACTGCAAGCGGATCAGGCTGCCAGAATCTTTGCCGTGATGGATCCTGTGAAAGCAGCGCTACTGCTCGGCAGTCTGGCGCCAGAGCTGCGTGAAATATTTCTGGATACGCTGGAAGCAGACCTGGCAAGCGAACTGCGCGATCTGATGACGTACCCGGCGGCCAGTGCGGGACGCCTCATGCAGCCCCGCGCGCACAGCATCCCGGCCAGTCTAACCGTCAGGCAGGCCCTGAACAGGTTGCGCCGTCTGCCCGCACGCGACACAGCGGTACTGGTAATCACCGACAACAATGAAAAACTGCTCGGCCTGGTAGACCTGCTGGATGTCGTGCATGCCAGTCCGGACACCCGCCTGGAAACCCTGCTGCAGGCCAGTAAACCGGTCAGTGTAAATGCCCTGACACCACGTGAAGAAATCATTGACCTGTTCTCACGCTACCGGCTTCGATTGTTGCCAGTGGTGGATATTGACGACCGTCTCCTGGGTGTTATACGCCAGTCCACCGTCATTCAGGCGGCACAGGAAGAAGCCTCCACAGACATGCAGGCAATGGTTGGTGTCAGTCGCGACGAACGTGCACTGTCTTCACCAATATTTGCTGTACGCAAACGCCTGCCATGGCTGAATATAAACCTGTTAACCGCGTTTCTTGCCGCTGCTGTCGTCGGTCTCTTCGAGAATACCATCGCCCAGTTCACGGCTCTCGCGGTACTGCTGCCGGTCGTTGCAGGCCAGTCAGGTAATACCGGTGCGCAGGCGCTCGCCGTTATCATGCGCGGGTTGGCATTGCGTGAAATCAGGACACGACACTGGCAGCAGGTATTGCTAAAAGAGGTAACAGCCGGCGCGCTCAACGGAGTAGCGATTGCGGTTGTCACGGGCCTCGGCGTCCTGGTCTGGAGTAAATCAATCGGGCTGGCGCTCGTAATTGGCGTGGCAATGGTGATATCCATGGCATTGGCCGGCCTGTCCGGGGCGGCCATACCGCTAATCCTGACGCGGTTGAATCAGGACCCCGCCCAGTCTGCATCTATCGTGCTGACCACAGTGACAGACGTGGTCGGATTTTTCAGTTTTCTCGGTCTCGCTACAATCTTCTCCGGTCTACTGTGATCCGCCTGCATGCCGGGCTGACAGAGAAACAGCTTGCCAATATGCACCCCATTGCCTGCATCCAGCCCACTCCCGCATCATAAATACGTAACACTACATATTCGACAAATCATGAATACAGCCAAATCACACTCCATAATTACCGTTAATCTACTGCATTTTGCAATGTTGCTTGCGCTACTCGCTTCCTTGCTACCAGCCCCTGTTATCGCACAAAACGCAGTAGCCCCGGTTACGGAGGTCAATGCAAAGAACAGCATTGAGAATCTCGAGAAATTAAAGCTGTCGATCGAGACCAAACGCGAAACATCCCGCGAATTGAGAGAACAACTCAAACAGCTCGATAATTCACCGGAAGCAGTTAATATCGAGAAAAAACTGGAACGCTTAAATACTGAAATTACCGGCCTGCAACAGTCATTCGAATACGTCCTGCTTGGCGGGGCAAACCAGTCGCTTCTTACTGATCAACCGGAACAGCCTATCAACTGGAAGGCAGAGCTTGAGCAGATCAGCAAGCCGCTTTTATCCAGCGTCAAGGAACTTACTGCGCGACCTCGCCAGATAGACAGTCTGCGCAGGGAAATCGATCGTCGCGAAACGCAGCTAAAGACCATTGAGAAAGCACTCGGATCACTGACACAGTTCAGCAATATGAAACTGCCGCCCGCGCTGGCCGAATCGGTCAAACAATTAACCGCTGACTGGGAACAACGCAGAGATGATACGCAGCGCTTGCTGGCTATTTCCAATAACACATTAAGCACACTTAAAACAGAAAACACCGCATGGAAGAGCTCAACGTGGGACGCGATTACAGAGTTTGTTCGAGGACGCGGCCTGACATTGCTGATTGCACTTGTTGTCGGACTGGCAATCTGGTTCGCATCAAAAGGAATACTCAGCCTGTACTGGCGCTGGCTCTACCAGGCCAAACACAATACAGGCATCGCGCGTGCGCCGCTGTTTTATTACAGTTATCGCCTTGTA
This sequence comes from uncultured Halobacteria archaeon, assembly GCA_963847565.1. Lineage (GTDB taxonomy): Bacteria > Pseudomonadota > Gammaproteobacteria > UBA9214 > UBA9214 > UBA9214. Next base: position 15,033 of record CAWKAE010000017.1, read on the forward strand.
ACAATCATCATTATCGTGCTGGCCATACTCATGGTGTTATATGTGCGTGGTGATGTACTGTTCCTGACACTGGCACTGATCGCGATCGCCGGCGCAGCACTCAGTTTGCGACAAACGCTACCACGTTATACCGCCGAACTGCGCCTGTTACTCGGGGTTGGACCGGTACGCGAGGAAGAACGTCTTGTTTTCAATGACGTGCCCTACCTTGTTGAATCCCTGAGCATCTATTCCGTGTTACGGAATCCGCTGCTCGAAGGTGTTGTCCGCCTGCCCCTGCATACAATGAACTCGCTGGTATCGCGCCCTGCCCACCAGGAATCCTGGTTTCCCTGCAAGGCAAGCGACTATGTCCTGTTTGCCAATGGTAATCTCGGCCGGGTGTTACGCCAGACCATCGAGTTTGTGGAAGTGGCGGTACAAGACACCAGCGTACAGATACGTACGCAGGACTTTCTCTCCCAGAATGTTCGCAACCTGACACGCGAAGGATTCGGTATAGCCAGCACTTTTGGTATTGATTACCAACACCAGGCTATTTGCCTGGAATCCGTCCCCGGACGATTCAGGGAAGCAATAAATAACCGTGCTGCACTGGCCGGTCTGAAAGATGACATCAGGGACATCCTGGTCGAGTTCAAGAGCGCCGGCAGCAGCTCACTTGACTACCAGATCTACGTGTTATTTTCCGGTCAGTGCAGCCAACGCGTATTTCAGGGCACAACGCATGATTCAGCAGGCCTGCGTGGATGCCTGCAACCAGGAAGGCTGGGTAATCCCGTTCACGCAGATCACGGTTCATTCCGGCAACGATGGAGACACCTCGGTGGACGCATTGACACGATCGACGCCCGGCCCATGAACTCTCAGTGGTTACCCGCCACCCGGCTTACACACTCCGGTCATTCTGTAACGGGTAATCCCGGACTATTTCCCATGCTGCCTGCGCTGTCTCAACGTATTGAAACAGGTCCAGGTCCCGCGCGTCGATCGTTCCCTCATCAACCAGCGCCTCGAAATTAATGATGCGCTCCCAGTAACTGCGGCCGAACAGGAGTACCGGTACCGGCTTGACCTTTCCGGTCTGGATTAACGTCAGGGTTTCAAACAATTCATCGAGCGTACCGAAACCACCTGGAAATACCACCAGCGCCCTGGCACGCATCAGGAAATGCATTTTTCGAACAGCAAAATAATGGAATTGAAAGCTGAGCTCCGGCGTAACGTATGGATTTGGTGATTGCTCCATCGGCAACACTATATTCAAACCGATGCTCTCGCCGCCGGCATCATGCGCGCCTCTATTAGCCGCCTCCATGATCCCCGGCCCACCCCCGGTAATCACTACCAGCCGGCCTTGATCAGTCTGTTGCGCAGCTTCAGTTATCAGGCGAGCCAGCTGTTGTGCCTCGGCATAGTAACCGGACTTGGCAAGAATGCCCCTGGCAATTGTTACTTTCCGTGCCAGAACCTGGTTATCCGGATCTTGCGCTGCCACCAATTCTGCCTCATGCAGCCGTGCTTTAGCTGTTTCCGCATCAGGTATACGTGTGCTGCCGAATATTACAATCGTCGACTGAATGCCGTGTTCCTGCTGAATAAGCTCCGGCTTCAGCAGTTCCAGCTGCAGTCGAACCGGGCGCAGTTCATCGCGTAGCAGAAAATCGTTATCCGCATAGGCAAGCTGATAGGATTGTGAACGTGTTTGCGGCGTGTCCTGAACCTTCTTCGCAGCATCGGCATCATCCTCTGCTGTCGGAAATACTTGCCGCGAGATATCCTGCTTGTCCATCCGAAACGTCCTGTATACGGTATTGCTCATTATAGTGAACCTCCGTTTTAGTCATCACTGTGCGTGGCATGACGACTAAACCAGGAGTTGCTTAAAACGAGATGGTTTCAGCGTGACCTGGAATTTCGGCAGACCAGTCAGCCTCGATCAGTTTCCGCTGCAATACATCTTTTGCCGTGGCCTCACCATGCACCAGGAACAACTGCGGGCGCGGCTTGTTAAAGTGACTCACCCAGTCCAGCAGCTGCGCCTGACTGGCATGCGCCGAGAATCCACCCAGCGTATGGATGGTTGCATGAACCGCAATTTCTTCGCCGGCCATGCGGAAATATTCTGCGCCGTCCACCAGCGCACGACCCGGCGTACCAATCGCCTGGTAGCCGACAATGACGACATGGGCATTATTTTTCCATAGATTGTGTTTGAAATGATGCCGTATACGCCCGCCATTGCACATACCACTGCCGGCAATAATGATTGCGCCGCTGTCGATCTTGTTAATTGCCATCGACTCTTCCGTGGTCCTGGAATAGTTTAGTATCGGCAGAAACGTGTGCAGGCTGCCGGAACTTGACTGGCGCAGCTTCGCCCTGTCTTCGCGATTAAACACGTCCTGGTAGCGGTGGTATACCTCGGTTGTGGCAATCGCCATGGGGCTGTCCAGGTAAACCGTCTGGTTCCTTAGCTTGCCTTTTTGATAGAGCTCCCCGAGTCGATAAATCACCTCCTGGGTGCGCCCGACGGCAAATGACGGAATCATGATATTGCCACCGCTTGCCGACGCCTGGTCAATGATTTCCTCAAACTCATCAAGCGTTTCCTGCATTGGCCGGTGATTACGATCGCCATAGGTAGACTCGAGCAGCAGCACATCGGCATCCAGCACCACCTCCGGGTCCTTGAGCAGTGCCGCGAAACTGTTGCCAAGATCGCCCGAGAACACCAGCTTCTTTTCTTTCTCACCCTCGTGGATAAACACCTCAACAATTGCCGAACCCAGGATATGCCCGGCATCGCGATAACAGACCTCGACACCGGCGGCAACCTGCACCCGCTGCCCATAGGGCTGACCCTCGCACAGTGCCAGCGCGGCCATCACGTCATCCATATCATAGAGCGGTTCAATTTCGTTCTTGCCACTCCGGCGACTGCGCCGGTTCTCCCACTCGGCATCACGCATGGCCAGAAAGGCCGCATCCTTCAGCATGATTTCCAGCAAATCGCAGGTCGGATCCGTCATGTAAATCGGACCGCCATAGCCATCGGCTACCAGTTTCGGCAGACGCCCGCTGTGGTCGAGATGCGCATGCGACAGCACCACGGCATCCAGGCTGTCGATAGCAAACGGGAATGGCTCCTTGTTAGCCGCCTCTTCCTTGCGCCTGCCCTGTATTAACCCGCATTCAAGCAAGACACGCGCATCCCGGGTTTCCAGAAGATAGGCAGAACCGGTTACGCCCTCTGTTGCTCCATAGAATGTCAGCTTTGCCATGACCACTCCTGCCTATACAGTTAAAAACATTATCTTCAGTTTGCGAGGCACAGACTTGTCACAATGCATCGGTTCCATGTACCCGTCAATGGCTTGAATAATCCACCAGCCTGGTGCCGTTTATCGCCGGAACAGGCGTGGATTTCGCTCGATAAACTTTCTTATCCACGCCTCGATAAATGAACGCTCGCTCTGGCGCATATACCACCAACCCAGCCCGCTGATCACCAGCGCACCAAGCGCGTTGACAATCATATCCCACATGGTATCCGTGAGCCCCGAGGGATCACTGAACATCGATTTCTGCATATCGGTTCCCGCGAGCATATCCATGGAAAATTCAAAAATCTCCCAGAAAGTACCGACTGCAACCGCAAACATGAAAGCAAACATGGCTACAAAGCGCGGACGCATGTGAATGGCAACATGGTCACTCTCGTTCAGCACGTAAACAAGGAGAAACCCCAGCAAACCGGTCAGCAACCCGGAGCTGGTATGCAGGGCAATATCCCACCACCAGATCCGCAGGTAGTAACTCTGCACTTCGCCCAGGAACAGGGCTGAAAAGACGAAAATCACTGCAAGCACCTGGAACTCCGCTGGCACATCCACCTTGAAGCGACGACCAATGGCAGCCGGCGACAAGGTAATCGCCATAATGCCCATGACGAGAAAGGCATTCACCCATTGCTTCTCATGAATGACTAACACCAGTTCGACCGCCATGATGAGCTGCAGGGCAATCAACACCCACCGGTGGACCTGTGTCGCCAGGTCGGAGTGATGCTTGTCTGAGTCATGTAGCTGCTCTTTTCTGTCCATTCTGCGCATCAATTCCCTGTTAACGACAATCCGGATTCACGGTTATTCAAACCGGCATGTAATAGCAGTGACTGTCAATTGATCAGAGATATTCCCTGGCATCATCAGTTGCCGCTCAACCACGCCAGTAAACCGCCCAGCAACACAAGCATGATCATTGCGGTATGCCAACGCTTGAATCCGAGCTCAATGCGATCCGCGAATGACCACCTGCCCGACGCAAGCCAGCTGCGCCTTGCCAGCCTCAAGCCAACCTCCAGCCTGCGTAGTGATTGCATATCCAACAAGGCACGACTACTGTCGGCAACAGCACCCATGCGACGACTGATAGCTGTCCGCAACCCGGGAAAACCCGTTACAGGCGTAATCCAGGCCAGTCCTGCGACACTCAACCAGCCGAAAAACGCTGCAACAATAATTACCAGTACTGGCCATTGAAGTTCAGCCAGCGGCATACCAGCGATAGTATCTACTGCAATCAATAGTGCGCCGACCGCAAGCACCCCGGCAAGCAGAAGGACAGGGGCCGCACTGTCTTCATCGACGTGGATAGCCGCCTGCGTATTCTTTCCGGACATGAATAACAATAGCGCACGCGTAAAAAGAAAGGTGATGACAGCGGCCACCCCGTACATTTGCCTCATACCGTCAGCGTCGATACCGGCAATCATCATTGCGCCACCCAACGGTGCAAGCACCAGCGTCGCTGCTGCCAGTAACAACAGGCCCGCAGTAAGCCGGACCCGCCACGCCGGTATGCCCGTCTTTATACCCCGCTCCGATAGCAGCAATGCTGACAGGACAAACCCCGCCTGTGGAGCGGTAGCCAATATGACTTCAAACAGCCCGCTCCAGGTCTGCTGATAGCGTAATGCAGTCCCCAACGCAGATAGCCACAGACCGGACAATGCAATTACGGCGTAGACAAGTAATGCACGGTAACGCGACTGTACGATGCCCGCCAGCACAACATAACCAAGACCAATCCATGCCAGCCACTGCAACGCATCCCCGGCGAACGGCCAGGCAATCTCGCCCAACGGCAACAATCGCAACCAGCCCAGCAGCCCGCTGATTGCAAATCCGGTCAATACCGGCAGCAGCGCAATCCTGCTTGTCTCGAAAACCGGTCGCATCCAGACATGCAGACCAATGACACCGCCCTTGATTCCGAAGCCGGCAATTAACAGGCCGAGTAACAAACCCTGGCTTTCTGCAACCTGAAAAGCAGCACGTAACGCCGGGAATCCTGTCTCCCCGGCCGTATGACCGAGCAACAACAATACTTCAAACACCAGCAAATCACTCACCACCAGCAACACAACCAACAACCTGCCTGCCCGCTGTGTCGCCGCATCAGCCCCGCTGACCAGCAAGCCGTACAGGGCGTAGCCGGCCAGTGTTGTGGCGGTAAAAAACATCACGGCATCACCGGCCAGGGTCATGCCAACAGCGCCTGTCATGGCCAGTAAATAGAGTAGCGCTCGCTGAACCGTTGCCGCGGATTGTTCCCTGAAGCCATCGAGCAACCCGCTTGCCAGCCAGAGGACGGCATTCAGCAGCAGGAATGCTCTACCTGTCGCATCAAGCGTCAACATGCCGTTCAGCAACACACCGGGCAAGCGCAACCCGCCATCGGCAACGATGACGGCCGCCACCAGCGCAGGTAACGCGGCCCAGGGTACCAGCCGCATTGCCACTGCACGCGTTACGCGGACAGCCACCATGGCAAGTAACAGCAGTGGAAAGACCAGCACTGGCAACAACGCCATTGACGGGACCAGGTCTATCATGGCGAATAGAACTCCCGTGCCGCGATCAACTTTGACCAGTCCAGCGGACTAAACGGCATCGATGCCAGCAGACCCACACCGATGGCCATCGCAGCCGTCAACACCGGCGGTAACAACATGGCCCAGGCTGTTTCCTTGCGACCAAAATCATGCTCTTCCGGCCAGGCCCCGGCTTGCTCGCGAAACCAGGCCGCGTGCAGAATTGGCAGGAAATACGCTGCATTAAGCAGACTGCTGCCTGCCAGTACCAGGATCACCCAGTCCTGGCCCGTATCCAGCGCACCCATACCGAGGTGCCACTTACTGATAAATCCGGCGATGGGTGGCGCGCCGATCATGCCAAACGCGCCGACCGTAAATGCCGCCATTGTCCACGGCATGCGGCGACCGACACCGTTCATTTGGCTGATCTTGTGTATACCCAGGGTTTCAGCCAGGTTACCGGCACAGAAAAACAGTGTGATTTTCATGAGACCCTGGTGCACCAGGTGAACCACGCCACCAATTGCGGCAACCGGCCCGGCAATGGCCACACCCAGTGTGATATACGACACCTGGCTGACGGTGGAATACGCCAGCCTGCGCTTGAGATCATCCTGGAACAGCGCGCGCAATGAACCGTAGATGATGGTAAATGCAGCCAGCCAGGCCAGCGGCTTTGTAACCCCGAGTCCGGCAGAAAACTCGACGCCAAACACATCATAAACGACACGCACAATGCCGAAAGCACCGGCCTTCACCACGGCCACCGCATGCAACAGGGCACTCACCGGCGCCGGCGCAACCATGGCCTGCGGCAACCAGCCATGCAACGGCACCAGCGCCGCTTTTACACCGAAACCCGGCAATCAACAGTGCAAAAATAATGATCAGTGCCGGACGATGTTCTGCGTCCAGGCCGTTGAGAAAACCGCGCGGCGTAAACTCCAGCGTTCCCGTGAGCGAATACAGCCAGACGGTGCCCAATAACAACAGGGCGCCACCCGCAATCGTATAGGCAAGATAGGTCTGCCCGGCACGACGTGCTACCTCGGTTCCGCGGTGCACTACCAGCGGATAGGTCGACAGGGTCAACAACTCGTAGAAGATCAGAAACGTTATCAGGTTACCGGCTAATGCAACACCCACGGTTGCAGTAACGCACAGACTGAAAAAGCCGAAGAAGCGACTGCGATGCGGTGAGTCTTCCAGGTAGCCGATGGCATACACCGTCGTTACCAGCCAGAGTATGGTGGACAGTGTGACAAACAATAATGACAGCGGACCGGCACGCAACACCAGTTCGAGTCCGGGCAACAACACCAGCCGCGTTTCATAATGATGTTCGTGGACAACGCCCCATAACATCCAGGCAACGAGAATGAACTTGAACAGCGCACCAAACAGGTTAAGTACAATCCGGGTACGCACACGGTCTTCTGCCAGGCCGAAGATAATCAGGCCGGGCACCAGTGAACTGGCAACGACCATTAACGGTATCCATGCATCCCAGTTCATGGCCAGCTCACTGCCCCGAGGGTACTGCCGATACTCACCAGCGAGAACACCGGCACCGCCAGGAACCCCAGCAGTATCGCTGCCATCGACAACAGCAACGCCGCCCACTCCATCCTGGCGGGTACTACAACCGGCTCATGCGTTGCACGCGCCTGGGTGAATGCAGTCCCAGCACCTTGAACACGTAGGCCGCAGCCAGCAAACCACCCAGGAGCATGACCAGGGCAAGATCCCAGCGACCCTGCGCCAGTGCCGACTGCAGCAGCAACCACTTGCCGATAAAACCACCACTGGGCGGCAGGCCCATGATGCTTACCCCGGCCAGCGCAAAAGCGCCGGCAGTCAGTGGCAAGCGCTGCACGACGCGGTCCAGGCCCGCAATACGGTCATGTTGACCAAAGCGCAACAGGTTGCCGGCCGCCAGGAACATGGCCGCCTTGGCCAGTGCATGTGACAGTGCCAGGTAGGCCACTGCATACCAGGCCATGGCACCGGCAGACGCGGCCAGCGGAAATACCAGGAACAGGTAACCGACCTGGGCCACGGTGGAATACGCGATCAGTAACTTCAGCCGCTCCTGGCGCAGCGCCTGCAGGGAACCCCACAGGATCGCAGCACAACCCAGCAGTCCCAGCAGCGCGCCGGCAGCCTCGCCCCCTATGGGCGCGAAAATGGTGAACCACAATCGCAGCAGAATATACAGCGAGGCCTTTACCACCAGCGCGGATAGCACTGCACTCACCGGTGCCGGCGCACTGCCATGGGCCGCCGGTAACCAGAAATGTAACGGGAACAGGGCAGTCTTCAGCGCAAGACCTGCACCCATCAATCCCAGCGCCGCCCATACGGCCGGCGTTGCATTAACCCGTTCAGCCAGCAAGGCGATATCGACGCTGCCAAATTCGTGATAGAGCAGCGCGACACCCAGCAGGTAGAGCAGCGAACCCAACAGCGTGGCCAGCAGGTAACGCATCGCACCGCCCAGCGCACCCGCGCTACCGGCCAGTGCCGTCAGTGACACGGCTGCAAGGCCTGTCAGTTCCAGGCAAACATAGAGATTGAAAATGTCCGCGGAGAGAAACAGCGCGTTCAGGGCCGCCACCAGCAACAACCATAATGGCCAGAACCGGACCACCTGGTCGTTCTCGAAATAGGCCGTTGCGTACACGCTCACGGCGCATCCCACCAGCGCCGTTGCGGCAAGCATGAGCAGGCTCAGGCCATCGGCATACAGTTCGATACCCAGCGGCGCACCCCAACCGCCAAGCGCGTGATGGTAGACCCCGTTTTCCGCCAGCTGCCAGCCAAGACCGGCAACTGCCAGGGCATTTACAAGCACAATCGCCACGCCGAACATGTTCGCGATACGCGGCCAGAGAAAACAGGTCAGCCCCGCGGCCAGTGGCAGCAGGATAAGTACGATCGCCCAGGGAATATTAGCGAACAGCGACAGCATCAATGTTGCGCGTCCTGATCATCGGACAACCGGGCGCGCCCGGTTGCAGCTGCCAGTCTTAACATCAATACCAGTGCCAGTGCAGTCGCCGATACTGCCACCACGATACCGGTGATGACCATCGCCTGCGGTACGGCATCGGGCACCGCATCAGCACTATGCTTTGCCAGCGCCACCAGCAGCAGGAACACACCGCTGCCCATTATATTGATCGCGAGAATCTTGCGTAACAGGTGCTCGTGTACCACCAGCGCATACAGGCCCAGCGATAAAAGTCCGACGCCCACCAGCGCGTAAAACAGGGCACTGCTCATTGGTCATTCTCTGCTTGCGGGTACCCGCCAAGAAACAACGCAGCCAGTGTCAGGCCAATAGACAGGGTTGCCATCGCCTCGAGAACCAGGATCAGGACGCCGGCCCAGGCAACGGGATATGCCAGCAACCGGCCTTCAATCAGCAGTGTGATGACGGCCATCACAAGGAACGCACCCGGCCCTGCCACCAGCACCAGTCGCACCGGCAATGACACCAGCCAGGCACGCAACCGCCAGCCCGACAACAGCAGCAACACTCCCGCCGCACCCAGCACAGCCCCGGCCTGGAACGCACCACCGGGTGCGTGTGCACCCACCCATAACAGATACGCAGACACCAGTATCATTAGCGGGACCAGCAAACGCACCAGTGTGTCGAGCACCCGCCCGGGTGGCGGCGCGCGCCGCAACGATACACCGCCCAGCGACCAGACTCCCAGTAATGCCAGCAACAATACAAACAGTTCCAGCAACGTGTCATAGCCACGATAGTTGAGTAGTACCGCGGTTACCGGGTTGCTGACGCCACTGGCCGCGAGGCTGGCAGCAACTTCGGCGTTGAGACCTGCAGCACGTGCAGACAAACCTGTTACGACATAAGCCAGACCGGCTGCCACCGTCAATACCAGCAAGCCCGGTAACCAGCGTGTTCGACTGGCGTCCGCCGACCCTCCATCAGGGGCAGTCATGTCGTCTTCAACGGTTTCCGTTGTGCGCAGTCGTGCCAGCGCAGCCAGCAGCAAGGCGCCAGTCAGACCGGCGCCAATAGCCGCCTCGGCCAGCGCGATATCAGGCGCAGACAGTCGTGCCCAGGCCAGTGCCATCAGCAGGCCAAAGGCGATAAACAACACAATGGCCCGGAACAGGTCCGGACACGCCAGTGCGCGCCAGGCCAGCCACAGCAAGCCGAGACCCAACAGGAGATCGAATGCCCACTGCAATCCGGTCATCGCTTCCACGGTAATATCCCCCGTGACAGAGCCTTGTGTGCGACCAGGTGGGCAACACTGGCCCCGGCCAGCATCACCAGTAGCCAGATCAACAGCAATTTACCGGCAATAGCCCACGATGCCGACTGCACGGCCAGTCCGGCCACCACCAGGCCCAGCCCCACATTGTCCGCCTTGGTCAGTGCATGCAGGCGGGTATACACATCCGGAAAGCGCAGCAGTCCCAGTGTACCTGCCAGAAAGAAGACAGCGCCGACAAGCAGCAGCGCGACAGACAGCAGATCAATCAACATCCGGCCCGCCCTCCCGCTCTGACCAGGCACGCCGGACAAAAGCGACGGCTGTCACCGCTGCCAGCAAGGCAAACACCAGCGCGATATCGCGCAACGCTGCATCACCGGTCGCCTGTGCCAGCAGCAGGAGCACGGCAACCGCGGTGGTGCCAAATAACTGCGCGGCCAGCATACGATCAGCAGCCGTTGGACCACGCAGTACGCGCCACATGCCGGCGCCCAGGTTCAGTAACAGGAACAGCGCGAGCGCCTGGTAAAAGAAAGTCACGAGGTTATTCCCCTGCGCGTTAAAGCAACCTTGACCAGATGCCTCGCGTCATCACCCTCATCCAGACAACAATGCATTATTTCAAGCCGGCCCATTTATTCCACCGTCTGCTGTCACGTTCAGGGAAGTACCGAATATCCGGGCAACAATGTCTTCAACCGTTTGCAGTTCCGCCCTGATATCGTTGCCCGCATCAAGTACATGTACTCGCAGGCAATCTGCACACAGCTCTGCGCTCAAACTACCGGGCAACAAACTGACCGTGTTAGTCATGAATACCCGCGATTGTCCCGGCGGCAACCGGAAACGATACTCAACCAGGTCAGGATTTACCCGGATGCCCGGATAAAATGCGCGCCAGGCGACATCCATACCACCGCGCAATGATGTCACCAGGAAAAATGGCACGAACCGCAGCAACTCATACCAGACCATGTTCGCCGGTGGCAACAAAGCGACACTGACTGCCACTGCCAGCACGACTGCAGGTACACCGATCCACCACGAATCTGCGGCGCCATCAGTGAGAATCCACCAGGTTAGCGAAAACACTATTGTCCGCAAGACAATCATCGACCAGCGCTTGCGTTTATCCTGAATGGTCATCAATCATCCCCGTCGCGCAGGATCACGCTGACCCCGCGTTCGCAAAACAACCGTATTATCAGGCGTATTGTAACGAAGACTGCCGCCTTAGTGCCCAATCATTTCACCCATGGCTTTCGGCACGACGGCGCAACCATTTCTCGAGGCCCACGACAGTAAATATGCTTAATCCACCGGCCAGGATCAGCACCCAGTCGCCAACGCCCACCGGCGCACTGCCGAACAAGCGGTTCATAACCGGAGAATAGGTAAACAACATCTGCAACAGGATCATGACTATGACACCCAGGATGAGCCAGCGATTCGAGAAAACGCCCAACCTGAATATCGAGTAGCGCAGCGACCGGCAATTGAATAAATAAAACATCTCACCGAACACGAACATATTGACTGCTGCGGTACGTGCGATTTCGACACTTCTACCCTGCTGTAATACCCACTCGAACAGACCAAACGCGCCCAGCAAGAGCATCAGGCTTACCAGGCCAATACGGAACATGAGCTCTGCCGTTATGACCGGCATCTCCGGTCGCCGTGGGGGCCGTGCCATGATACCCGGCTCCTTGTCTTCGAAAGCCAGCATCAAGCCGAGCAACACGGCTGTGGTCATGTTGATCCACAGAATCTGCACCGGTGTAATGGGCAGCGTCAGACCAGCGAATACGGAAACGAGTATGACCAGCCCCTCGCCGATATTGGTCGGCAGTGTCCAGGCGATGAACTTGACGAGGTTATCGAACACCGCCCTGCCTTCCTCGACTGCCGCTTCAATCGTTGAGAAGTTGTCATCAGTCAGCACCATGTCCGCCGCCTCTTTAGCCACCTCGGTGCCCCCCTTACCCATGGCAACACCGATATCGGCCTGTTTCAGGGCAGGTGCATCGTTGACCCCGTCACCGGTCATTGCCACCACATGGCCACTGCGCTGCAGTGCCTCTACCAGGCGCAGCTTCTGTTCGGGTGAGACGCGCGCGAACACCGCTGCCCGTTGCACGATATCAACCAGCTCATGGTCTGCCAGCTGTGCAAGTTGATGGCCGTTGACGGCATAGCTATCGGGATCGTTTGCAGCACCGCCCTTGAGACCTATCTGGCGAGCTATCGACGCGGCCGTCGCCAGGTGATCGCCGGTGATCATCTTGACCTGGATACCCGCCCGGTGACACGCGCTGACAGCAGTGATGGCCTCCTCGCGCGGCGGGTCCATCATGGCCTGGAGACCGAGAAAGGTCAGACCCTCGGCAATATCAGCATGTGAAACCGATTGACCGGGCGCCGCCACTGTCTTGCGGGCAAATGCCAGCACCCGCAGCCCGCTGCCGGCCATATCTGCAATTTCACTGTCAATTCTTGCCCGGTCGACCGGCTCGCTTTCCGCACCCGCGCCAAGGGCATCGTGACAACGGGACAAAATGCTTTCAACTGATCCTTTTATATAAATGTAAGCCACGGCCTCCGTGCCTGCGGCATGTAACGTGGCCATATATTGATGCTGTGATTCAAACGGCAGCACGTCGATTCGGGGATAGGCCCCGTCAAGGTCAGCCTGCGCAAGACCCGCCTTGGCAGCAGCCGTGATTAGTGCAACCTCGGTCGGGTCGCCTTCTATACTCCATTGACCATCCTTGTCGATGAGACGCGAGTCATTACATAACAGTCCCGCCTGCAGGCATTCAAGCAGGGCCGAATGGGATGTCGGGTCAACCACGTTCCCGTCCAGGCTGACTTCACCCTGTGGCGCATAGCCAATGCCCGAGAAGGTGAAGCATTCACCACCGGCGCAAAGCTGCTGCACCGTCATCTCATTTCGCGTCAGGGTACCCGTCTTGTCGGAACAGATAACCGTCGTACTGCCCAGGGTTTCGACCGCCGGCATTTTGCGAATAATCGCATTGCGCTGGGCCATTTTACCGACACCAATGGCGAGCATGATCGTCATCGCGGCAGGCAGACCCTCGGGTATCGCCCCCACGGCCAGTGCGACTGCGGCCATAAAGGTATCGAGCAATGGCTCGCCGTGATACCAGCCCGCCAGCAGGGTCAGGCCGGCAAGACCGAGAATAATCCACAGCAGGATCTTGCTGAAGTGCGTAATCTTGCGCGTCAGTGGCGTCGCCAGGGTATCCGCACTGGCAATCAGTGCATTGATCCGACCGATCTCGGTACTGTCGCCGGTCGCCACGACAATCCCCGCACCGGTGCCATAGGTCACCAGTGCGGACGAGTACGCCATGTTGTTACGATCAGCCAGCAAGGTTTCCTGTGACAGCTGTTCCGCCTGCTTCTGCACCGGCACCGACTCACCGGTCAACGCCGATTCATCGATCTGCAATTCACGTGACCGCAACAAGCGCAAATCGGCCGGCACCTTGTCCCCGGACTGCAACAACACCAGGTCGCCAGGCACCAGCTCGACGGCTGTGATTTTTTCTTTCTTCCCGGCGCGGATGACCATTGCGGCTCCTTCCATGGTCCGTGCAAGCGCCTCGATCGCCTTCAACGCCCTGGACTCCTGGATAAAACCGATAACGGCATTCACCAGTACAACAGCGAAAATCACGCCGCTATCGACCCATTCCTGCAGGGCGAATGTGACAGCGACCGCACCCAGCAGGATATACACCAGCGGCTGATTAAACTGCAGCAGGAATAACACCAGCGGGCCCTTGCCTTTCGCTACCGTGAGCCGGTTTGGCCCGTAATTCGCTTGCCGGTGTGCGACCTCAAAGGTATCGAGCCCCCGGGTGCCGTCCGACTCCAGCAAGGTTGCAATCTCTTCGCGTGGCAAATGATGCCAGTGTTTCGCAAGCAAGGTATCCATCATGTCATCTCTGGTTTGATTGATAGTCGATCCGTGGCGACCCGGGAAGTCAGGCTAATGAAGCAGGAAAAGACCGGCGGGCCTGCGAAACGCTGCAGCCAGTGTCATGCGCCACGCTAAATCCGCACAAGGCGCGGGTCCGATAAATCAGCGCAACAGAACAGGCATGTCCTTCCGCTTGAGTTTTCCATAGTCCAGGAACAAGGCGTCGGACAATTCCGCATTGGAAATCGATGTAAGCTGGTAACGCGTACCCTTCTCCATGTCATGAACAGACAGCGGCACGCCATTGAGATCCGCTACCAGCAGTTCAACCGGCTGGTTCATATCCCCGAACAGGCTGCCGGCAGTCCCGGCCACACTTCGTGATATATCCATCAGGGATTCGAGCATGGAAAAATCCGCCGCTGACAGTGCGCCACCGGCACGGGTTGCCATGCATACCTGCATATACGGACGGTTGTTTTTGATTATATCGCGAGCCTCGCATGTCAATCCGGAAAACACGCGCTTGCCCCGGGCGACAGTTTTTATATCCGCATTCCTGGCAGGCGCACCTGCTGCCGGCGACCCGGGCATGCCGCCGATCCGCTGCTCAATGGCAGCTCGCTGCTCCTCAGGCAAACCGGCCAGGATGTCTGCCATAAACGGGGCGACAGTCTCCTTGACCATGGCTGCCTTCTGCACCATTGCCTCAAGCTCAGCCACGGTCAACTGCGTGTACTGTTGCAGCGCCGGCTCGACAAAAACGATGGTTTGCGTCGCGCGATCAAATAGCAGGTACTCCGTCCGGTCAGCACTGCTCATGCGCCCCTTGTCACCGCGTATAAGAATGGTTGATTCGAGGCCATCCGTGCCGCCCAGTGTCAGCGTCGCATCCGGGTAACCCGGCAGGGCCACGAGCATTGCTGACACAACAAACAAGTATTTGAAACAAGACATTGACCGTCTCATAGTTTTCTCCAGTTCACGTAGCGTGTGATCGCGTGTTTATTTCACAAGATTTATGTCGCAATGCGGCGGATTTATATACTGCGCACCGGCATCCACCAGGAATTTTTCCTCCAGGAACTGTCGCCCGATCAACAACGGGAAATCCAGCCCGCTGCGATCGATCACATTGACCTCGGTCTCCCGGTACACACCCCCCAGGCAGATACCCAGCATAATCACCGGTCGTTCCTGTACACCACCAAAATGTCGTTTTATTTTCGCAAATCGATGCACCTTCCTGTCCAGCCACAACAGCGTCCCGTCATGACTATCGACACTGAAACGCAGCCATTGTTCGCCATCTTTCTCATAAATGTCATGGCATTTGCAGTTGAGCGAGGAAGTCTTTGCGCCGGTGTCTATTTTTGCCCGTATGCTCAGATTACCCGGGTGTATGACGGCCACCTCCGCCCAGCCGACAACCTCCCTGGCACTTACCGGCACAGTTACCGCGATAACCAGACATAACAGCAACAAGCGCCCAGATAACATCCGCATAACCTCGTCTGTTCGTCAATTCTCCAGCGTAAACAGCAGGTCTGCGCCGGTCGCGGCACCGGCCTCGGTCTGCACTGACCAGCGCCGCGACAAATCGTAACGCATCCGGAAGGTATTCAACTGGTCAAACAGGCCCACGGCGTAACTTATATACAGGCGCGGTGACAGGTACTTGCCCAGCACCAGCGAGGATTCCTCTACCGTGTCACCGGACTCAACGCCAACATCGTCGATGCCGAACGCATCGCCCAGCTTGCTGGACAACCAGTCACCGCCGGCCAGCCCGAGTGAAGCCGCCGCACCACTCAAGGCAGCACCCTGTGCACCGGAGGCCTTGCTGGTCGGTATCCCCAGCAACAGGTAGGACAGGATATCGGACTGTTCCATCACGGGATCCGAGAACAGTGTCAGGGTGGGCACGGTGGCCGTGCCGGTCACGCGCACGCCGGCCAGTACGTCACCACTTTTGCGTATCACGCGCATATCCAGACCGGGATTGTCGATGGGACCGCCGGCAAACACGAGTCGACCACGCTCGATTTCCAGCTTCTGACCATAGACCGCGTACTGACCCTCCTTGATATTGAGTTCACCCTGCCCGCGGGTAACCTTGCCCGGTTGCTCGATGATCTCCACCTTGCCCTCGAGCTTGCCGGTCAGGCCGAAACCGTCGAAGCTGACCTTGTCTGCCAGCACCAGGTTGATGCGGGCGGCTACCTGCAGCTTGCCGTTTTGAGCAACTTCCGTTTCCTGTTCGACCAGCACCAGGTCGCCGGACTCTTTAGCCACGCCTTTAAGCTCCCGCACGCGTATCTGCGCTTCGGGTATATTCACCGTACCCGTAATATCCAGCTTCTGTTCGCGCAACGTTATCTTGAGGTCCGGTGAAGCCAGCACCATGGCCTCTGGAGTGTTCGCCACCTGGACACGCTCACCGGCAAGCGCCAGGTCCATACTCATCGGTGCGTCCGGCTTGAATGTCAGCTGCCCGCGGTAGGTCGCGGTACCCTCGCCGGAGGTCACCGAGCCCTGCAGGTCAAGCGTATTGCCACTGCCGCTGACCTGCATATTCACATCACGCAGTTGAATACCCGCCTGCGTCAGGGTGACACCGGCATCCTTCAGGGTGGCAGTACCACTCAGCAATGGTTTCCCGATCGTTCCACCGACAACAAGGTCGCCGTTCACCTGCCCGCGGGTGGTGCTGAGTGTGGGCACAAACACGGAGACCAGGCCCTTGTCAGTAATATTCAGCGCCAGTGTTGATGTGATGCGGGCGCCTTCATGGAACCATTGACCGCGCGCGCTGACCTGATCAATGCGCAATTGTCCGCTGATCCCGCCATTTTCCTCAAGCGGCAGGTTCAACTCACCGGTAAGGGTATTGTTCTGCAAGTTTGCCGTCACGCGGCTTTCCCCGAACCGGGTCAGCAACAGGGTTTCCTCACCTTCATCCAGCATTACACTGCCGGGATTCAGTACCAGGTTTGCTGTACCGGATACACCGCCGGCGTCAGCGCGCGCCTGTACGCGCAGGCCGGCGACACCGTCGAGTAGCACCTCCGGCGCCAACCATGGTTTTACCATTTCGAGTGGCAATTGCTCGGCGTCGAGCAACAGTTGCCAGGCGTTCGCGGACTGCCAGTCGCCATTGGCGCAAATATTTGCCCCGGCGTTTGACAGGCACAGGGGTTGCAACTCACCGCGTGACTGCCCGAGGACAAACTTTGACGGCTTCTGCAGCGTCCAGGTCTGCTCTGCAGACAGCAACAACTGCAATTCCTCCAACGCGCCCGTCCAGTGCTGATCGACCAGACCGGCGTTGATGCGCCCGGTTAACTGCTGCTTGTCCTGTTGTGCACTAAATCGCAGCGTATGCCCCGATGTCCTGCCGTCCGCTACCAGTGTTACGCTGTCGATCGTCTGCCCGCCGGCAGTGACGCCGGCCGCCTTGATGTCCACGACAGAAACCTGCTGACCGGCCATATCCACATCAACGCGTGCCGTCACGGTATTCACACGACTGCCCTGCAGGCGCAACTGCTTGCCATCCAGGGTCGCGGTAACATGCGGCAACGCACGCGGACCGGCAACCTGTCCCTGCCCCTGCAATGAACCGCCGGCATTCGGCAGCAATACCCCCAGGTCCGGCGCGTTAATTGCCCATTGCATATTCCAGGCGTCGTTGACACTACCGCTGGCCGACAGCCGTGCCGCGCCCATCACAAACTGCGTCTCCGAAACGTTCAGCGTATCGCCGAGGAAACTGGCACTGGCCTTGCCGGAAACCGGTTGACCGCGCAGGCTGCCCGCGACATCAGCCACGTTCAAGCGCCCCTGCAACCCCGTGTCGGATTGATGACCGTCACTGTCCAGCCGGAAAGATAGCTTGCCGGGCCAGTCGGGTGCGAAGAAGGCAGGGTCAAAGGCGTCGACAGCCGCCTGCAGTTGCCATTTCAAGGCGGGCGCCCAGGCAAGCTCGCCGGATGATTCAAATGATCCCTGCGTACTGTTGCCCTGTAACCGCGACAACGTCACCTGCTGTGTGTTGCCGGCGCCCTCGGCCGTGAACGTGAGCGCCGGGTAACCGGTACTCTCCAGCGTGCCGCTGCCATTAAAGCGGTAATCATCCGTACGGCCTTTCAGCGTCAGCTGGCCACCGGGACTACGCAATGTCTGCGCTTCAGACAGCGCCCAGGTGAGTCCGCTCCAGGCCGCATTGGCTATCATGGTGCCGTCACTGGCGTATTCACCCTTGATACGCAGCTCGCCCTGCAGGGTTTCGTTATTCAGCACCAACTCGTCCACTTGCCAGCGCGTCGGCACACGCGACAGGTTCAGGGTTGCGCGGGTCTCGCCCAGCGACGGGTCCGTCAGTGTCGCGGTACCTGTCACGGTAAAGTCATCGATACCGCCTTTGCCGGAAAAGTCACCGGCAAAGACACGCGCCGGCGCCTCCGGCTGAATTGCCTGCAGGTTGAAATCACGCACATCAACGCGGGCTGACCAGTTCAGCTGTTCGAACACATCTTTCAGACTCGCATTCACGGTCACATCGGCCGGCCCGCTGAGGGTCTGTTGCACCTGCATATGCAGTCCGTTGCCCTGCACCGTGCCAGTGCCGGCGAGCCTTGGCATATCCGGCAACTGCACCCACCATTCGGTAGCAAGCTCACCGTTTTGCTGTGTATCCAGCGACAACAGCCCGTGCAGCCTGGCGGCAAACAGCGGGGATTCAGCCACGACTTCATGCAGGCGCAATTCACTGTCACGCCCCTCGCCGGCCAGGTGTATCCGGTCTATCCGTACCGGTTCGGTGGCACCGAAATCGAGCACACTGATGTTCGTCACGGTGAAGTCGCCGATCTCAAGCGCTATCGGCAATGACTTGAATGACACCGGCTCTGTCGGCTCCGGCGCCGAC
>CAWKAE010000018.1:0-35947 GCA_963847565.1 uncultured Halobacteria archaeon
GGTTCTCACCCCAGTCCGCGTCAAATAATAACAAGAAAGGGCCCCAAAGGGCCCTTTCTTGTTATGGCTGGCGGACTAGGATTCGAACCTAGATTAGTGGAGTCAGAGTCCACTGTCCTGCCGTTAGACGATCCGCCAAGAAGCGGTAGACTTTAACGTTTCGAGAATTGCGGTGCACGGCGGGCCTTGTGCAGACCAACCTTCTTGCGCTCCACCTTGCGGGCATCGCGTGTCACGAAGCCGGCGCGACGCAGGGTCGGACGCAGTTCGCCGTCGTACTCCATAAGCGCGCGCGTGATGCCGTGACGAATGGCACCGGCCTGGCCGCTCGTGCCACCACCCCTGACAGTCACCGTGATATCGAAACTGTCGACATTACTGGTGGTCTCCAGTGGCTGACGCACGATCATGCGCGATGTTTCACGACCAAAATACGTATCCAGCGGACGCCTGTTCACGGTGATGGAACCCGATCCCTTACGCATGAATACGCGGGCCGTGGATGTTTTGCGTCGTCCGGTGCTGTAGTAAGTATTGCTCATGCTTGCTGTGTCCTGTTGCGCCTGCCCAGGCAGGTCGCTTGCTAACTAGATATCCAGTGCTTTCGGCTGCTGTGCGGCGTGCATGTGATCCGGCCCGCTGTAAACTTTCAGCTTGCGGTACATGGCGCGTCCCAGCGGATTTTTCGGCAACATACCCTTCACGGCCAGCTCAATGACGCGGCCCGGTGCGCGTGCCTGCATCTTTTCGAAGCTGGCGGACTTCAGGTTACCCACGTAACCGGTATGGCGGTAATACAGCTTGTCGGTGGCCTTGTTACCCGTTACGTGCACCTTGTCGGCATTGACAATAATGATGTAATCGCCGGTATCGACGTGCGGCGTATAAATCGGCTTGTGCTTGCCACGCAGGCGGCGGGCCACCTCGGTCGCCAGGCGGCCGAGTGTTTTGCCTTCTGCATCAACAACATACCAGTCGCGATTCACTTCGTGCGCTTTGGCGGAAAATGTAGTCATGGGTTTTGCTCTGGGTCATGCCAAATAAAGAGCGGGGATGTTACAAAAATCGGGGCAAATGTACAAGGAAGCAGCGGTTTTTTTCGCTGGCCGGGGTGGATCGCGGTGAGTTCCACAGGAAACCCCCCTGACCTGCCCGACGGGGAATGGCCTGGCTGACTGGCTTGCGGGCATACCGCGCCCGGATGACCGGCAAACAGGCAAAAAAAAGCGCGGTTACAAGTAACCGCGCTATAAAAACCTCCTTGGGGGGAGGTGGAGGAGCGCTGACTGGCCAAAATAGGGGGGGGCAGGCCAATCAGCGTGTAATTATTTTCTAATATAGATCCGTCCCTGTCAAGCATGAATATCGTGCATGACAAACTGTCATGTCAGACAGACTTCCTGCCATCCGCAGCGGGCAAGCCGCTGCTAGATACGCAGTCGCTCGACAATGCGGCCGTGCTGCAGGTGCTCAGTCAGAATCTCATCGATGTCCGACTCGTCCAGGTAGGTGTACCAGACTGCCTCCGGATAGACCACGATCACTGGCCCCTCTGCACACCGATCCAGGCAACCGGCTGTATTGATGCGAACGCCGCCCTCACCCGCCAGGCCCAGTTCCTTGCTGCGCTGCTTGGCATAATCGCGCAGGGCCCTGGCACCAAAGCGCTCGCAACAATCACTGCCATCAGCGCGCTGGTTGGTGCAGAAAAAAACATGGTATCGGTAGTAAGACATGCCAGTACGATACCCTGAAGCAGGGTGCACGAACAGCGCCCGGCTGCCGGGCACAGGTGCAGGGTTCGTGCTATCTTCATTGCATGCAGGTACGCAAACAAAGCTTTCTCGACGAGATTATCGGTCAGGCCGACCAGGCCCTGCGGACGGTGTTCGGCGAACCTTCCGGATCAGGGCGCCCGGACCCGGCCCGCACCCGCGAGGATGGCGAGTTGGCCGCAGCCGGAAAGGCCAGGAGCCTGAACCTGATGCGCGTTAATCATGCCGGCGAAGTCTGCGCCCAGGCTCTCTACCAGGGACAGGCACTGACGGCCCGACAGGACGATACACGGCGGCAAATGGCACAGGCGGCGGAAGAGGAAAACGACCACCTGCTGTGGTGCCGGCATCGCATCCACGAACTGGGCGGTCACACCAGCCTGCTGAACCCGCTCTGGTATAGCGGCTCGCTGGCGATTGGCGCCGTTACCGGCCTGCTCGGCGACAAGTGGAGCCTCGGCTTCCTGGCGGAAACCGAACAACAGGTTGTCCGGCATCTCGAAGGCCACCTGCAGCGCCTGCCGGAAAATGATGAGAAATCCCGCGCCATCCTCGAACAGATGAAAACCGACGAAGGCGAGCACCGCACGACCGCACTCAATGCCGGCGGCGTGGAACTGCCCGACCCGGTGAAACGCCTGATGACACTGGCGTCTCGGGTGATGACAACTACCGCATACCGGATTTGATGGCGCGCTTTACGCCGTCAGGCGGTTCGAAGCCGGTACACCTTCAGTTTGCCAGAATGGCGCACATTTCTGTCACTAAATAAACAGCATCGTCATTCCCGCGCACGACTGCATGGAGAAGGTGAGCTCGCATAGCGAGCGAGAGGCTGGCCTGGGCCATGCAGGAGGTACGAGTCCATGGAGGAGGTGAGACAGGGAACCTGTCGAGAAGCTGGCCTGGGCCATGGACGAGGTAGAGCGGAGCAGGATGCCAGAGCCGAGAGTAATGCATGGGGTAATTACCGAGGCGGGAATCCAGCTACCCCGTCATTCCCGCGCAGGCGGGAATCCAGCCTTAAAAGAAAATGCCCAATTTAAATCAGACCAGTGCAGCACAAAGTTAAACGGACTCATTACATATTCATCGTCATCTTAAGCCTGACGGGCTGGATTCCCGCCTGCGCGGGAATGACGTGAGGGGTGTTTTGCAACGCGGGAGCCGATGTACTCGTTTATGAAATGAGGGATGTTTTGCACCACGGGAACCAGCAGCACTCTTTATAGATAATATTTTACCGCCGCCGCAAGTTCCGCCCATAAAACATTTCCAGCATCTCGCGATTTACCTGTGCGCTTATCTTGCGTTGCTCAGCCGCCGTCAGTGCGTCCTTACCCTCGCCAAACAGGTAGTCATCCAGGTCCAGCTCTTTCAGCATCATCTTGGTGTGAAATATATTTTCCTGGTACACATTGACGTCGATCATCTGGTAAATATCCCGGGTATCGCGTGACATGAAGTTCTGTATCGAGTCGATCTTGTGATCGATAAAATGTTTTCGTCCACGTACATCCCGGGTGAAGCCGCGCACCCGGTAATCCAGTATTACGATATCCGACTCGAAGCTGTGTATGAGGTAATTCAGCGCCTTCAGCGGCGACACACGGCCGCAGGTCGACACGTCAATATCGGCGCGAAAGGTGCTGATGCCATGATCCGGATGACTTTCCGGGTAGGTATGAACAGTTATATGACTCTTGTCGAGGTGCGAAACAATAGCATCCGGTAATGGCCCCGGCGCCTCGGTATTGGAAATCTGTTCCGCGGTCAGCAGCTCTTCCGATATCAGCATGGTGACACTGGCGCCCTGCGGGTCATAGTCCTGGCGAGCGGTATTCAGGATAGTGGCGCCAATAATATCCGCCACGTCCGTAAGAATGTCGGTCAGACGACCTGCATTATATGCCTCGTCAATATATTCAATATACTCACGCCGGTGCGCCGGTGTACGCGCGTAACAAATGTCGTAGATATTGAAACTCAGCGTTTTGGTCAGGTTGTTGAAACCGTGCAGTTTAATTTTCCGCATTAGTCATTCATCTCAATCAGCCACCGCATTCGCAACAATGGGCGGATGGTATATCACCTGCACCGTGTTGCCATCCGGATCACTGCAATAAAAACTACGCGCCCCGTCACGGTGCGTGCGTGGCGACGCCTTCATTTCGACACCGGCGGATTGCAGATATTCAAACCATGCATCGACCTGCTCGGGCGCGTTAATAAAAAAACCGATATGGTCCAGCCGCTGACCATTTTCCGCCGGCGCGACAGCGGCGCGATGCAGGGCAAGATTGTCATTGCCCGAAGTCAGGTAAAGATTGTCCGCGTCGGGGCGCCACTCGACTGACATCCCCAGCAATTCGACATAGAAGTGTTCACAGGACGCCATGTCACCGACATTCAGCGCAACATGACGCATACCCAGCGTGGCCGGCGGTCGCTGCATCATTCGGCATCACCCGCGGCAGTAATTACATAGTCGTGGCTGATTTCGGCAGTCTTGCCGAGCATGATCGAGGCTGAACAGTATTTTTCGGCTGACAGTTCCACCGCACGCGCTACCTGCTTTCCGGAAAGCCCGTCACCACTGACGATAAAGTGGACATGAATGCGGGTAAACACTTTCGGCTCAGTGTCCGCCCGCTCCGCGGACAGTTCCACGACGCAATCGGTAACCGGCTGGCGCGCCTTTTTCAGAATATGGATGACGTCGAATGCGGTACAACCGCCCATTCCCAGCAACAGCATCTCCATTGGTCGTACGCCAACATTGCGCCCGCCGCTTTCCGGCGGCCCGTCCATGACCACGGCATGACCGCTAGCGGCTTCGCCCAGAAATGTAACCTGTTCAACCCATTTGACCCGTGCTTTCATGCTGCGCCCCGCCACATGGTAAAAATGTGAAGATTATCACAGTTCTGCGGCATTAAATCGTTCACAGAATGCACCTAAAGCAATTTCACAGTCGCCCGATAACCTGTACATGCATGCACTCCAGATACCGCGCGACCTTGGTTCCAACCCCACCACAAATGGCATCCATCCATGCGTGGAGCGGTTCCTGGAACATTGCCATCGCCGCAAATACCCGAACAAGAGCGTCATCATTTACGCTGGCGACCAGCCGGATGCGCTTTACTACATCGTCAAGGGATCGGTCAGCGTCCTGATGGAGGACGAGGACGGTCATGAAATCGTGCTCGCCTATATCAATGCCGGCGAATTCTTCGGCGAAATGGGGCTGTTCGGCGAACAGGCCAACCGCAGCGCCTGGATCCGCACGCGCAGCGAATGCGAAGTTGCTGAAATCAGCTACGCACGCTTCCGGGCTATTGCCAAGGAAGACCCGGATATCCTGCTGGAACTAACCGCACAAATGGCAACCCGGCTGCGCAATACCAGCCGCAAGGTCAGCAACCTCGCTTTCCTGGATGTCACCGGCCGTATTGCCCATACATTACTGGATCTGTGCAAGGAACCGGATGCCATGACACACCCGGACGGCATGCAGATCAAGATAACCCGGCAGGAACTCGGCCGGATTGTCGGTTGTTCACGTGAAATGGCCGGTCGTGTGTTGAAAGCACTCTGCGAACAGGGACATCTCTCGGTCAAGGGCAAGACCATCGTCGTCTTCGGCGCACGCTAGAACCACCACAACCACCACACACCTCTTTCCGTCATTCCCGCGAAGGCGGGAATCCAGCCCCTGGTAATCCCCGGCCAATCCAGCATCCATATATTGCTGAACATTATCTGGCAGAAGCGTATTCCATTCGCAATAGAATCGCGCACGCGGTGCGCTCCTACAAATGCAGCACCTGAACGTAAAGATTCAAGGAGTGCGTTTATATCAAGGCTGGATTCCCGCCTTCGCGGGAATGACGTTCGCTGAGTGACACTGCCATACTTGTGCGCCTGAGGACTGGCTTGATGTTGCTCTGTGCCATTGCACTGCCGCGTGAAACAGATTTAATGGACTGGCAATCTCAGCCAAACAGCTCCATCAGTTTCTCACCCGGGTCTTCCGCCTTCATAAAGGCCTCACCAACCAGAAAGGCGTGTACTCCATTATCTCGCATGATGGATACATCTTTGCGCGTGTGAATGCCGCTCTCGGTCACCAGCACCCGATCATCGGGGGAAATCCGTCGACAAAGCCGAGCGTCACATCGAGACTGGTTTCAAAAGAACGCAGATCACGGTTGTTGACGCCGATCAGTCGCGCCGGTAATACCAGCGCACGCTGCATCTCCCCTGCATCATGCACTTCCACGAGCACGTCCATGCCCAGGTTATGCGCGAGTTGCAGCAACTCGCGCAACATGGCGTCCGACAATGCCGCGACGATCAGCAAAATACAATCCGCACCCAGCGCACGCGCCTCGTACACCTGGTAGGGATCGATCATGAAATCCTTGCGCAACACCGGCAGGTCGCATGCCGCACGCGCCGATTGCAGGTAGCTGTCCGCACCCCTGAAAAAGTCGATATCGGTCAGCACGGACAGGCAGGCTGCGCCACCGCGCGCATAGCTCGCGGCAATCTGCGCCGGATCAAAGTGCTCCCGGAGAATACCGCGACTCGGTGATGCTTTCTTTATCTCCGCGATAACGGCCGGCTTGCCAGCGGAAATGCGCTGCTCAATGGCCGCAATAAACCCGCGCGGCGTACTTGCCGATTCTGCAGAACGCTGCAACGCCTCGAGGCTGACACGCCTGATACGTTCGTCAACTTCTTCCGCCTTGCGCGCCAGGATGCGCTTGAGAATGTCGGGTGTGTCGTTCATGGTTCTCACAGACTGTTGGAGACTTCCACCAGTGCCTGCAGGGTTTGTTTCGCCTTGCCCGTGCGGATTACCTCAGCGGCCAGTTCGACACCGGCTGCCAGCGTATCCACCAGTCCGGCCGCATAGATCGCGGCGCCGCCGTTCATGGCTACGATGTCATGCGCCGGACCGGGTTCGCCATCAAACACGGCATTGATCATGTGTAAACTGGCCGCGGCATCAGCCACGGAAATGGCTGACAGGTCGGCCATTTGCATACCGAAATCCGCCGGCCCGACGCTATACACGCTGATTTTTCCATTGTGCAGTTCTGCAACGTGCGTCGGTGACCCGATACTGATCTCATCCAGCCCGTCTTCGGCATGCACCACCAGCACATGCTCACTACCAAGCTGCTGCAACACGCGGGCAAGCGGCTCCACCCATTGCCTGCTGAATACACCCAGCACCTGGTTAGGCGCGCCGGCCGGGTTGGTCAGCGGCCCGAGCAAATTGAACAGGGTGCGCACCCGCATCTCCTTGCGCGGACCAATCGCATGCTTCATGGCACTGTGATGTTGTGGCGCAAACATGAACCCGACACCTACACGCTCAACGCAGGCGGCAACCTGTTCCGGCTGCAGGTCAAGCCGCACACCCGCCGCTTCCAGAACGTCGGCACTACCCGAACTGCTGGAGACCGAGCGATTGCCGTGCTTGGCAACGCGGCCGCCGGCGGCTGCGGTCACCACCGCACTGGCGGTGGATACATTAAAGGTGCTGGCACCGTCACCGCCGGTGCCGCAAGTATCGACCAGGTGCGGACCACTGATTTCGACACGCGTGGCAAGTTCGCGCATAACACGCGCGGCTGCGGTAATTTCGTCGACGGTCTCGCCTTTCATCCGCAACCCGACCAGGAAGCCGCCGATCTGTGCAGGCGTTGCCTCACCCGTCATGACCTGACGCATAACATGCTGCATCTCGTCCACCGTCAAATCCCGGCGATCAATGACCGCTGCAATGGCTGCTGGCAAATCCATAGTGAGTATCCGCTCGATGTTGGTCAGGAATTAAGGAAATTACGCAGCATGTCATGCCCGCTGCGGGTCAAAATAGATTCCGGGTGAAACTGTACACCCTCTATCGGTAGTGTCTTGTGACGCACACCCATGATCTCGTCCACGCCGATATCGCTGTCTTCCGTCCAGGCCGTTACTTCCAGGCAGTCCGGCAGCGATTCTTTTTCGATGACCAGCGAGTGATAGCGTGTTGCCTCGAACGGGTCCGGCAGCCCGCTGAACACACCGACGTTGCTATGATGAATCATGGATGTTTTACCGTGCATGATTGACCGGGCGTGGACAATTTTTCCGCCAAACGCCTGGCCGATGCTCTGGTGCCCGAGGCAGACACCCAGGATCGGCACCTTGCCGGCAAAGGCCTGAATAGTCGCAATCGAAACCCCGGCCTCGTTCGGCGTGCATGGCCCGGGGGAAATGACAATCTTCTCCGGCGCCAGCTCGCCGATCTGCTCCACCGTGACCTGGTCATTGCGGAACACACGCACGTCTGCGCCCAGTTCACCAAGGTATTGCACCAGGTTGTAGGTGAAAGAATCGTAATTATCGATCATTAACAACATACGTGCAGACTCTGATGCATCGCGTCACCGCGATGGGCCACTCACCGACTAGAACAATGTATAAATAAAGGGCGCTACCGCGGAACCCTGGGTCAGTACAATCAGACCACCCAGCAGCAGCAGGACTATGATGATAGGCGCCATCCAGAATTTTTTTCTTATCTTGAGAAAATCCCAAAGGTCTTTTATTACGTTCCAGCATCAGCGTTCGCTCCGTGTAATCAGTTATTTGTTCAAGGTTAGCACTGGCATGACTGCTCACACCAGCCCATAGCGCCTAGTCTGTCGATTGCAGCCCGCTCACGGCCATGGAAACAGCCCGGAAAATCGCGCGGCCCTTGTTCATGGTCTCTTCCCACTCGTTGGCAGGCAACGAATCGGCCACGATACCGGCACCGGCCTGGATATGCAGGATTTCGTCCTTGATAACAGCGGTCCGGATGGCGATCGCGGTATCCATGTTGCCGGACCATGACAGGTAACCAACTGCACCGGCATAGACTCCACGCTTCACCGGCTCCAGTTCGTCGATGATCTCCATGGCACGTATCTTTGGTGCACCACTGACCGTCCCGGCGGGGAACGTCGCTCGCAGTACGTCAATCGCGCTCATGCCAGGCAGAATCTTGCCCGTCACGTTCGACACGATATGCATGACGTGCGAGTAGCGCTCAATCACCATTTTCTCCGTCAGTGTCACGCTACCCGTTGCACTGACCCGCCCGACATCATTGCGGCCAAGATCGATCAGCATCAGGTGTTCAGCCAGTTCCTTCGGGTCCGCGAGCAGGTCCTGCTCGAATGCCGCGTCTTCCTGCTGATCCTTGCCACGCGGGCGCGTGCCGGCAATGGGTCGCACCGTAACAACGTCGTCTTCCAGGTGCACCAGGATCTCCGGTGACGAACCGACCACGTGAAAATCACCCAGATCCATAAAATACATGTAAGGCGAAGGATTCAAACGCCGCAGCGCCCGGTAAAGATCCAGCGGCTTTGCCGGGAACGGCACAGACATCCGTTGCGACAGAACAACCTGCATGACATCGCCTTCGACAATGTAATCCTTGATACGGTCGACCGCCGCCTCGAAGCCCGCGCGGGTGAAACCGGAGACGAAATCACTTTCACTCACCGCCCCGGCCGATGCCGCACCAATACCATAACCGTCCAGCGGTTCGCGCAACCGTGCCTCGAGCGCATCCAGGCGCTGCTGCCCCTGCGCCCAGGCATCCGGCGTGGCGGGATCAACATGTACGATTAACTGGAGCGTACCGGCCAGGTTGTCGAACACCAGCAACTCATCCGACACCATCAGGAGTATGTCCGGACAGGACAACAGGTCTTCCTTGCTGAATTCACCCAGTCGCGGTTCTATATAACGAATGGTGTCGTAACCGAAGTAACCGACGAGACCACCGGTAAAACGCGGCAGATCCGGCAGCTCCGGCGCACGAAAACGCGCCTGGAAGGCCTCGATCCATGCAAGCGGGTCGTCCGTGTGCACTGTTTCCACCACTTCACCCGCCCGCGTTACTGTGATGTCGTACTCCTGCACACGCAAAATAGTTGAACAGGGCAATCCGATGATGGAGTAGCGACCCCACTTCTCGCCGCCGTGCACGGATTCAAACAGGTAGGAATACTGGCCGCCGGCCAGCTTTATATATGTACTCAGCGGCGTATCAAGATCGGCGAGAATCTCGCGCGTCAGGGGAATTCGATTGTAGTCCTGGCTGGCCAGGTCATTGAATTTTTCAGGCGTCATTCGCAGCTGTCTCGTAAACCCGCTCCCCTGCAGGGGAGCCGGGGAGAGGTATTCAATAAAAGTAGCTGCCTGATTATATCCCCTCTCCCCGACCCTCGCCCGAAGGAAGGGTGGACACGCAATTAATCATGCAGCAATAGCAAGCCAGTACAGGCTCGTCATCGCCCGCCTGTGCCGCGCGCAGCCAAATATGTCTCTGCAGTGAATTGCATCGTGTCAGCCTGCATTTTCGAGCAACGGACTTATTTCATCCATCGAATCAACCACTGCATCCGGACCGGCCTCGCGAATATCGACGCCATGATTGTAACCGTAGCTCATGCAGATAATCTGGAACCCGGCTGCACGGGCCGCCGCCACATCACTGACCGAGTCACCGATCATCAGCGCATTACCCGGCTCGCAGTCGAAAAATTCCGCCGCATGCAGTAGCGGCGCAGGATCAGGTTTCTTCTTTGTTAATGTATCACCGCTTATTACGATTGAGAAATCGTCGTATACACCCAGATCCTTCAGCAACGGCTCGGTAAACTGCGCGGCCTTGTTGGTCACGCATCCCAGCTTGTAACCGGCAGCCTTCAGGCTGTCCAGGCCTGCGCGGACACCCGGGTACAGGGTTGAACGCTTCGAGGTATTTTCGGCGTACAGGTCCATGAAGACCGGATAGGCACGCGCAAAATCGGCCTCATCCGGCTCACCATTGAGCTGCCCGACCAGGGCCCGGCACACCAGCCGCTCAACGCCATTACCCACCCAGTCGCGCACACGCTCTTCGCCATGGGGTTCACGCCCCAGCTGCGTCATCATGCTGTCCACGCAAAAGGCGAGATCCGGCACACTGTCAACCAGCGTGCCGTCCACATCGATCAGGATCATTTCCGGCTTGTGAAGTCTTCACTTCATTCAGCCGACAGCCTTGGCAATCTCCGCGCGCATGGCATCAATGGTTGTCTTGTAATCATCCGCACCGAAAATAGCGGAGCCGGCAACGAAGGTATCAGCACCGGCCGCGGCAATTTCACCGATGTTGTCGACCTTCACACCACCGTCAACCTCAAGTCGTATATCGCGCCCGCTTGCGTCGATCAGTTTGCGTGCCTCACGCAACTTTGGCAGTGTCTCGGGAATAAAACTCTGTCCGCCGAAACCGGGATTGACCGACATCAGCAGGATCATGTCCACCTTGTCGATTACGTGCTTCAGGTAATCCAGCGGCGTGGCCGGATTGAACACCAGCCCGGATTTGCAGCCGTTGTCATGCACCAGCGACAGGGAACGATCAATATGTTCGCTGGCTTCCGGGTGGAAGGTTATATAGGTAGCACCGGCCTTGGCGAAGTCGGGAATAATGCGATCGACCGGCTTGACCATCAGGTGCACATCGATATCCGCCGTCACACCATGACTGCGCAATGCCTCGCAGACCAGTGGCCCGATCGTCAGGTTGGGTACGTAGTGATTATCCATCACGTCGAAATGCACGATATCCGCACCGGCATCCAGTACGTGGGTAACTTCCTCACCCAGCCGGGCAAAATCCGCCGACAGAATAGAGGGTGCAATTTTGTAATCGGCCATACTGCTGTCCTCGCTAGAAATTTTCTTGCGCCACTGGCAAAAAAGAAACGCGCACTTTACCTGAAGCAGGCCGCATTTTCAGCTACCCGCAGCAGATGGTGGCAACCTGCGAATCAATCCCTTTATTTTCAAGATGATAATAAGCCCGGCCTGTCCGGCATCTTTATGTCACAGTTGAAATGATATGGATACATTCCGGTAGACCATACTTGGAGAACTGCTACACATTTACGGGCTTTTCCTGATGAATACATGTGCTTACCCAACATGCGCCGTCAGGCAATGATTGCCTCGAATACCAGACTGGAATGTGTCTGCACAACGCTCGCACATTCACCCGCCCCGACCGTATATCAGTCGCTAACGGAAGTGCTTGCCAATCCCGCTGACAGGACTTATAAATAAATCAGCGCAGGGTCGTGTTTTAGTTTACAAACACATTCACTGCAGGCAGGTACGGTTACCCAGGGGTTCCCAGTTATGGCCAACAATAATCGTCAGGCACGCATCGGTGACTGGTACCAGTCCATCAATGGCGACCGGTTCGAAATCGTCGCACGCGATGATGACGAAGATACCCTTGAGATACAGCACTTCGACGGCGCGGTTGAGGAAGTTGATTTCGACACCTGGCTGGAAATGGAGATCGCTGCCATCGAACCGCCCGAGGACTGGTCCGGGTCGCTTGATATTCAACGCGAGGATTACGGCGTTGACCTCGAACTAACCACCCCGAACGACAATATCAACCCGCTCGACAATTTCGAATAATCCCGCCATACCCGCGAACGCCGATATTCCCCGGTAATTCATTGCCCTGCCCGCGTAGCGGGTAACGATTCAACCCCGCCGAAAGTCAGCCGATAACCTTCCCATAGTCTACGGGAGGTGATTCATGGCAATGATCTACGACCTGGTGACCGGCACGGTCACGTCTGATGATGAATACACCGGCAGAATGATGCCCCGGGATGAAATCCCTGCCCCCGAAGCCGGCCTGCAGACACTCGACGCAGGCACACCCATCGAAGACATGACACCCGTCGATGCCTACATGGTCATGCTGCAGGACATCCTCAAGAAACTCTGATTGCACCGGCTCGCTACCACCGTCCGGTAATGCCCACAATGGAAACTAGCACGTAAACAGGACACATGTTTACGCGGACTGACTGCTACAGAATGCGGTCCGTCCCAGCATGACCTGGCCGTTCTCTACCCTGGCCGGCACGGCAGTCAGCGCATCACCCGCACAGGGCCCGGCAATACATTTCCCGTCATCCCAGCGAAACAGCGCATCATGCATGGCGCACTGGATGTGTTTACCGTCGAGACTCAGGAACTGGTCCGGCACCCAATCCAGCGGCGCACCGGTGTGCGGACAGTTGTTAAGATATGCACGCACTTCATCACCGCGGCGAACCACAAACAGATCGAATAAGCGGGCATCGCAAGTAACCGTAACACTTTTGCTGCCGGGATCCTGCAGCGCTTCGAGAGCCAGAACAGGTATGTAATCAGCGTCAGACATGTCGGCAGACTACGTTTACCCGCGAAATTGTCAACCGTATCAGCGCACGTCGGCCATGCGTTTACTGCACGCGAACAACCCGGAAGCCGAGGTTATCCAGCCGCGTATCCTGACTAAGCTGCGCACGTTTTGCTGAACGCAGACTGTCTAGCGGACTGGAGTAGGCGCCCCCGCGGACCACCCGCTGGGTACAATCCGCTGTCACCCGGGCACTGCCGTCCGCCGGCGCGCCGACGTAGCTGTTCTGGTAACAGTCAGCGGTCCACTCCTGGACATTGCCGGACATGTCGTACAGGCCGAACCGGTTTGCCTCGAAACTGCCAACCGGCGCTGTCTGACTGCCATCCCAGCGACTACCACAGTCAAAACAGTTGGCATGTATGGCACTTTTGCTATTCGTCCACCAGTAACTGTAGGTGCTGCCGGCGCGTGCCGCGTACTCCCATTCCGCCTCGCTCGGCAGACGATATTTCTGTCCGGTCTTTTGGCTCAACCAGCGCGTGTACGCTACGGCGTCATGCCAGGACACATTTATTACCGGCCGCTTGCCACGCCCCCAGGACTCATCAAAGGGCAGCCTGCGACCGGTCGAACGCGCGAAACGGTCAAAATCCTCGAACGTTACCTCACGCTTGCTGATTGAAAATGCCGGCAGACTGACGGTATGACGCGGACCTTCATCGAAGTTAAGTGAATTGCCGCTGCCCATCTGGTAGGTAGCCGGCAACAGCTCGATCATGGCCGGACCCTTGCCACCACCCGCCAGGCTATCCCGGAATGAGCGACCGACCGGTGGCGCACTGTCAGGCGCCGGGGCCGGGGGAAACGACGCCGTTTCAGTATTCGTATTTGTTACAGGCGAAACCGCCGGCTCATCCAGTTGCAGGGGTTTTGTTCCAACAAACTCAGGCTTTACCGGGCGTGTCGTCGACAGCGTTTCTACGGATTTCTCCGCTCTGGCTGCCGCTCCCTGCACCGGCTCATCCTCGGCCGGAATGTCTGGACGCACTGCAGCGCGGGTACGTGAACCATCAATCGGCTTGACCGGGGGGATAACGGAGGCTTCGCCCGGAACCGCCGGGTCGACAATCGGTGCCGTCGTGTTTTCCCCGGTATCCGCCATCCGTCCATCCGGCTGACCCATGACAAGCCATGCTATTACACCGCATACAGCAAGCAGCAGGACAGCCATGACAGCCTTGCCAACAGGATGTATGCCATGCCGTTTCCTGTCAGTAACGCCGACCTTATGGGCGACTGTAACGACTGACTCTGGCATCAGCGGAGGCAGTTTCTCACCAAACGATTGCTGTTCACCAGAGCGGATCAATCAATTCCAGCGAGGGGACATACAGCGGCTCGAGCGTGTCGCTGTCGGTACCAGTATCGCTCTCGTATTGCGCGCGCAGCCGCTTCACCTCAGCGGCCATCTGCTCACGCGCCGATTCAGCCTCCGCACGTAAACGTACGGCAATCTTGACGTTATTCCGGGTTTCCTCGAGCTCGGCCCGCAATTGTTCCGGGTCCTCCAGACGACCCTGCCCACCTGTCGTCATGAGGCCGCGCGCGACCTCTACCTCGCCACGCAGTGAATTCATCTTGACGCGCAGATCGTGCTGCTCATCAAGCGCGGTATCACGCTCACGGGTCAACTGCTTGAGCTGCGTTTCGAGCTGAGTGATGGCAGATTCCGCCTGACCATTCTGCTCACGTACTGCATCGATTTCAGCCTGGCGGCGCGCCTTCTCCTGCTGATCGAGTACTGCGATTTCCTCGTGCGCCTTCTGCAATTCCTCCTGCACACGCACAAGCCGTTCTTCGGTTTCCGCGTGACTGTCCTGCAAGCTTTGCAGTCTTGAACGCTCTTCTTCCCTGGCTGCCTCAAGCGCCTGCTCGATTGCGCCGGTCTGATCAGACATGTTTGCTTCATGCTGCGTTCCAATGGCTGCGAGCTGCTCCTTGAGTTCGCGCTGACGTGCCGCCATCTGCGCACGTTCTTCAGCACGCGCCTGCCGCTCGTGGTGTAGTTCCTCGCGCAACGTATCAAGGTCATCCAGCGAACTCTCGCGGGTCTTCTGACTGTCTTGTGAAGTCTGTTCGAGCTTTTTACGTAACCTGTCTATCTGTCCCTGTAACGATTTCTCGGTGTCATTCTTGCGTGTCAGCTCTTCATGTGACTTGCTTAGAGTTGCTGCGTTTTCCAGTTCCAGCTCATGTGCATGCTCTTCACGCTGCTGCAATGTTGCCTGTGCTTCTTCCAGGCGCCGATGCAACTGTTTGGCCTCCGCGTCGGCGTCCGCTACAGATTGCTCCAGTGCGGCAATTGTCCCGTCCTTCTCGGCGAGCTGACGTTCAGTAGCGAGCCCCCGCTGCTGTTCTTGCTCCAGCCGCGACAGCAGTTCGTTCGCGCGCTCCTCGGCGGATGCCGACATTGCTTCCAGTTGCTGTTCCAGGGATGCCTGCTCTGTCCTCGTGTTGCTGCCGAAGCGTTTCCTGCGACTGTTCGAGCGCTGATCGGGCAGCCTCCCATTCTTCCTGCGCCTGGCGCAGGACTGCCAGCTCTGTGGATAATTTTTCCTGCTCGGCAACAGCCTCGGCAAGCCGGGATTGCGACTCCCTGTCACTCTTCTCAAGCGCCTCCTGGCCATCTGCTTCAAGCTGCGCGACTTGCTTCTCTAACTCATTACCAGCCTGTTCCGCCTGTCCAAGCTCACTCTCCACCGCCGCAAGTACCTGCGCGTGAGATGCCGACACTGCTTCCAGCTGATGTTCAAGGGATGCCTGCTCTTCCTCGTGTTGCTGCCGAAGCGTTTCCTGCGATTGTTCGAGCGCTGACCGGGCAGCCTCCCATTCTTCCTGCGCCTGGCGCAGGGCTGCCAGCTCTGTGGATAATTTTTCCTGCTCGGCAACAGCCTCGGCAAGCCGGGATTGTGACACCCTGTCACTCTCTGCAAGCGCCGCCTGGCTATCTGCTTCGAGCTGCGCGACTTGCTGCTCTAGCCTCATTACCGGCCTGTCGCGCCTGTGCAAGCTCGCGCTCCATCGCCGCAAGTGCCTGCGCGTGCTCCGACTTCAGATTCTCCAGCTGCTCACTGGTCTGCCCGGCAAGTTGCTGACCGGCCGCTTCACCGGCTGCTGCGACAGTGCAAACCTCTTCGCGCAAGGCTTCGATGGTCCCGTTCGCCGCATCAAGTTCTGACTCCAGACGCTGCAGGGAATCATCCAGGGCCGACTGGCTGTCCGCATCAGATCGCGCTGCCGAATCGAGCCGTCCCTGCAAGTCTTGCAACTGCGCTTCCTGCGCGAGCAGCCGCTCCGACAGACTGCTGTTTTCTTCCCGAAGGCTTTTGACGACATCATCGCTTTGCTCGCCGGCCGATGCGATGCAGGCATTTGCTTCCTGCAATTCGCTCTCCAGTGCAGCCACCCGTCCACGCACCTTCGTCAATTCACCTGATAGCTGCTGCTTCTCGGTTGCATATTTCTGCAGATCCTGTGCAGACCTGCCCGCCTCGGACTTGATCCGCAACGCTTCCGCCGCAGACTGTTGCTCAAGGACAGTATTTTTCTCCTGCTGGTCGGCCAGCGCCTGCTGCAATTCAAGCAACTGTTCCTGCTGCTGCTTCCTGTGTCGCCGCAAGACGCTCGCGCAGTACCTTGTTCTCGTCCTCGTAAACGTCTATTCGCGCAAACATCTCGCCGAGCTTCTCGACGGATTCACCCAGTTCGCCACGCGACTGCTCGACCTGCGCAGTCAGCTCGGATACACGCCTGGCCTGGTTATCCAGGTCGGCTCCAAGCGCGGCGTTTGATTTCTGCAATGCGGCATTCTCCGCGTGCAGCGCCTCCAGCTGCCGATCCGTGACCGGATCGTTTTCCAGGTGCTGCTCGTCATCTGCTGCACTGTCGGTCACATCACCTGCTTGTTCGGGCGTTTGCAGGGCAGCCATACCACCCTCGAGGACATATACGTCAAAGCCCTTGTGACTCAGGACAAATGCCGCCGAGTCGCTGCGGCGACCGGTATCGCAGCAGATGACATAACTGGAATTAAACACCAGCTCGGGTATTTCACCACGCAGACTGGCCAGCGGCAGATTCACACTGTCCTCGAATGCGTCGCTTTCATACTCGTCCGGTGTGCGCACATCAATCCAGACCGCTCCGTCGTTCACCAGGTTGGAGGCAGCGGTATAATCGATATATCTCAGGTGCTGCGTCTTCAGCAGCTCGTCGAAATCCTCCCTGGCAAGCCGCATCAGCTGCCCGTCGGTCAGCATCGTGACTGTGGCATTGCGATGGCTATCCGACACCAGTGCTTCTTCGCCGAACGAATCCCCGGCTCCCAGCTCTGCCAGCACATGCTCTTTACCGTCATCATCCAGACGCGTTATCCGGCAGCTACCCTCATCGATTGTGTAGAAATAGTCCCCCTCGTCGCCCTGCGATATCACTACGTCGCCCTGCTTTACCGGGACCGCCTTCATCCGTACCAGCACGCCCTGAAGCTTGTAAGGAGGCAGTTTCCTGAATGTTTCCGATTTCAGCAGCCGCGTCATCCAGTCGCCGCTATCGTCCACCTCCAGTTCCAGCGCATCGGCGGTATTGGACTGGTCCCAGGTGAGGAAAACATCGAGTAATCCGGAATCAATCCAGGCGATAACCGCCTTCCCGTTTGCCCGTGCCGATACCGGCCGTGGCTGCTGGTTGATAACAGGGTGCCGGCTGGCATCCGATCCGGCCACGATCTCGTCAGTGACCTTGCGGTTTTCGTCGATGAGGTTGACCTTGCCCTCAAGCAGGTAAACCGTGCGATTGTCACGATCACCCTGGCGAAACACGTAACGGCCGGACTTTACGACCTCGATTACGATTTTTTCCGAGATTTCGTTGAAGCGCTCGTCTGACAGCGCGTTCAGCGGCACCAGATCCTGCAGAATTCTTTTGTTGTCAGCTATTTTTTTTGCGGCGCGCATGTCCACCTTTCCACTAGATATCATGAGTTAAATAATTCTTGCGGATACTACGCAAGCACACATCCTATCTGCAGGTTATCGGCAGAAACTGATTGATAATTAGACAAATTATGGCGATTTAACAAATTTCGCAGGACACAATTCCCGACCCTGAATTCACGCTGGATAGCACGTCCATTTGCCTTGTCACGCCCGGAAATTATCGGCCTTGTGACGGAAATCTGTCTGGCCGGGCGCCCGGAGTGTGAGCCATGCACGTATTTACCCTGCAGGCATTCCACAAGCCCAATCCACGACCGGGGACCGACCCTGCGCCATGACTTTTCACCGATGAATATCGACAGGGGTTGTACCCGTATGCAGGCCTGGCAAGCGCACGTTTGATGACCACGCATGCGGGTGCCGGAACAACCGGGGAAAATCCGGCGGCGTTTTCTGGACGGATGTAAACTTTGACAATCGCGAACACCGCTGTGTATAGCGGCATAAAACACGCGCGACCACCCCGATTCATTGGCTCGCAGTCAATGAATCCGGCCGGCCGACACCCTGACGGAACACTCAAATACCCTTAAAATACCTGTAATTACAGTGTTTTCTTTATCCAATACAATTTTTAACAATGTAATTTTACTGTCGAAGACATCGCGCCACGACATAGCAACGGCTACACCGGCTTCCTGACACGACATACAGCAGGCGATGAAAATACTGCAATAGAAGGCATTTCCGAGTGTTAAAAACTCTTTAACATTTATTTTTATGTGCTATCTTACGCGTGCAGTTACCCATTACCTATTCAGAGGAGCATTATCGAATGGCTGTGAAAAAGAAGGCGACGGCTAGAAAGAAGACAACCGCGAAGGCTGCAAAGAAGCCGACAACCAAGTCAGAAACCCTGACTTATATTGCCGAGAAAACCGAACTGACAAAGCGTGACGTCAGCGAGGTCTTCGATGCACTTGCCACACTTATGAAACGTGACCTCAAAAGGGGTCCAGGCGTTTACACAGTTCCAGGCCTGATGAAGGTCAAGGTAGTTCGCAAACCGGCCACCCGGGCTCGCAAGGGCGTTAACCCGTTTACCGGCGAAGAAATGATGTTCAAGGCAAAACCTGCACGCAACGTCGTGAAGGTACTGCCGCTGAAAGGCCTGAAAGAAATGGTCTGACCGTTTACTAACGGCATGAAAAAAGGGTCGCAATGCGACCCTTTTTTTTGTCCGGAAAACACATGTCAGCTATCATCGTGCTGCAGAGCGGGTACGGATAAATTCGCTATGTGGCACATATAACAAATCTGCAATTTTCCGCACGAGATGTGTTTCATGTGCGTCGATAGTGCCGTCAGCGGCCGTTACCTGCCACAGCATATTCACGATCTCTACCCTGTCTTCCATACTGCATTCGTCCTTGATCATCCGTGTAAAGGGGTAAAGCGATGTCACATGATTCGAGTCCTGCTCGGCACGTGCGGCTATCTCTGCGGCCTCATCTGCAGTTACTCCGTAGTTTTCCTCGACAAGACGCCTGACTGTATCGCGCTCCGATTCGCTGATTTCATAGTCGGCATTGGCGACTTCCATCAGCAGCGCAGCCGTGGCCAGCTGCAGTGCACGATCATCATCAACCGCATCTGCAGTCTGTTCACGCTGACTGATAATTTTATAAAGCTTTTTAATCACAGTTCGAGGGATAAATCTGGTTCATTGGTCTGGCGAGACACACTACATGCATCAGTTAACATGTTTGCCCGTATAATAGTTACTGCCATCGAACTTGACAAAAAACCGTTCCAGTAAAGGATGGTTAACCGGCTCCTGTGTATCATCTTCCATCAGGTTCCGCTCGGCAACATAGGTTTCCCTGTCGGCGTCATGCACGAGCACGCGGTACCAGGGTTCGCTTTTGGGCGGACGACTCCTGGCAACGGTTTCATACCACTCATCCTGACCGAGAAACTCCGGGTCAGCATCGACAATCACCCCGCGGTAATCGAACAAACGGTGGTGAACACACTGCCCGATCGAGAATTTAGCCTGCTTCATAAATACCTGCCCTGTATCATATTGTCGTACACCTGGTAAATCAGACCGATACCGGTTGTACAAGTTCGACTGACCATTCCTTATCCGTATAATACACGGCCCAATCAACAATTTACCGCTGCCATGAACAACACCCTGACGGTCGAACGAAACAAGGTCATTACCATGCAGTACTCACTGACAAACGCGGAAGGGGTGGTGCTGCGTGATGCTGCCAGCAAGCCGGTCAGCTACCTGCATGGTGCCGGCACAATACCTGCCCGGCTCGAGCAGGAGCTTGCTGCGCACAAAATTGGCGATATTGTGCAGGCGCGGTTGCTGCCGGACGATGCCTTCGGCAAACGCGACGTTGAACTCGTGTGTGAAGTTCCATTGAGCGAGATTCCCGCAGCGGAGCAAATCGAGGTTGGTGGACACGTGGTTGGCGCGAATGCTGAAGGCAAGGAAATAACGTTCGCTGTCACGGCTATAAATAACGATATCGCCAGCCTGGATGGCAACCACCCGCTGGCTGGTCAGACGCTGATTTTCGAAGTGGAAATCCAGGCCATTCGCGACGCAACCGACGAGGAACTTGCCGCAGGCAAGGCAGAAGACCCGCAGGCCGACAGCTAGCGCTCGACTCTGAAACGCGTACCCTCGTAGTTCAGCTGAATGCTGCCGGGATGAATCCGTTCCAGCACAGCCCCGTTATCCATCGTCTCACCCTCACGGTATTTTTTCAGGTCGGCCATGATGAAGCGGCGGCCCGGATCTTCGGCAAATACATGCACATCGATACGCGGCAGGGTGAACCGGCTACGGAACTCCAGTGGCAGATCGCGCCACTCCTGCAGTTTGAATTCACCGGTTGCATCAACGGCAGGCTGACTGGCCGGCGGCGCAGTCTGCACCTTTGGTGCAGGTGTAAACGAAGGCGCAGGCGCTTGAGCCCGTGCTGGCGGTTGCGGCGGTGGTTTACGCACGGGTACCGGCTGGCGCGCTCTCGCTGGCTGTGGCGGCTCAACCCGCTGACGTGGAACGGGCACCAGGGGCCGCTGACCCGGCGCTGTCTGTGTCCCGGCCACCACATCCGTGGTCGTGTCACGGGCACCCCGGTCAAACAGCACATAGGCCACCAGCAGGCCGTTGAATACCAGCAATGCACCGACAATCCATATCCAGCGCTGTGAGCGGGCCTGCCGGCGAACACCCCAGTGCGATGCCTCGAGGTCCGGCACCTCGCCGAGGTTGCGTTCCCGGTCGGCTTTTCTCAGTGCATCGAGGATATAGGACATAAGCGGTATCCGTTACTCGCTGACCAGGCGCGGCACATCTTGCCGGTCGATGGCGGTATTCAGATGTATAAGTGTATTCTTCCCGACAATGCCGTCCGGTAACAGGCCATGCGCCCGCTGGAAGGCCAGCACCTGTTTTTGCAGTGGATAATCGAACAACAGCGCATCAGCCGCAGGTATCCTGACGCCCTGGGCAATCTCGAACTGCTCCCGTAACCAGGCGACATCCGCATCACGGTCGCCCACCTTGAGAAACATCCTGCCACCCGGTGGCGCCTGTACAAACACAGCATAATCCCCGAACCAGTAGTTCCCGACTTGCCCGGTCTCTAATCGGTACAGTTCGCCGCCGATATCCATCTCAAGCGTGGTTCCCTGCATACTCTGCAGGAACACGGGTACACGCGCGCCGTCTTCACGCGTCAGCGTCAGCACCGCCGGCCGGTCCAGCTCGCGCAGAGTATTCCAGTCACCCTGACCGACAATGCAGCGCAGGCCATACTCACGTGCATAGTTACAGAAATCGGGCTTGACCGTGTCGGGGAGCACTACCTGCCAGCGGGTAAACAGCGCCTGCCAGGCCGTTCGATACCAGCTGCTGTCGGCTGCCTGCAGGCGTTCACTCAGCGAAACCGGTGCCGGTTTCGCGTCCTGATCATCGTCGGAACCGAGGTCCACTTCCTCGACGGCTGCCACCATGGCCTCAACCGAGGCCGCGGCGGATACATTAACGGGTGCCTTGTCCGTCGCCGTTGTTTGCTTGTCTGCAGAGACGGCAACAGGCTCCATAAGTCGCTGCCAGGGCTGATAATAAACCGCAGCCCCGGCCAGCAGCGCCACGACCAGGCCGCCGGCCGCCAGTGGCAGCCACGCGCGCGTCTTTTTCTCATTGCCACTATCCGCCAGCACCTCGCGTGATGCCTTGCTGACGACCTTGTGATCAACCATGCCGCGGCCCTCGACATAGGTCCCAAGCAGGGCGCGGTCACACAGAACGTTTATCAGGCGTGGTATGCCACCGGACAGCTTGTGAATTCTGTCGACGGCGCGCTTGCTGAACAGGTTTTGCGAACTGCCGCAAACCTGCAGGCGATGGCGAATATAGGCATCGGCCTCTTCCCGGCTGATTGGTTCAAGATGATAGCGGGCGGTTATTCGCTGGGACAACTGGCGCATGTCAGCGCGTGCCAGCAAATCACGCAACTCCGGTTGCCCGATAAGAATGATCTGTAACAGCTTTTCCGTGGATGTTTCCAGGTTTGTCAGCAACCTGACCTGCTCGAGCACATCGGCCGACAGGTTCTGCGCCTCGTCGATAATCAGGACCGTGCGGCGACCGCGCGCGTGCGCATCGAGCAAATAACGATTGAGAATATCGATCAGCGACTTGATGCTGGCGTTATCGCCCGGGTTCGCTATTCCCAGTTCATCACAGATCGTCGCCAACAGTTCCTGGGCTGTTACCTTCGGATTCAACACGACAGCAACATCCACATTGTCCGGCACCTGCTCCAGCAGGCAACGACAAATCGTGGTCTTGCCGGTACCAACCTCGCCGGTTAACTGCACAAAACCGCCGCTTTCGCCAAGACCGTACAGCAGGTGCGCCAGTGCTTCCCGATGGCGCGCACTCATATAAAGAAAACGCGGATCAGGCGTAATCGAGAACGGTTGTTCCATCAGCTTGAAATATTCCAGGTACATAACTGTCGATTTTTGCCTGTTATAATGAGCCAGTCAGACAACAACCGGTAACCCCAACCGTTGCCCGAAAACCATGCATCCGAATAATAGCCTTTCTTTACTCCCTGTTGCGACAGTATTTTTTCTGACCAGCCTCCTGCCGGGCAACGCACTCGCCGCCGCGGACCTCGCGCGCGAACAACGCCTGGCCGAACAGACGGTCGATGCCATTCTGGACGGCGACCCGGTTGACCTGGCCGCCGGAGAACACACATTTCTCGGCATATTCATGGCAGCGGAGCACACTCCCGCAAAAGGCGCGGCACTGATCCTGCATGGTCGCGGCACTCACCCGGACTGGTCCCAGGTCGCCAACCCGCTACGCACCGCCTTGCCGGCTGACGGCTGGGCAACCCTGTCCCTGCAAATGCCGGTACTGGCCAAGGATGCAAAGTTCTATGATTACGTACCGGTTTTCCCGGACGCCATACCCCGCATCGACGCCGGCATCAAATATCTGCGTGCACAAGGATTTGAGCGGATCATCCTGGTGGCCCACAGTTGCGGTGTACACATGAGCATGGCCTGGCTCGGCGCCCGCGGCGACACTGATATCGCGGCCTACATCGGCATCGGCATGGGTGCGACCGATTACAAACAACCCATGCAATCACCCTTCCCCTTTGATCGCCTTACAGTGCCGTTCCTGAACATCCATGGCAGCAACGACTACCCTGCCGTCCAGCGCATGTCGGATGAGATTGAAACATTTATCTGCGACATGCACCCGGCATCGCGCCAGGTGACCGTGCAGGGCGCGGACCATTACTTCGATGCTTACAACGAAGAACTCTCGAGCGCGATTATCACTTGGCTCGCCACCCTGCCTGCGCCGCCTGATTCCCGCTGACC
Source organism: uncultured Halobacteria archaeon (assembly GCA_963847565.1). Classification (GTDB taxonomy): domain Bacteria; phylum Pseudomonadota; class Gammaproteobacteria; order UBA9214; family UBA9214; genus UBA9214. The sequence continues at coordinate 23,967 of CAWKAE010000018.1, forward strand.
TTGCCGCGCGTCCCTGCCAGCCTGCTGCTTGCCGGCCTCATCGTTTTCCTGGTCATTACGTTCGGAAAATTATCGGGCCACAACCTGCTCATACGGGAAATACAGAACACACTGCACACGGTCGTGTTCGCCGTGTTCACCTACTTCGCATTGCACCTGATGCACCGGCGCGCAGGTGACAGCCACACAGTCTCTGCGAACTACCTGCTGGTCGCCGGTCTTTGCCTGCTCACCGGTGTCACCACAGAAGCAGCGCAGTGGCTGACCGGGCGTGGTTTTGGATTGCTCGACATCGTACGCGACATGGCGGGTATTGCGCTGGGGACAGGATTTCATGCCCTGAACGCACGCACCACGCAAGGTTCCCGACTTGTCCCGCGCAAGCATTTACGACGCACGCTGGCAGCAGCATTATGTGTCATCCTGTGCGCAGCAATATACCCGCTGGCATCGCTCAGCTGGCATTACCTGGGTCGTAACGCAGCCTTCCCGGTCATCATGGATGTGCAGGCCGACTGGGCCGCCGCGTTTCTCGAGCTGGATGCAGCCCGGCTGACACCTGCGCCGGATACCTGTGGCCCCGCTTTTTCGGCACTGCAGTTGTTACCGGCTCACTACCCCGGCATTTACATCGTTGATCCCAGCCCTGACTGGCGCGGGTACCGGTATCTGAGCATCGAGTTGCACTCGGCAAATCCAACACCGGTTAACCTGTCGTTGCGGGTGCATGACCGTGCGCACAATTACGAATACAGTGATCGATTCAACCACATCCTGACGGTAGCACCCGGCACACACAGATACCGAATTTCACTGGAAGACATCAGCAATGGCCCTGATCGGTCGCAAGCTGGATATCGGCAATATCGCCGGCGTCATACTATTCTCGGGGAAACACCCGCATCCGCAAAAACTTTGCGTGGGTGTAATACGGCTGGAGCAATGATGCATTGGCACCCTGCCCGGATTACAACGCGGCAAGGATGCCGCGCAGGAAGCTAAACGTCGTCAGTATGATTACGGCGGCGACTGCTGCTGTCGCGATCGGACACGGGCGAATGCAGCACCAGGTCCAGGTCGCGCCAGCTCGGCATATCGAGAGACTGGCGCTTGCCGCTGATATCCTCGATAACGATTCGACTGCCGCGCCCGCCAGAGAACACGATCGCCCTGACCTGGATCAGCTGGCCGGCCTGGTTACTGTACCAGTAGCCGGGAATTGGCTTTTGTTGCAGAAACATTCTGCCTCCTTAGCCCGAATCTATTATTGTTTGCGAGCCGTTTGTTGTTATTGCAACTGGCAATAATGATACTAATTCAGGCACTAATTTACAGCTATAAGACCTGTTACAGCAATCGGACTAAGGTACTAACCCGTTGACGCCTGCTGCCTGGTTTTTCAGGGTTAACCATTTAGACATTGATTATAAAGAGATAATTACACATACAAAAAAGGGGGCTATGCCCCCTTTGTGATACGTCAGATTGTAATAAATAATTCTAGCCGCACTTCGACTCGCCACAATTCAGGCAGGTCAGGCAGCCGTCCATCTGGATGGCCGCCTTGGTGTGGCACTTGGTGCATAGTTGTGCGCCCTCGGGGAAATCACCGCTGTCAGCCGTCTCTGTCACACTGCTGACCGCCTCGAACTGGGCGCGCTTCTCCGCCACCAGTTTCTGCTGGTGCTCGTCCAGCCCATCGTCCTTCAGCAGACCGATCATGCGCATATGGCACTCGATAGCATCGCCGATTTCAGCCACCAGTGACGGCATGTACTTGCCGCCTTTCTTGAAGTAACCACCGCGCGGATCGAATACGGAACGCAGTTCTTCCACCAGGAAAGTGACATCACCGCCCTTCCTGAACACGGCGGAGATAATCCGCGTCAGCGCCACAATCCACTGGAAGTGGTCCATGTTCTTCGAGTTGATGAAAATTTCGAACGGGCGACGCTTTTCGTTTTCGGTCCCGATATTCAGGATAATGTCGTTAATCGTAACGTACAGCGCATGCTCGGACAGCGGCGTCTTGACCTTGTAGGTCGAACCGATAAGCATCTCCGGGCGCTCGAGCTTCTCGTGCATGCGCACGATATTGCCTTCATGCGACGCCCCGGCAGGCTTCTTCTCAGCCGCGGCATCGCCAGTTCCGGCAACAGCATCCGTCTCTGCCGCATCCTTGCCACCCACCTTGTAACCAACAATCTTTTTTTCAATTCGAACAGTCATGTGCACTCCTGCTTAATCATCTTGCTGCAGGAACTGACCACGCACGCGGTGCGCTCCTGCATGTGCAAATTCAGAATTTCCCGTAATAACCTTCCTTCAAGGCATCGTACAGGTTGGCCGCGGTATGCATTTCGCCGTCATACTCGACCTCTTCGTTACCCTTGAGGCTGACCTTGCTGCCATCATCGAGCGTAAACTCGTAAGTGGTGTTTTCAAGGTCCTCGTCCTTGACCAGCACGCCCTGGAAGGCCTCCGGGTTGAAACGGAACGTGGTACAGCCCTTGAGTCCCTGCTCATAGGCATACAGGTAAATATCCTTGAACTGCTCGAAAGGATAATCCGTTGGCACGTTAGCCGTTTTGGAAATGGAGGAATCAACCCATTTCTGGGCAGCAGCCTGTATATCCACGTGCTGCTTCGGCGTCACGTTGTCAGCGGCAATAAAGTAATCCGGCAGCGCTTCATCCACACTGTCCATGGTGGCACTGGCATTCGGGTTAACCAGCTTGCGGTAGGCCAGCAACTCGAACGAGAAGACATCCACTTTTTCCTTGGTCTTGCGCCCTTCGCGAATCACGTTACGGAAATAGTGGTGCGCAAAACTCGGCTCGATACCATTACTCGCATTATTGGCCAGCGACAGTGAAATCGTTCCGGTCGGCGCAATCGAACTGTGATGGGTGAAACGCGCGCCGACCTCGGCCAGTTCATCGACCAGGTCGGGCGCCTCGCTGGCAACGCGCTGCATATAATGACTGTAACGCGCGTGCAGCACCTTGCCCTTGATCCTCTCACCGGGCAGGAAACCGTCGCGGCGCATCTCGGGACGCTTGCGCAGCATCTCCTCGGTCACCTCGAAATCCTCATCCATCACCGGGGCTGCGCCCTTTTCCCTGGCGAGTTCGAGCGCCACCTGCCAGCCGGTCATGGCCAGTTCGCGACTGACACGTTCGGTGAACTTCACGGACTCCGCCTCACCGTATTTCATGCGCAGCATGGTGACGGTGGAACCCAGCCCGAGGAAACCCATGCCGTGACGGCGCTTGCGCATGATCTCGTCGCGCTGTCCCTCAAGTGGCAAACCGTTGATCTCGACCACGTTGTCCAGCATGCGGGTAAAGATGGCCACGACCTTCCTGAACTCGGCCCAGTCGAACTCGGCATGCGCGGTAAACGGGTTGCGCACGAACTTGGTCAGGTTGACCGAACCGAGCAGGCAGGAACCGTAAGGCGGCAGCGGCTGTTCGCCGCACGGGTTGGTTGCGCGGATATTCTCGCAGAACCAGTTGTTGTTCATTTCGTTGACCTTGTCGATCAGGATGAACCCCGGTTCGGCAAAGTCATAGGTGGAACTCATGATCATGTCCCACAGGCGACGCGCGCGAATGGACTTGAAGATCTTGCAGGCGACCAGCCCGGCATTATTGGTGACGTAGTCGCCCTTGTACGGCCACTCGCGCCAGACCACCTGCGCGGTATCGTTCAGGTCCACGCCTTCTTCCTGCTCCTGGCGGCTGATCGGGAACGCCAGTTGCCAGTCGGCATCCTGCTTGACGGCATCCATGAACCCGGTCGTAATCAGCAGCGACAGGTTGAACTGGCGCAGGCGGCCATCCTCGCGCTTGGCGCGGATGAAATCCGCGACATCCGGGTGACCAACATCGAAGGTTGCCATCTGGGCACCGCGACGACCACCGGCCGAGGACACGGTGAAACACATCTTGTCGTAGATATCCATGAACGACAGCGGTCCGGACGTGTAGGCGCCGGCACCGGACACGTAGGCGCCTTTCGGGCGCAACGTGGAAAACTCGTAGCCAATACCGCAACCCGCCTTCAGCGTCAGGCCGGCCTCGTGTACTTTTTCGAGAATATCGTTCATCGAATCGCGGACAATGCCGGAAACGGTGCAGTTGATAGTCGAGGTGGCCGGCTTGTGCGCCTGCGCACCGGCATTGGAGGTAATGCGGCCAGCCGGAATCGCGCCATGACGCAGTGCCCAGAGGAACTCCCGGTACCATGTCTCACGTGACTCAGGGGTCACTTCAACATCGGCGAGCGCGCGGGCAACGCGCTGGTAGGTGCCGTCGATATCTTCATCGACCGGCGTGCCGTTCTTCGCCTTCAGGCGGTATTTCTTGTCCCAGATATCCTGCGACGCGGGTTGCAGCGGAATTTCGGCAACACTGGTCGGAACTGCTTCGAGATGCGCGGTAGTGGTCATGCGTCCTGGTTTCCTCCCTGTTTATATGACTTTTTCTGACAGGATTACCGTGATTTCAGCCGGTTGCGATAACAGATTCGGGCAGCAAGCCCTGATTCAGCTGAAACACAATATATTGTGTTTAGAAGACAGAGATTATGCAGACAGCAGTAGTCTGTCAAGTGAATTTTGTAATCTTATGTATATACTTTATATTCAATATGTTACGTTAATATTACAGGCGAAATAAAGCATTAAATATTGCGTTTTTTAGCATAACAGTTAACCACTATATATTGTGTTTCTTATATATGGAAATTACCCCATTTCGGGGCAAAATAACCCGGTAAAACTGTACGTTAGTCTAGTTTTCGGGCGGGTGATGCATCCCCGCGTGACCACCATCGGTCTGCATCGGGGGGTGGGCATGATGCCCGTGACCGCCGGGCTTGGCAAGTAGCATGACAATCCCCAGCAGCATGACACTGAGTCCGGCCACGATACGCACGCCGGGCTTTTGCAGGAGTCGGCCGAAACGCGTAAATGCCAGCCCCATGATCAGCATGGTCGGCAAGGTGCCGAGGCCAAAGGCGAACATTATGGTGCCACCACTGAGCGGGTCGGCGCTGGTCATCGCCAGGGCCAGCACGGCATAGACCATGCCACAGGGCAACCAGCCCCAGATCATGCCAAGCAACAGCGCCTGGCTGACTGTACGGACCGGCATGAAGCGCCGACCCAGCGGTTCAATGTAGCGCCACAGATACGCGCCGGCACGCTCCAGCCACAGCAGCGAGTGCCACCAGCCGGTCAGATAGATGCCAAACAGGATCATGATCACACCGGCCACCAGCTTGCCCAGCGGGAAGCCGTCCATCACACCCGTTTTACCGAGATGCCAGGCAAAGGTGCCGGCGATTACACCGGCCAGCGTGTAACTGGCAATGCGGCCGACGTTATAGGCAAGCTGCGCCACCACGAAGTGCCAGCGCGCCCCGCGCAGGTTATCCGACAACCCGGAAGAGAGCGCACCAACAATACCGCCACACATACCGGCACAGTGAGTGCCGCCAAGCAGACCGACGGTAAAGGCAGCGATGAGTGGCTCAATGTTCATAGGTTGTTATATTCGTCGTCTGTTAGAAAGCCGCCAGTCCTAAACCTTCGTCATTCCCGCGCAGGCGGGAATCCAGCCCTGAGCGTATTCGCGGATTACGAGATGCGTACAAACCCTATAAAGCGAGCTAAGACAGGGTCACTGCTTGTTTGCGCACTTCGTCTGGTGAAATTTCCGCATTAACCATTCAATCATGAGCACCAGGAAAATCCGGCACTTTGAATCCAAGAACTGCATTACACTGATGGGCTGGATTCCCGCCTCGGCAATTGCTCCATGCATTGCTCTACCTCCTGCATCCATGCAGTCGTGCGCGGGAATGACGGGGAAATTCTAATTCCCAGAATCAATATTTAAATCACTCTGTAAAAAGGGCTATTCACCCGCAGAAAGAATGACCGGTTCGGTAAGCGGCACAGTCATACTGCCCGACAGGCGCCAGTCGTCCGCCTCCAGCTGCAGATACCAGCGACCCGGTCCGATCGCCTGCAAACCACCGCGGTAAGTCGTGGCTGCAATCGGCGTCAGGCGGATAACCTGGTCACGACCGGGCTGGGTCGGGTGCAAAACAGACAAGCGGATCTCTGCCGGCTGCATGCCGCTATTCGACGCGAGGTCCAGCTGTACGCGATTCTCCTGCATATCCAGTGTCAGTGAGGCCGTCAGGCCGTACTGCATTGCCGCCTCGTCGCGGGCGAGATCCAGGTTGATGGCCTTGCCGCGCTTGTAGTAATCGTCGACGACCAGGCCGGTGCTGGTCGTGACAGCAAGGTAAATGGTTATCATGCCGCCAATAACGGCCGTGGCGGGGAACAGGATCAGCAGCCAGACCCAGGGCTCCCGGTACCAGCGAACCGTTGTGCGACCATCATTTGTCATTGCGATACTCACTTCGGCCCCAGGAATCGTGCTTCTTCAGTGACAGTCAACGCGCTGTCGCCATCAGCCACCAGTTCGAAGCTGATTTCGGTACTGCGCATGTTCAGGTCGCCCTCCTCTACCTGCAAGCGGATCGGCAACTCCATCACACCACCACTCGCAACCCTGATCTCCGGCATATCCATGTGCAGCTGCAGGCCTTCAATCCCGCTCACCCTGAGCGTGTAAGTATGCGCGACATCATCCATGTTGAGAATCTTCAGTATATAGACATTCTCGATCAGGCCTTCATTGGTCTCACGATACAGCTGGTTACGATCACGAATGACATCAAGGCCCAGCGGCGTCCGGTTCATGATGGACCAGGCGAACAGAGCCATGATTCCCAACAGAATAGTTGCGTAAATAATAATACGCGTACGGATCAGATGGGTCTTGCCGCCCTTCATTTCATGTTCGGTGGTGTACTTGATCAGCCCCTTGTCATAACCCATTTTGCCCATGACGTCGTCGCAGGCATCGATGCAGGCGGAACAGGCGATACATTCGTACTGCAGACCCTCGCGAATATCGATGCCGGTGGGACAGACCTGTACACACAGGGTGCAGTCGATACAGTCGCCCAGCTGCAGTTCTTTCGGATCTGCACTGCGTTTACGCGGTCCGCGCGGTTCGCCGCGATTCGGGATATACGAAACGATCAGCGTGTCCTTGTCGAACATCGCACTCTGGAAGCGCGCATAGGGGCACATGTACTTGCACACCTGCTCGCGCATGAAGCCGGCATTACCGTAGGTCGCAAAACCGTAGAAAATCACCCAGAAGGTTTCCCAACCACCCAGCTTGAACTCAAGCAGGCGTTGTCCAAGCTCCAGGATCGGCGTGAAATAGCCCACAAAGGTAAACCCGGTCCACGCCGCGAACGCAATCCACAAAAACTGCTTGGTGGCCTTGATACGGAACTTGCGGGCGTTCATGGGTTGCGCATCCAGCTTCTGTTGCTGCAAACGCGTGCCCTCGACCTTTCGCTCGATCCAGAGGAAGGCCTCGGTCCAGACCGTCTGCGGACAGGCGTAACCGCACCAGACGCGCCCGGCCAGCGCCGTCACGAAGAACAGCAACAGGCCGGCGATAATCAGCAGCGCCGCCAGGTAAATGAAATCCTGCGGCCAGAGCGTGATAAAGAAGATATGGAATTTACGTGCGGGCAGATCGAACAACAGGGCCTGGCGACCGTCCCACTGGACCCACGGCATGATGTAATAGATGCCGAGCAGGCCGAGCACACCCAGCACCCGCATGCGGGCGAACAGGCCATGCACCTCACGCGGGTAGATTTTCTCCGCTTTTGCGTAGAGGGATTTTTCGACCTGGTCGTCGGAATTGCGGGCGCCACCGGGGGTTGCCATACAGACCTCCTAACGTCTGTTGCGCATGCAATTGGTCATCGCAAAATAGAGCGTGCCGATACCGGAAACGGCAGACACGAGCCAGAATGCGAGAAAACCAATTGAATAAACCCCCAGCCGGCTGATGCCGGTCTCGTTACCGAACGGGTACAGATCGTCCGGGTCAAACGCAGAGAAAAACAGGCCGGTCGCTACAATTGCTACCAGGAACGACGGCCACAGTATCGCGATGCATTTTTGTGATTTTGGTACGTCTTCTTCAGCCATAATGCTTGCGCGAATAACGCAGATGTCCTGTGTTATTCCTCCAGTGCCTGGCCGGTTTGCAGGCCGTAGACATAGGCAGCCAGCAAGTGACTCTTGTCCTCACCGAGGAAATCACGGTGCGGCGGCATCTGCCCGTTGCGACCCTTGGCGATACTTTCCATAACACTCGTGCTCGTTCCGCCATAGAGCCAGATGTTGTCTGTCAGGTTCGGCGCGCCCAGTGCCTGGTTCCCGGTGCCGTCCATGCCGTGGCAGGCAGCACACATTTGCGCGTATTTCTCCTTGCCACGCAGGGCAGCGGCATTATCAACATTGCGTCCGCTGAGACTGAAGACGTATTCCGTCATATCTGTCACACCTTCAGTTCCGCCCAGCGCCGCCTCCCAGGCCGGCATGACGCCGTTGCGACCGTCAAGGATGGTTTGCTCGATATGCGCCGGGTCGCCGCCGTATAACCAGTCATTATCACGCAGGTTCGGGAAACCGCGCGCACCACGCGCATCCGAGCCGTGGCAGGTCGCACAGTAGTTTACGAACAGACGTTCACCCATGCGGCGTGCCTGTTCATCGTCCGCCACGGCGACGATATCCATGTCGCGGTATTTCTCGAACAGGGGCCCGTACAGGCCATCGGCCTTGTCCATTTCACGCTCGTACTGCCCGGTTGAGGTCCACTCCAGCATACCGGCAAAGCTTCCCAGTCCGGGGTACAGAACAAGATAGCCGATACCGAAGAACAGCGTGATGTAGAACATGTTCAGCCACCAGCGCGGCAGCGGATTGTTCAGTTCAACCAGGTCCTCATCCCACTTGTGGTCCATTTCCTTGCCTTCATCTTCCGGACTGATGTCGGTCGACAACCAGCGAATCAGCATAAAACAGCCGATAATCCCGCCTACAGTGGGAATAATGATGAACCAGTTCCAGAAGCTGCTGGTGAAATCAGCCATTGGTTTTCTCCTCGGGCTTTTTATAATCCGGCTTCATGTCATCTTCAGCAAAGGGAATATTCGCGGCCTCGTCAAAACGTTCTTTTTGCTTACCGCTCCAGGCCCAGATTACAATGCCGACAAACAGCACCAGCACCACCACGGTCCATATAGATTGAATCAACGAAACATCCATACCGGCTACCTCCGCGTCTTGATTGCCGTACCCATTTCCTGCAGGTAGGCAATGACGGCGTCCATTTCAGTCTTGCCATCAAGGGCCTGCGGCGCAGTACTGATCTGGTCATCGGTATAGGGCGCACCCAGCAGGCGCAGGACTTCCATCTTGCGGACAATTTTAGTTGCGTCAGCCGGCGTCGTTTCCAGCCACGGGTAACCGGGCATAATCGACTCGGGTACGACATCACGCGGATTGATCAGGTGCACACGGTGCCATTCATCACTGTAACGACCACCAACCCGATGCAGATCCGGACCCGTACGCTTGGAACCCCACTGGAATGGCCGGTCGTACACAAATTCACCGGCAACAGAGTAATGTCCATAACGTTCGGTCTCCGCGCGGAATGGCCGAATCATTTGCGAATGGCATAAATAACAACCCTCACGCACATAGATATCACGCCCGGTAAGCCGTAATGCTGAATAGGGCTCAAGTCCGGCAACCGCTTCAGTAGTCGACTGCTGGAAGAACAGCGGGACGATCTGTACCAGGCCGCCGATCGAGACCACGATGATAATCAGCACGATCATCAGGCCGATATTTTTTTCGATTTTATCGTGTCCACTTGCCATGATCGTTCCTCCTAGTGGGCCGCGGCCGGTTCGGGAATTGCGCCAACCGCCGGTTCAGCACCCTTGATGGTCTTCCACAGGTTCCACGCCATCACCAGCGTACCGAACAGGAAGAAGCCACCGCCCAGGAAACGCACGATGAAGTAGGGATGCATCGCCTGCACCGACTCGACGAAGCTGTAGGTCAGCGTCCCGTCAGAATTGGTAGCGCGCCACATCAGGCCCTGCATGATGCCGGCCACCCACATCGAGGAAATGTACAACACGATCCCGATAGTCGCCGTCCAGAAATGCACCTCGACCAGTTTCAGGCTGTACAGCTCACGACCAAACAGGCGCGGCATCAGGTAGTAGAGACTACCCATGGATATCAGCGCAACCCAGCCGAGCGCACCAGAATGCACATGCCCGATGGTCCAGTCAGTGTAATGCGACAGTGCGTTCACGGTCTTGATGGCCATCATCGGACCCTCGAACGTTGACATGCCGTAGAAAGAAATCGACACGACCAGCAGGCGCAGGACCGGGTCGGTGCGCAGTTTTTCCCAGGCACCGGATAACGTCATGATGCCGTTGATCATGCCGCCCCAGCTCGGCGCCAGCAGGATGAGCGACATAATCATACCCAGCGACTGGGTCCAGTCCGGCAATGCCGTGTAGTGCAGGTGGTGAGGACCGGCCCATATATAAGTGAAGATCAGTGCCCAGAAATGCACCACCGACAGCCGGTATGAATACACCGGCCGGCCGGCCTGCTTGGGCACGAAGTAATACATCATGCCGAGGAAGCCGGCGGTCAGGAAGAAGCCAACCGCATTATGGCCATACCACCACTGGATCATGGCATCCTGCACACCGGCATAGGCCGAGTAGGAATGCAGCAGTGAAACCGGTACGGCGGCACTGTTGAAGATATGCAGTATCGCGACAGTAATGATGAAAGCGCCGAAGAACCAGTTGGCAACATAGATGTGCTTGACGCGACGCTTCATGATGGTGCCGAAGAACACGACCGCGTAGGACACCCACACCAGTGCAATCAGGATATCAATCGGCCAGACCAGTTCAGCGTATTCCTTGCCCTGCGTGAAACCCAGCGGCAGGGAGATAGCAGCCAGCAGGATAACAAGCTGCCAGCCCCAGAAGGTGAACGCCGCCAGCGGACCGAATGCGAGTCGCACGTGACAGGTACGCTGCACCACGTAATAGGACGTTGCAAACAGGGCACAACCGCCGAATGCAAAAATCACGGCATTGGTGTGCAAGGGCCGCAAGCGTCCGAAGGTCAGCCAGGCGATATCGAAGTTCAGAACCGGCCACGCCAGCTGGGCAGCGATCAGCACACCGACCGCCATGCCGACAATGCCCCATATCACGGTCATGATCGAGAATTGCCTGACCACCGTGTAATTGTAAGTTTGCTGATCCGCCATGCCTGACTCCCTATTAATCTGTATTTAAAGCAGCAAGTTACGACAATTTTAAACTATAACCGGGTATTATTTTTAACGGCTACTGTGTGAACTGCGGTTCCAGCCCCATACCCCAGAGCAGTGCCGTGGCGGCCAGTAATGCGACGAACGCGACCAGGCCAACCGCCAGGACCGCGCTGGAAAACAGGAAGCCGCGGTCTTCCGAAATGCCCATCATGATGGGCACGCCGGTATACAACAGGTAAACGGTGTAGGCCAGCGCCGGCATTCCGACAATCAGGTTCACCCACAACACCGGGTAGAGCTCCATCAGGCCGATAAGAAACAGCGGCGTCGCCGTGTAGGCCGCCAGCACCACGCATTTCGACAACGGCACTTGTGCGCCATAGGTATCGCCCATCCAGTGAATCATCCAGCCAAGCGAAAAAACACCGACCAGCATGGCGAAATAATAGAGGACGGCGATCAGCCCGGCACTTTGCGTGGTGAGCTTGACCGGATCACCGACGCCGATCTGCCAGCCAAACTGCGTGGTGCCGATAAAACCGGAAATTGCAGGAATCGCGGCCAGTATCAGGACATGGAAGGCATAACACTTGCCAATAGTGCATTCATCATCGCGAATGGATACCCATTCACGTTTCGGATTGACGAACAAACCCCAGACATGTTGTAGCACCATTGATCACGCTCCCCCGT
>CAWKAE010000019.1:0-103469 GCA_963847565.1 uncultured Halobacteria archaeon
CAGCGAGGGCAAGCAGTAAGGTTTGCCAGAGCCAGACGGGCAACAGCCATATCCCCTCCGGATGCCCCGGCAAGTACGGTGAGCACAGGGTAAGTCAGGAAGGCCTGGTTACCCGGGGTGGAGAGGCCACCGGTGCAACCGCCCACTACCGGGGCGTTTGCTTTGCGTGGTTTCAGTCAGCAACCATTAACCGGTCACGTCCGGCATTCTTTGCCTGGTAAAGCGCCTGGTCGGCCCGCCTGACCAGGGTGTCGGCGCTGTCCTGGAAAGAGCAGGTGGCAATGCCGACCGAACAGGTCACGGTGATGTGATTGTCCAGGTATTCAACCTCCAGCGCGCGCACCGCGTGCAGAATGCGTTCACCGAGCCGTTCCAGGTCATGCGGTTCTGCATCGACCAGGATCAGCGCAAACTCCTCGCCACCATAACGTGCGATGAAATCAGAGCGGCGCGGGAATAATTTATATAATGTTTTCGCAACTTCCTGCAGTACGGCGTCGCCACCGGGATGTCCGTAGGTGTCGTTGATCTGCTTGAAGTGATCGAGATCGATCATGATCAACGCCATGGGCTGGCCTGACAGGAACGAGAAATCAATCTGCTTGGCAAGCACGTCATCGAAAGCACCGCGATTGTGCAGGTGGGTCAGCGAATCAAAGTCGACCTTTTCGCGCATTGTTACGAGGTCGGCGCGCAGGTTGTGTACCCGTTCGCTCATCAATTTCAATTGCGCTTCATAGCGGGCCTGCCGCTCGTGTACCACCTGTGACACGACATCGACGGTCTTTGCCAGTTGTATCCGTATTGCTTCGAGCGAATCGCTTTCCACCGTGGCGCTCAGTGAAACCAGCTCTCGCGTGACCAGCTCATCCTTGGCGTTATCGTCACTGATCGCAGTGCGCAGGCCGTTCGTCATTTCACCGATCAGTCCGCGCATGCCTTCGGCCCGCTCGGTTACGGCGCTTTGTTCATCGTGTCGGTGGTTGCGAAAAAACTGCTGCAGGTCGGCCCACTGGCGCTGGTCCATGGAGACCGGTGCAGGTTTTACCTGTTCGTCGTCCTGGTCCGGTTCGTCTTCGACCAGCGGTGCGGGCGTGCCGGTTGTAATGTGACGAATCCAGCCCTCACAACGGTGCTCCAGCTCGTGTGCGGTCATCGATTCGATATCGAACCCACGACTGCCGTAGCAACGCAGTATGCCGGCCAGTGTATCCAGCGCCCTGTCGTCCGGGGTCGTTGTGGTGTCGACGGTCTCAGTTGCGACGTCTGCGCTGTGCGGCTCTGCGGATGCTGCCTGCCTGGCTTTGGAAAATAGGCCCATCGGTGTGCTTCTGCTCCGTGTTTTGCATGGATGCAGCTGCCAGGGATGGTGGGGCGAAACAGGCTGGCTGTTTCATATAGATAGCGCAATGCGGACCGCCTTCCCTGGCCCTGAGCGCCGGTTCCCGGTCAGTAACCGGTCGGCGTGTCAGGTGCTTGCAATAGAGGTTATCGGCACCGGGGTGAGAAAATTTGATCTCTCCGGGCACTCCGGATGCGGCTGATGGGTGATTTTATTGCTGTTTATCCAATAACTTGTCGCGAACCAGGCCGATATGCAGGCGCAGGTTGTAGAGCTCATCGGCGTAGGACAGGGGTACTTTGACCTTGCGTACGTCTTCTTCCATTTTATCCAGCTCATGGCGGAGCAGCACCAGGGCCTCCCCGGTGAGTTGCTTTGGTGTTTCCGTATCCAGCGCCTGTAACTCTTCATACCAGCGATAAATTTTCTTGCGCACGCGCCAGCGGTAGGTCGGTGGCATGATCTTGATCAGCGGCAGCATCAGCGTCAGCAGTGGTACCAGCAACACCTTGAGCCGGTCAATCATGCTGGCCGTCCAGAATGGCAGGTAGCGCTGCAGAAACGGGGGGCCGTGCTTGTAGAAGCGACGCGCATCATCATTCAGTGGAAATTCGAGGTTCTCCCGGTTGGGGAATGTACCCGGCCGGGTAAATAGATCGCCGGTTCCCTGTACACGTGTTGCGGCCTGTAACAGCAGACTGACCAGCGCGGGATGAAAGTCTTCACCGACGACAAGGTTGGCAGTGGCTGCCAGCAGGACTGTGTTACGTGACGGAATGTTGGCCTGTAGATCAATCACACCCTCGGGCAGGGTAACGGCGGACAGAAACGGGTGCAGGCGTGTATAGGTAGTGGCGCGTGCAAATGATATTAACTGTATATCCTGTTCGTACAGGAGCTGTTGCACCAGCGGCGCGGCTGGCGAAGCGACCAGGAACAGGGCATCGATGTCCCCGCTGCGCAGTGCGCTTGCTGCCGTGGCACCACCGATGGACTGGATAGTATCAGCGTCGTTATCAATGAAATTGTCTGCCAGTAGCTGACTGGCTATGGCATTGGTGCCACTGCCGTCTTCGCCAATGGCGATACGCATCCCCTGTAATTGACCGAGGCGTGACAGCGTTTGTGTGCCGCGGTAAAACACCCACAGCGGTTCGTAGTACAGGCTGCCGAGACTGGTCAGTGTGTGATCTTCTGTTTTATCGGCCGTGCCGCCCTGTACGAAGGCCAGGTTGACGCTGCCATCTGCCAGCAAGTCGAGGTTCTCGACCGAGCCTGCTGTTGTGCGAATCTCCAGTGTTATGTCGTTTTCCGCCAGTAAATCACGGTAGCGTTGCGCGAACAGGTAGTAGGCGCCGTCGGCATGGCCGGTGGCGACCACCAGGGTGTGCGGCGGTGCAGGGTTCACGAATTGCCAGGCGATCACAAAACCGGCTACTGCCAGTAGTGCGGCGGTGCCGAAGGTCAGCAGACGCATGGGAAGGTGCCTGCCGGTGATGTGGGGAGTGATGTTGCCGCAATCATTAACGGCAGGGTACTTGAACGCGGGTTTGAGTAAAAGAGGGTTCCAGGGTTATGCGTTGCCTGACTGAACGAGATATCTGGATCATCTGTGCAACAGCAACAGTGAGCGGGTCGGTAGAGTGTTTTACCGGTCGCTACCGTTGTTGCGCTGCGGGACATGATGTCGCTGCGGATGTTGGCGGGTTCTGTTGACAATGACGCGGCCCGCTCGCTAGCGGGGTACAGGCGGATGCGCGCCCGGCTGTGGAGATTGCGTGAGACTCAGCAGCCGCCCGATTCTTCGGACTGCAGTGATTCTGCCGAGAAGCCCATGTAGCCGGCATCGGCTGAACCGGCGGCCAGTGCGAAAATTACCACCACAAGGACCAGCATCAGGTTTATGCGATTTCTGTAACTCATGCATAAAGCATGCTGAAACCGGCTGTTGCCGTCTATTGTCCGGAGGTCTTACAGCCAGGTAAGTTATTTATTTATATGGAATTATTACTTGTTCTATCAACGCCCGTGTGACCGGAATACTGCGGACCGACACGCGGCTATGGCGCTATTCGCTGACTAAACTGCCTGGAATACTGTTCTGCCTGTTGTACCCGGTCAGGCGTCGAGGGGTGGGTCGAGAGGTACTTGAGCAGCGTGGTTTCGTCCCTGTTTGCATCTTGCTTTCCGGGAGCTGCTGTCTTGACGGCATCCGGGTTGCTGCCGATAGTTTTCATGATGCGGCCGAAATACACCGGGTCGATACCTGCCTCGATCATGCGTTCAAAGGCATAGTGATCTGCCTCGGTTTCGTTTTCCCGGGAGTAATGGTTTTCCAGCAGGAATACCGGTAATGCAACGGCAATGTTGCCCGTGGCGGTGACATCGCCGGAAATCATAATGATTGCGATGGTCATAAACGATGAGTGCAGGACTTGTTGCAAGCCGTGTCGATAAACCACGTGGCCAATTTCATGCAACAGAACTGAATCGATTTCTTCCTGGTTGGCGGCCAGTTCGATCAGGCGATCGGTGATGACAATGTCCCCGGATGGCAGGGCAAAGGCGTTGGGTATGTTTGACATTTTCCTGAAATGCAGCTGGTACGAAAAGGCTTCGTCTTGCAACGGTAACAGCGTCTCTTCGAAGTGTTGCCGGATGCGTTGCTGATCAGCGGCTGGCAGTTCACTTGCTTCAAGGATTGACCGGTCCAGTATGCCCAGTGTCTGGTCCGAGATGATTTCTGTTGCCCGGATCGGCATTGCGTAGGCGATTTCCTTGCTGGCCCACGGCATGCCCCAGCGCAGCGCGGCAAAACCCGTCAGCAGGGTGAGCAGGAGCGCAATTGCGATCCAGTGCCAGCGTGATTCCAGGTGATGTAACACGCCATCTCGACGTGCCTTGTGTCCGCTGGCGGCAAGCAGGGCATCAACGCCATCATTATCTGTCGTCTCGAATACGGACCGGTCCGGCAGGGTGATCTTGCGGGGGATGTTGCCAACGCGCGGGCTGACGACCAGGTCTTGCAGGCGGCCAGCGACGGTCGACCTGGGTATTAAGCAGGACGGTGAACTGGCCGCCATCGGCTGACAGCACGGCCTCGTAGCGGGCCGAGCTGTCAGCCGGATACAGCCAGCCTTGTATCAAAAGGCCAGGTCCAGATTGGCATCTACATCGAATGCTTCGCCGATTTCATCGCCAATGGCAGACTGCTTGCTTTGCTGCAGGCTGACATACTGGTCGAGACTGCCGGCCATATGCGCATCTGTTGTGTTCGCCATGATTCTTGCAATACGCACCTTGATCCAGGGATAGGCAAAGCCCAGTGTGAAGATCATCAGCAGGATATTAACCAGGTAAAAACGGAACAGGCGTCCTGTCGTGATGGTGGAGTCCAGCTTCAGGACATTATCCAGCTGGATATTGCTGAACACATGATTGCGAACATGCGCTTTAACATAGGCCTTGATCCAGACGCCGGCGAATAGCAATGCGATATACATGAACACGGTTGCGGCTATCAGGGGTGCCATGGCCATGACAGGTACTTCGCCCTCTGCTGCCGGCACCATGGCCGCGATATTGATCCCGGAGAAATACATGGCAACTGCAGCAGTCAGGAAAATGCCGGCAAAGATCAGGATCGACCAGCCGAACATGCACAGGTAAATCAGGTAATATTTTTTCGCTGACAAATCGACGTGCAGCATGCCCTGGCCGTAGCGGTGATTACCAATATAGTAGGTGGTGATTGCCTTTTGCAGGAACGGGAACATCAGGTAGGTTACCAGGAATGCGGTGACAACCAGCGGGACGTATGCGCCAGGGTCAGCAGTGCCCGTTACAAACCACATCACGATACCGGCCAGGACTGCAGTCAACAACGGGATAAGCGGTATGTACAGGAGGTATTTGTAGGCATCATTGAGCGAGCCGTTGAAGCCAAAGCGTACATTGCGATAGCTGCTCATGCGGGCGTTGAATTGCATGCTCCGCCACATGATCCACGGTGTCGCCAGCAGCAGTAGCAGTACGAATGCCAGGCCGGCGGCCGGGAACAGTTGACCGATCAGGACATAGATCAGCAACAGGGCTACTGCGATCAGGCGGCCTTTCAGAATCGCCAGCGGTTTGGCATGGTATTCGAAGCCGGTGTTATCGACCTGCGTGTTGCCGTAAAAATAACGGTTGGTCCGTACTTTTGCCCAGGCGGAATAGATGCCCAGGGTGAGAATGCTGAGGATCAGGTTGACGATCCAGATCTTGAAAAATTCACCGCCTTTGCCGGTAAACTGAAAAGACTGGATGTCCGCAAAGGGTTCTGTCCGGGTAGTCTCGTTCATCTCGATACCTTCCTGATGTAGTGCATATCGGTGTGCGCATATGCTGGTGTCTGAATGAAACTTATCGGTCCTCCCGCAATGCGGCTTGAACGGCCCGCGATCTGCTCTCGCATGGCTGGATATTGTTGCTATTAAATACTATAAATATCAATAAGTAAACTGAATAAAATGTGTCTGGAAGGGGGGTGGCAGCGTAGTCTGATGATTGCTGTCTGCGGAGGCTGAGTGGATGAATGCGGATATGCTGATTGCTTTGGGCGGGGTGTGTGGTTAGGCTCAGTCGCTCCCGATATCAGACGCCCGCTTATTTGACGCCGTATTCCACAGTGCAGCAATCACCGCAAGATATCCTCCAGTCTGTATTCGGCTTCAGCGAATTTCGTCCCGATCAGCAGGCGATCATTAATGACGTGCTGTCCCGGCGCGACACCTTTGTATTAATGCCGACCGGTGGTGGCAAGTCATTGTGCTACCAGGTTCCGGCCCT
Organism: uncultured Halobacteria archaeon; assembly: GCA_963847565.1. Classification (GTDB taxonomy): domain Bacteria; phylum Pseudomonadota; class Gammaproteobacteria; order UBA9214; family UBA9214; genus UBA9214. The sequence goes on from CAWKAE010000019.1 coordinate 6,173, forward strand.
GCGACTGGCGGGTACGGCAATCGTGGTGTCGCCGCTGATTTCGCTGATGAAGGACCAGGTTGACGCCTTGCAGGCCAACGGCGTCATGGCTGCGTGTTATAACTCGTCGCTGAACGAGGCTGACTCCCGGCGGATACTGGCGCAACTGCATGCCGGTGAACTCGATCTGCTGTATGTCGCACCCGAGCGACTGTTGTCCGCCAGCTTCCAGGCGCGCTTGCAGGACATCGAGATTACCTTGCTCGCGGTGGACGAGGCGCATTGCGTTTCCCAGTGGGGGCACGACTTTCGTCCGGAGTATGCGCAGCTGGGTGAGTTGCGTGCGCAGTTTCCGACAGTGCCGATGGTGGCGCTGACCGCCACGGCTGACCCGCAGACCCGTGCGGACATCATCAAGCGATTACGCTTGCGGGATCCTGCCGTCCATATCACCGGGTTTGATCGCCCCAATATTCGCTACGCCGCACTGGAGAAACGCAAGCCGTTCGAACAACTGACGGCTTTCCTTGCGCGGCATCAGGGCGAGTCCGGTATTGTCTATGCGCTCAGCCGCAAGCGGGTGGAAGAGATTGCCGGCAAGTTACAGGCGCTCGGCGTGCGTGCCATGCCTTACCATGCGGGGTTGCCTGCCGCCGCGCGCCAGAGCGCGCATGAGAAGTTCATGCGTGACGAGGTGGACATAGTCGTGGCGACAGTCGCCTTCGGCATGGGTATCGATAAACCCGATGTACGTTTCGTTGTGCACTATGACCTGCCGAAGAATATTGAAAGTTACTACCAGGAAACCGGGCGGGCCGGGCGTGACGGGCTGCCTGCCGATGCGCTGATGTTGTTCGGGGCGCAGGATATGGTGCTGGCACGGCGGATGGTCGAGCAGGGCGACAATGAACAGCAGCGCCGGATCGAGACGCACAAGCTCAACAGCATGGTGGCATTTGCCGAATCGCTGACCTGCCGGCGGCGTGTATTGCTGAACTATTTCGGCGATGATTCCGGCAAGGACTGCGGCAACTGCGATATCTGCGCCGACCCGCCCGAGTGTTACGACGCAACCGACGACGCCCGCAAGGCGCTCTCCTGTGTCTACCGCGTGGGGCAGCGCTTCGGCATGCGCCACGTGGTTGATGTGTTGCGCGGGATGGATAACGAACGTATACGCACACTGCGCCACTCCGAGCTGAGTACCTACGGACTCGGTGCTGAACGCAGCGATGCCGAATGGACCAGCCTGTTCCGCCAGTTAATCCACCGTGGCTACCTGTTGCAGGACATCGCCAATTACTCTGTGCTTAAACTGACAGAAGAGGCGCGACCGCTGCTGAAAGGCGAGGTCCGGCTGGAACTCGCCAGGCCGCGATTGCGCGAACGTGCGCGCAAGCAGAAGAAGCTGGCCGTTTCCGTCGAGGGCCGGGACGAGCTGCTGTTTGAGCTGTTGCGCGAGTTGCGCAAGGAACTGGCAAGGGAAGAGGGTATTGCACCCTACATGGTATTCGGCGATGCAGCGCTTACCCAGATGGCGATTCTGTTGCCCAACACAAAGACCGAGTTCCTGCAGGTCAATGGCGTTGGCGAGAAGAAGCTGGATAAGTACGGTGATGTGTTCCTGAAAGAGATCGCGGGTTACCGGGAAAAGCACACGGGCAGTTCGGTGCCTGCGTCGGCCTGACCACGGCAGCTGTGTAAGCCACGGTAAGCCGTTTAGTGACTGAATGAGCATGACACCATGCAAACTGACCCGGACAAACTGGTAAAAAAACACCCGCAACTGGTCCACTCCGACATGCTCACGGTAATTTCGCATGTACAGCGAAACGCCGGTGACTGGATAATCAATACGCTGATGGTCGACGGCTGCTCTGCACCATTCAGGTTCAGGCGCAAACAGCCATACAGGAATTTAAAAGGTCAGCGCGTGAACCTGACCTACTACCCGGTGACTGAAGCCGTGGGCGGTATCGAGTTCGAAATAATGAATGTGGTTCGCATACGAATTGCCTGACCGGTTTTTACCCGGTTGTTTAGGCAGGGTTCTGTAGCTGGTCAAAATCTCCTTTGATACTCGTTAGTTACAGCAAATAAATAGCTGGCTATTCGGCGCGAATTAGACTATAGTCCACCCAGCTACAGATACTGTTTAGATGCATTTTGGTCGTTCCCACCGTGTTACCCCCTGAATCCCTCGTTACATTAGCTGTCAGCGACAAACCCAATGTTTAAATTTGAAGGTATATAAAGATATGGCTACAGGTACTGTAAAGTGGTTCAACGAATCCAAAGGTTATGGTTTTATTTCACAGGATGATGGCGGCGACGATGTATTCGTACATTTCAATGCAATCCAGGGCTCGGGTTTCAAGACCCTGGCTGAAGGACAGGCCGTAAACTACGAAGTAGAAAAAGGCCCGAAGGGTCTGCAGGCGGCTAACGTTACTGCCTGATTACTTCATCGGATAATCCGATACAAGGAACCCCGCTCTAGCGGGGTTTTTTGTTGCCGCCGGTTAGGCTATAACTACTGCCATTAATACAGGACTGTGAGTCGTATGCAGATCTGGGTCGATGCCGATGCCTGTCCCAGGGCCATCAAGGAAATCCTTTACCGGGCCGCGGAACGGGTCGGTATGCAATTAATACTCGTTGCCAATCAGCCCCTGCAGGTGCCGGGTTCCCGTTTTATACGCACGGTGCAGGTGTCCGCCGGCTTCGACGTGGCGGATAACTATATTGTGCAAGCGGTGGACGAGGGTGACCTGGTCATTACTGCGGATATCCCGTTGGCCGCCGAGGTGATTGCAAACGGCGCCCGTGCGCTGAATCCGCGCGGCGAGCTCTATACACAAGACAATATCCGTGAACGTCTGAATATGCGGGACTTTATGGATACGCTGCGCGGCAGCGGGGTGGATACCGGCGGACCCGCCACGTTCAGCAATACCGAGCGTATGGCCTTTGCCAACCGGCTGGACCGGTTACTGGCCAGCCTGGCCCAACAGGGTGTGAAAGACGGGGAGTCCCCCGGCTGAATATTGCTACGTAACGGTTACTTCTCCGTTACGCGCACACCGTCGGCAACCCGGTCGTCCGGATGCAGGATAACCGCTGTGCCGGCCGCTACTCCGTCAAGTATTCGGGTGGCCAGTCCGTTGGTCTGTCCTGTCGTGACCGGCGTGAGACGGGCCTTGCCATTTTCCATGGCAAACAGCATCCAGTTGCCTGTTTTGTCGGAACAGCGCACTGGTCGGGACCTGCAAAACGTCCTCGTCTTCCCAGAGAATGAAATGCGCCTCCACCCGGTAGCCGTCACCGAGTTGTTCCCATTCCGTTCGCGGTGACACAAGATCGGCTATCACCCACACGCGCTGTTCTTCCACACCCAGCGCGGAGATGTGCGTAAAGCCGGTTGGTTCGACGGTACGTACCACGGCATCGAGGGTCTGCGGGCCACCCCAGCGCAGCAACTCAACACGCGTGCCGGGCTGTATGCGTACCGCGTCGGCTGACAGGACATCAACGGCAATTTCCAGTGCAGCCGGATCGCCAATCTCCAGTAACGGCGCACCGGTTACCAGTACACCTTCGCTTTCATGGTGAATACGCAGTACCCGGCTATCAATGGGCGCCTTGATGGCGACCGTCTCGGCTGCTGCAACCCCGTTATCGGCAGTCGAATATTGCAGTGCCGTTTCTGCCGCCTCGAGCTCATGACGCGCGACCTCCACGGCAAAACCGGCGGAACGCAATTCCGCACGGGCTTCGCGTGAGCGGGTAGCTGCCTGGTCCAGTGCATCACGCGATACCAGTGATTTTTCCTGTAACTGCTTTTTGCGGTTGTAATCGCCACGGGCGAAGTCGGCTTCTGCCTGTGCGGCGGTTTCCAGTTGCTCTGCGCGTTTGACGGCGGCACTGGCAGCGGCGACCTGCGCCTGGGCGCGCGCACGGGCACGCGGGTCCAGCACTTCCGGCCTGAGCGGTTCCATTTTCGCCAGCACCTGTCCCTGTGACACGGAATCACCGACGTCCAGCGTGATGCGACGGAGATAGCCGGCGACGGGTGCCGACAGGATGTAACGGTCCTTGACGCGGGTCTGGCCTTCTTCCTCGATGGTGACGCGCAGTGTTGCATGTTTGGCGATACCGACTTCCACCACTAACGGGGCGGGCCAGAATCCCCATGCCAGCAGTGCCAGCACGATGGCTGCAGTCAGGATTATTGCGCTTGTTCTGTTTAATTTCATATGGCCGTTCCCGTTATCGGATTACTCGCGTGTCTTTAGTACACCAACCAGGTCCAGGCGATTTAGTTTACGCCAAAGCAGCAGGCCGGAAATAATTGCCGAAACCAGAACCACGCTGGAGGCGAAGGCGACCGTGTCGGCCTCCAGTACCAGTGGTACGCGGTACAGGTCGGAGCGGAATGCATTGGACAGATAACTGCACAAGATGTAGCCAAAAAGATAACCCAGGGGTAACGCCAGCAGGGTGGCCACGCCGAGTTCTCCCAGCAGAATGTAGGCAACTTCGCCGCGGGTAAATCCGAGTACACGCAGGCTGGCCAGTTCGCGGTCGCGCTCCGAGAGTGCTATGTGTGCACTGTTGTAGACGACACCAAAGGCAATGACGCCACCCAGCAGGGCCGTGATAAAGGAAAAGAACAGGATGGTTTCTTCCATGGTCTTGTGAAAGCTGCGGATGGCGGTTTCCCGAATGATGGTTCCGGCTACGCGCGGCATATCGTCCAGTTCACGCAGGATCCGGTCACTGTGGCGTTCATCCACGTCCATAAAGACTACATTGACCACATCGCCTTCTTTCAGCAACCGGTTGACGGTGGCGCGTTGCATATAGGCCGAAACGCCGAGGTACTCACTGGTCAGGCCGGCAACCGGCACTTCGAGGACCGGCCGATTGCCTTCCAGTACTTCCACCGTCAGGTACTGGCCGGGTTTGATGGCAAGCAGCTCGGCAAGGAAGTCAGTCAGTACCACCCCTTCCACAGGCAGTGCCACGCGTTGCAGGTCTGCATCGAGCACCTTGCGCAGCACGCCATCAGGTTCCATACCTTGCAGCGAACCCCGGTAGGTGCGGTGTTCGTGGCGCAGTCGTGCCGGTATTGCGCGCATCCCCTCGGTATGCTGCACACCTTCAATGCCAGCCAGCGAATGCAGTGCGTTCCGCGATGTGGGTTCGATCAGTGACACGGTCAGGTCCTGGCTCTGACTCATGGCATATTGCACATCGATCATGTAAGAGATCGAGTCTTCCTGGAAGTTAGCCACCATGATGATTCCGCAGGCGGCGGCAATGCCGCCGACCGTCAGCGCTGTTTTCCCCGGTCGACGTTCGATATGGCGTGCGATCATGCGTGTGGGCTGGGAAAACAGGCGTTGCAGTCCGAGCCGCTCAATGAGTGTGGTCCGGTAGGTGGCCGGCGTTTCCGGGCGCATGGCTTCGGCGGGTGGTAACTTGACTGCGCGGTAGACCGCCATGAGGGTGCCGCTCATGCCCGCTACCAGGCTGACGAGCGTTGCCAGCAGTACCACGTCTGCATTCAGGTGATAGTCTGTGAACGGGAATTTGTAGAACTCCATGTACAGTCCGCTCAGACCCTTGCCCATCCAGATGCCGGCGGCAATGCCACCGGCGAGGCCGAGCATGACAATGACGAAGACGAGGGCGGCATAGTGCCGGCCCACGGCCAGGTTGCTGTAGCCGAATGCCTTGAGAATGGCAATCTGGTTGCGTTGTGTGTTGACCAGGCGGGTAATAACGACGTTCAGCAGGAAGGCCGCTACACCGAGAAATATCACCGGGAAGACGGCCGCCATGGTTTCCAGGCCCTTGAGCTCTTCGGACAGAAACCGGTGCGAAGTCTGGTCCTTGCGTGCGAAGGCGCCATGGCCGCCGTAACGCGCGACGATCTGGTCGACCTGCTGGATGACATCCTCGGCGATGGCGCCGTCTTCCAGCCTGAAACTGACGTCATTGAAAGCGCCTTCCATATTGTAGGCGGCAGCCAGTGCGGTGCGGCCCATCCATAGAATGCCGTAGCGCTTGAAGTCCGGGAACACCGCGCCGGGCGCAATGGCATACATGTACTCCGGTGACATGGCGATGCCCGCAATCGTCAATTGCTTGCGCCGCCCGTTGATCGTGGCGGTGATCCGGTCGCCCGGTTTGAGATTGTGTTCTTTTGCGAAACTGTCATTGATCAGTGTCTCGTCATCGCGATCCGCACAGAGCAGCCGGCCCTGCTGCAGGTGCAATGCATTCAGTTCGGGGTTACGCGATCTCGGGTATCGAGACCAGTGTGCCGATGACCGGGTCATTAAACCCGGGTACGGCCAGTCGCGCCGCGGCCACCACGCGCGTTTGCACACGCTCGACGCCGGGTATCGCCTGCAGGCGTCCGGCCAGCGAATCGGGCGCGCGTTTCATTAATGCGAATACGTCTGCGAAACGTTGATCACGGTAGTAGTTGTCGCGCGCGATCAGCAAGGTGTCGTAGGTCGACAACGACATGACAAATGTGGCGATACCGCCGACCTGGACCAGGGCGATGGCCAGTACCATGCCGCGCATAGCGACCAGGTCACGCCACAGCTTCCGGTTGAGTACGCCCATCCTTACCAACTCAGCTCGCTGGCCTTGATGCGGGTGGTGTTGCGCTCAATGGAACTGATTTTTCCGTCCATGATGCGGACTACCCGGTCGGCCATGCCGGATATATCCGCGTTATGCGTGATCAGTGCCGTGGTGGTGCCGAGTTCCCGGTTGGCGCGTTCCAGTGCTTCCAGTACGAGGATGCCGGTTTCCGAGTCCAGTGCGCCGGTTGGCTCGTCACAGAGCAGTACCGACGGGTTCTTCGCAACGGCGCGGGCAATGGCAACACGCTGCTGCTCGCCGCCGGATAATTGCGCCGGAAAGTGATCCATACGGTCCTGCAGGTGTACCAGCGCGAGGGCCTCTTCGGCCGTCATCGGGTTCGGCACGATTTCGGTGACGGCCTGCACATTCTCGCGCGCCGTCAGGCTGGGCATCAGGTTGTAGAACTGGAAAACGAATCCGACATGGAAACGGCGATAGGCCGTCAGTTGCCGCTCGTCTGCATGGGTCAGGTCCTGGTCACGGTAGTGGACGCTGCCGCCGCTGGCGGTGTCCAGGCCGCCGAGTATATTCAGCAGGGTGGATTTGCCACTGCCCGAAGGTCCCAGCAACACCATCAGCTCACCGGCCACCAGGTCGAGATCAACGCCACGCAATGCATGTACGTCCACCTCGCCCATATGGTAGACCTTGGTAAGATCGCGCACCCTGAAAACGGTGTCTGCCGCATCGGTGGCAGCAGCCGGTGTGGTGGTCATGTCATTCGATTCCGGCACTATTGGTAACCCTCACAGTCTGGGCAACAGTGTGCGGAACAGTGTTGATACAGGTCAAGGCTGCCTGCCGGGTTAAACCTGTCGAAATTACGTTTTATTTGACGAGGCTCATTAACGTGGTGTATCTGACTGTATTAGGCTTGCAGGTATAGTCAATTACAGGGAATTAAACGTGATGAAACGCCATATAAATATGCGTCTGAAGTGCCGCTACGAGGGTGAAAAGAATACGATTTCGCGGCTGGAGGTCGAACATGAGATCGACAGTGAATGGAAGGTGCTGGATCTTGATGTGACCACGCCGGGTTTCGATGTGTTCGTTTACGCCATGTTCCATTGTCAGCATACCTATTTCCGCATTAATTGCGCTGAGCGTGGCCTTTTGCTGGACAGTGCCGAGGGTGACATCAAGGTGTCTACGGACAAGGACTGGAACCTGCTCGATATGAAAGTAAATTTCACCGGCGAACTTGAGTCCGGGCAGGCGAGCCAGGCAGATATCGACTTTATCGTGGCACGTATGCAGCAGTGCCCGGTCTCACGCAATGTCAACACGCCTGCAAGCGCGCATACCGGTATCAGCCTGGTATCGAAGCAGGGACAGGCGCGCCGGCATCAGGACCCAGAGGCCGTAACATAACCAGCAGCAGGGGTAGTAACGTCAGGTCGGCCACTAGTGCGACCACCATGGAAAAACCGGTGAGTATGCCGAAATAAATTGTCGGCACGAAGTTTGATAGCGCCAGGATAATGAACCCCAGCGTAATGGTGAGCGCGGTGTAATACATGGCGCGACCGATACTGTTATGGCAACGATTGACCGTTGCCCAGTAGTCATTGTCCTTGCCGAACTCTTCCTGGAAGCGGTGCACGTAGTGGATGGTATTGTCTACGGCAATACCAATGACGATGGCGGCGATCGTGATGGTCATGATGTCGAGCGGAATACCCAGCCAGCCCATCAATCCCAGTACCTGTGCTGCGGCCACGATATTCGGGATGATGGCGATTGCAGCAATTTTCAGACTGCGGAACGAGATGATGAACATCGCCATGATAGCCAGGAAGACCACGCCCAGCGTCATGATCTGCGAGCGGAACAGGCTTTGCAGCATATTGTTGTATAGCACCAGCATGCCGGATACATGGACCTGTTCTTCATCGAGTTGCATGTAATCAACGAGGTGCCGGCGGATCTTCTGTATCAGTACTTCGCGTTGCAATGACCGGTCTGATTCGAACACCCTGATACCGAAGCGAATCTGGTCGCCATCTTCCGACAGGTACGGATTAAACAGCGACTGCTTGACGTCCTCGGGCAATTTCTTGAACAGGACGGATAAAAAGAAATCATCGATCGGTTTGCCGTTGTTCAGGGTTTCCAGCATGCGGGTCGCCGTGATTACGGACAGTACCTTGCCGGTTTCCGGCAGCCCGTCGAGGAAATCATGGATGGCAGCGACCTCGGACAGCTGGTAGGAATTGAACCAGTAGCTGGTCCCGGTGATACCGGCTTCGCCTTCGGGTGGCGGGAAGAAGTCGTCCATGAAAGCCTCGTCAGCCGATTCCGGACCCGTGCTATTGCTTCCGGTTTGCACCGGCGCCGGTGGTGCATCGATGATGACGTCCAGCGGCGTGGTGCCACCCAGGGAACGGTCGATCAGTTCCATGCCCCGGTAGATCTCTGTGTCATCCTTGAAGTAATCGATGAAGCGGTTCTCCACGGTCAGCATGGTGATGCCGAATATGCTGGCCAGCATGACAAGTGCGAATGCCGTTAAAACTGTGTAACTGAAGCGCTGGATGAGGCGGGCAAAGAAACGTGTAATTGCACCGGTGACGTCGCGCAATCTGGCGGGTTCGCCCGGTTGCATAAACATCAGCGCGGCCGGGAATAGCGTAAAAGCCAGCACAAATGCGACGCTAATACCGACCGCCATCATCCAGCCGAAATCGATGACGGGACGAATGCCGCTGAACAGTAATGAGCCAAATGCCACGATTGTCGTGAGTGCAGTATAAAAACAGGCCGATGCTTTTGATCTGACGGTGTCGCGCACCAGTGTCAGCTGGTCCGCCCCGGGATTCCCGACATGTAATTCACGGTAGCGTACGATCAGGTGGATGGTCAGCGAGAGGGTGATAATCAGCAGCAGGGAAACAAAATTGGATGACACGACGGTTACCGGCCAGTCGACCAGGCCGAGCCAGCCAACCATGATCAGGCTCGCAAGCAGGCAGGTTGCCATCGGCAGCAGCACCCAGCGCAGCTTGTGGAAGGCGATGGCCAGGATAAGCACCAGGAAACAGATCACACCGACACCGAACGTGACCAGGTCATGCTGGATGAATTCAATTGAATCCGCGACGATCATGGGTACGCCGCCCAGGTACAGGGCCGCACGCTCACGGTGTCCGTCCATGATAGTGCGTACCGTGGCGATATCCCGGCTCTGTTGTTCGAGCAGGCTGTCGCTGTAAATATCGAATTCCCTGGAGACGGTCGCGAGTTCGTCTGCCTCCTGTTTTTCCAGGTGGCCGTCCAACTGTTTTGCACGCAAGTGGTCACGGCGTTCAAGCAGTGTGTGATAGGTGTCGTCGCGTCTGAAGTTGACCTGTAGCGCCGTGGTCGTGCCATCCGGGCTGATCAGCAGGTTGCGATAGAGCGGACTATTAAGAAATTCCTTGCGGGCGAGCTGCACGGTCCGTTTCGGGGCTTTCCAGGGTGCGAATCTGCTGGCTCATCTCTGTCAGGGTGACGGGCGGGCTGCTGATCAGCGGGACATCCAGCAGGCTGACTACCGACTCGACCCGCTCCAGTCCTGCAAGTGAATCACGCAGTTTTCGTATGTCATCCAGCACTGCGTCGCTGAACAGGTCACCCTGTGGCGTGTAGGTGACGATCAGGTAGTCGTCGGAGCCATAGCGCGCACGGACCGAGCGGTAATAATTCAGTGCCGTATCATTTTCCAGCACCAGCGAGTCGGCCGAGGCGTCGAGCTTGAAACCGGTTGCATGCCATGCAAAGAAACCGGTAATCAGTGCGACGACAAGTAGAACCAGTCCCGGTCGCTTCAGGACCAGTGATTCATAGTATTTTTCAAGGCGTGATGTCATGTGGCAGTTTGCCCGGGTGGTTGATGTTTCGATGATTGTTCGGAAAAAATCAAGTTAGCCCGGGCCTCTGATTAATTATCAAAACGCCGTCATTGCGAGCGCGATGTACATGGAAGTACAAGTGCCGCGGTAGGCAGGATGCCGGGAGCGGCCAGCGTGGCAATCCCGGACTATGGAATCAATCAGCAGGAGATTGCCACGTCACTTCGTTTCTCGCAATGACGAATTAATAAGCGGTTCCCTAGATGACTATTCTATCCCATGTCCAGTACAGGCCAATGACCGCAATGGCGGCAGAGCCGCTCATGACGACAACATGCCGGTACCAGTCGCGCCCGGAAAACCAGAAACCGACGGCCAGGAAGGCGAGTGCAATAACGGTCAGTTGCCCGAGTTCGACACCGACATTGAAGCTGATCAGGGCGGTGGCAAAGGCATCGGCCGGCATGCCGAAATCCTTCAGGACCCCGGCGAACCCCATGCCATGCAACAAGCCGAAACAGAAAACCAGTAACAGGCGGCTGTTATGCAGTGTGCGTGCAAAGATGTTTTCAATGCCGATATAGGCAATCGATAGCGCTATCAATGGCTCGACAATGTTGTCAGGCAGGGAAATGATGCCGTTCATGGACAGGCCGAGTGTTATGGTGTGTGCCACGGTGAACATGGTGACCTGCCACAGCAGCGGTCGCAGTTTTACACTCAGAAGAAAGATGCCGAGTATGAACAGGATGTGATCCAGCCCGTTCGGCAGGATGTGCTCGAATCCGGCGATGACATAGGTACGGATCGTCGTCGTCAGCGGGGGACTGGTAAACACCTCTGTCAGCGAGAAGGGTTCGCTCGCCTTGTCTTTGCGCAGCCATTGCCAGCTGGACCAGTGCCATTTTTCGTTGGTCTCGTCGACCTGGCGAACGCGCACGGCGTTGTCGCCGAAACTTTCCGGGTAATACCAGCGAACACTTTCCACGGTTCTCGGGACCTGTCCTTCCAGGTAAATGATGCTGATTCTCGGCACCTTCGTGTATCCCGGCTCAGGTATATCGACCCGTGTGACCGTCAATGGAGCCGTCTCGCCGTCAAAGCTGAGTCGGATCGCCTTCGTCAGACGGGTCTTGAAGGGTTCAAATGCCCGTGCCAGTTCATCAGCCTCCAGCACACGCAGTTCATCGTAGGCAGTGGCGTTGGGTGCATCCTGTGTGTTGCGGTAACGCGCATTGATGCCGGTGAGCAGGGCTTCCAGGCTGGCGCGTAATTCAACGGAATAGGTGCCGTCAGTGCTGACATTGATCTCGACCAGTGCCGGTTTGACCACGTCGGCCGTTGCGGGCGACAGGCACAGCAGTAAGCCGAGGCCGGCGAGGCAGCGGGTCCACTGTTCGCGGGCAGGCAGGTAATGCGTAAATATCAGTAAAATATTAATCACTTATACGCCCAAATCCGGCTGTAAATTCTGGCACGTCTTCATTACTATGGACAGTTCTTGAGCGTGGGAACGGATTTCGGTTAACGGTCGGGCAACGCTGTTGACAGCGACCCTTTCAATCATACCACTGCAAAAACCAACACAAATGATCAGGTGACTTATGCCCCCAATCGATCGAAGAGAATTTCTGAAAATGCTCGGCGTCAGTGCAGCGACCACCGGCCTGATAGCCTGCGGCAAAGCTGACAATGGTGCTGCCGGCACCCCGGAAGCACCGGCAGCTGCGGCCGCCGGGTCTGACCCGCTGGCGGGATTTTATGACCTGCCCATGCAGGGTAACGCCCGCATACTGCACATCACCGATGTACATGGCCAGCTCAACCCTGTTTATTTCCGTGAGCCGAATGTAAACCTCGGTGTGGGTGATGCGTTTGGCCGTCCGCCGCATGTCGTCGGCAAAGGGTTGCTGGATCATATGGGGCTGAATGCGGATTCACCCGAGGCATATGCCTATACCTACCTGGATTTCGATAAAGCCGCACGCAAGTACGGCATGACCGGCGGTTTCGCGCAGGTGAAAACGCTACTGAACCGGTTGCGGGAACAGGCCGGTGGCCGCGAAAACACCCTGACGATCGACGGCGGTGACCTGTGGCAGGGATCAGGGACCTCACTGTGGACACGCGGCGTGGACATGGTTGAAGCGTCCAATATTCTCGGCCTGGATGTGATGGTCGGCCACTGGGAGTTTACCTACCGTGAAGACGAGGTGCTGAGTAACGTCGCCTTGTTCAAGGGTGATTTCATCGGCCAGAATGTCCGGGTGAAAGAAGACGCTCTGTTTGGCGATAAATACGCCACCATGGTGGAGAAATTCGACGGACGCGGCTTGTACAACGAGGATACAGGCCATGCATTTCGACCGTACGTCATCAAAAATGTCGGCGGCGCGCGTATTTGCGTGGTCGGCCAGGCCTTCCCGCGTACGGCCAACGCCAACCCGCAGGAGTTTTTCCCTGACTGGTCTTTCGGTCTGCGCGAGGACGATATGATCGAACTGGTCGAAACCATACGTGCTGATGAGAAACCGGATGCCGTGGTGCTGCTGTCACACAACGGTATGGACGTCGATATCAAGATGGCCGAACGGGTGCCGGGCCTGAACGCAGTATTCGGTGGTCATACGCATGATGGAATTCCGAAGCCGGTCGAGGTTAAGAACGTGGAGGGCAATACCTGCTACGTGACCAACGCCGGTTCAAATGGTAAATATATCGGTGTCATGGACTTTGATATCCAGGACGGCGGAATCAAGGACATGAACTACAAGATGCTGCCGATCATTTCCAACATGTTGCCGGCCGATGGTGAAATGGAAGCCTATATCAGCCAGATGCGGCAGACGGTATACGATGACAAGATTGTCGAGAGCCGCAACAGCAAGTTCTTCTATAACCCGAAGCGGGTCGGCAAGACCTTTGAAGAAATCCTCAGCGAGAAACTGGCGATTGCCGACCGCCTGCTTTACCGGCGCGGTAATTTCATGGGAACCTGGGACCAGGTTCTCTGCAACGCGCTGCGTCACGAGTACGGGGCCGATGTAGCCATGTCAGCCGGCGTGCGCTGGGGAACGACCACCCTCAAGGGCGACTGGATTACCATGGAAGACGTCATGACCCAGTGCGCGATGACGTACGGTGAGACCTATGTCTCCGAGATGAGCGGTAAGGACCTGATGAATGTTCTCGAGGCCGTTGCGGACAACCTGTTTGATCCGGACCCCTACCTGCAGTCGGGTGGTGACATGGTGCGTATCGGCGGGCTCGACTACACCATCGAACCCTCCAAGCCCCTGTATGAGCGTCTGACCGATGCGCGTCTCGATAACGGCCATGCAATCGAGGCCGACCAGATGTACAAGGTGGCGGGCTGGGCGTCGGTCGGCAAGGCGCCGGAAGGCCGCCTGATGTGGGATGTGGTGCGTGATTACATACTGGCCACCAAGGGTGATGACGATGTGCTGGTGCTGCCGAAGATTAATCACCCGAAACTGCTGGGTGTTGCGGACAACCCGGGTATTGCGGATTACCCTGGCGTGGTTGCCTGACGGCACAGCATTTAGTCGCAGTAAGAAAAAGGCCCCGCTTGCGGGGCCTTTTTCTTGGGCGAAATGTCTATCAATAATATATGGACATTATTCTGCTGCATGGTCAGACTTTTGTGTCGTGAGTCGTGAGTCGTGAGTCGTGAGTCGTGACGTCGTGAAGTGTCGTGAGCCACGATCACAAACTCACGTCATTCCGCGCAGTCGATCAGCCGTCGGTAGATGACGATAGTAATAGCGTATTATGCTCCAGTTTGATTATACGCATCTTAAGCTGGATTCCCGCCTCGGCAATTGCTCCATGCATTGCTCTACCTCTGCATGGCCCAGGCCAGCCTCTCGACACGCTATCCCTGCTCACCTTCTCCATGCAGTCGTGCGCGGGAATGACGGTTCGTTCTGACGCACCCGCATAAAACTGCAGACGAAAAAAAGCCCGGCAATCGCCGGGCTTTTTAGTACTACTGTTTGCTTCCGACTTACTTGCGAGCGCCGGGGCCATTCATTTCCAGGCCGTTGCTCATGTAAGTGTGGAAGTACTCAAGTGCCGTGTATTCCGGGCCCTGTGGCTTGTAAGCCTTGGCGCGGACCTGCTTGTTGCAACCACCGTAACGGCGATGCAGTGTGCCGATGCCGCCCCACTTGGACCGGTAAACCGGGAAGTGCGAGACATGGCCAAGGGCAGGGCTGAGGATATCAGCACGGATCTTGTTGCCGGAGTTGTAGATATGGCAATCGGCGCAAGCCATGTTCATCTGGCCACGCTTGGCGTAGAACTGTTGCTTGCCTTCCTCGTAAATTGCCTGGGCACGCGGATCGTTCGGGACCTCTACATTGATGATCTTGCCGCGCGAGGTGTAGTGCATGTACGCGGAGATATCAGCAATCGGACCCTTCTGCCACCCGAGCGGCTTCTCACCGTTGGCTTCACGGCAGGAATTGATGGCCGCTTCCAGGGTGATGACCTTGCCGGACTTGGCATCGAAGAACGGATAGCGATGTGCAATCCCTTCACCGTTGTTCTCGAAGCAGCTCGCGTAGGTCTTGCCGTTTGCGAAAGGCTTGTTGAACAGGGTCTTGCCCTTTTCGATGTTCAGCTCGTAGGGCGGGAATTCCTCGATTTCTTCCCACTGTGCGCGCGAAGCGGAATCGACTGAATACACACCATTAATGTAATCATGGAAAGGCGTTTTCGGGAACCGCTTTTCATGATAGGTCCTGAATTTTTTCAGGTCATCTTCCGGCGTGGCATTGGCTGGTAACGAGAACGCCCCGCACAGTCCAAGTACCAAGGTTGCAGTCAGGAGTTTCTTCATTGAATGTTTCCCCTAGTTTTAATTGAGTCTTGTGTGCCGCTCGTCTACTTGACGGTGGCTTCAGCGGAGTCTTTGCCGCCCTTGTTATCGACCCAGCTGAGTTTCACTGTGTCACCGGCTGCCGCGCCGCTGAAGCGGAATGACAGGTAGGGGTTTTTGGAGATGGCTGCTCCCCAGTTGGCCGTCAGGACTTTGTTGCCCTTGTGTTCGCAGACGACTTCCTGGATAAAGTGAGCCGGGATTTTTTCGCCGGTCTTTTTGTCCTTGCGGGTACCGGTTTCCATTGCATGACTGATCAGAGCCTTGATCGTGGTCACGCCATCCTTGTTGCTTGCGCGCATTTTGATGCTAGACATGATAATTCCTCTCTTTCACTGAATATTTTTACGTTGACCGGAGTTGTCCGGATTAACCGCCGCAACCACCGATGGTGACCTTGACTTCCTTGCCGGTGCTGTAGAGCTTGCCGTCAGCCTTGACGACAGCAATCACGCTGGAGGTCTTGCCCATCTTGATGCGGGTGGAAACGTAACCTTCCGCACCGGGGCCGAGATCAAACGAGGCGGTCAGCGGGGTCGGGTTCTTTTCAGTGATGATTGAAATGGATTTCGCACCGGCAATATCGGTCGTGACCGACACGGGTACCACGGCGCCGTTTTCAGCAATGTCAGGTGCCTTGATCTTGATCTTGTCGCTGGCTGCCAGGTCGGTGCTACCAAACAGGCCGCCCAGTGCGCCATTAACGTCCTTGGCTTCAAAGGCATCTTTTGACCAGGCGGCGAGGGCGGTCCGTGGAATCAGGCCGGTGCTGATGGCTACGCCAAGTGCGCCGGTCGCCAGAGATCCCTTCATAAATAATCTGCGTTTCATACTAGTCACGTTGTTTCTCCTGAAAAAAGTGATGCTTCGAGTTGCTGCCCTTACAGGCTGTATACGTAGTCCGTGATCAGGTCAATCTGCTCTTCGGAAAGCATATTGAACCTGCCAAACGGAGGCATGATCGAGTTGGCATTCCTTTCGTTCGAATCCCAAATCTGCGCACGCAGTTTGGCCTTGTCCGGGAAACGCAACTTCATGCTGACCAGGGGTGGTCCGATATTGCCGGGCAGGTCGCCGTCATCCATTGCATGGCATGCAAGGCAATTGCCCAGCTTGCGGTCGAAGGCAAGTGCTTTGCCCTTTTCGTGTGCGGTCTCTGCGGATGCAGTGGAAACCGGTGTTAAAGCCAAGGCTGCGGTCACGACAGCGATAGAGCAGGCTGTCGAAAAAATTGTTCTGGCGGTATGCCGCATTGTTCTTTCTCCTGGGTTCGTGATGACTGGTTTACTGAATTAAATACCGGTCGGTTACAGGCCGCGCGGATTCGCTTTTTCGTATTCATACTGTTTGATAGCGTCTTCAGCCTGTTCCTTGGCCTTACTGGCCAGCTTGATGGCAGCGGCGTTGTCGCCTTTATCTGCGGATTCCTGCGCCTTTTCTGACGAAACTTTCTGTGTCACGCCAGATCCAGTTGTTTGCCTTGGCTTGTTTGATGGCAGTATTTGCACCGGAAATTGCGGTCACTGCTTCGGGGCTGGCCTTGCTGGCGGATGCTGATTTCGTTGCTTTCTCGGCGCAACCGTTGACCAGCCAAAGAGACAGGACGGCAGTAGAGAGTAGCTTGACTGTAAAGCTCGGCTTCATTGATTCCACTCCATTAGGTTAACTTGAAGTACAACTTGTTATAAGTGCTTTGTAATAGCGCTACACGCACTATAACTGCTTGGTTAGGACTGTCAAGTTGCTGTTATTTATTGTATTAGTATTCGTTAGTATACTTAAATACAAGTCTATTTCCGTGCCTCGTTTCTCTCCATTTCCTGTTTCAGTGTCGCCAGGCGTGCCGCAATGAGAGCGGCCTCATAGTCAGTAAGATGTGGCGTCTTTTCAGCCAGTTTCATTTGTTCGACCGCCTGTGGTGTGTAACCGTTCAAATAATAATATTCCGCCATGGCAGTATGGGTTTGTAGTGTTAGACCGTTTTTCCCGGCTGCCTGCGCCAGCAATTTGTAAACTTTCGGATTCTCCGGGTCGGCATTACTGCTGCGGACCAGCAGCGTGTGGGCCTCTTTGTTACGGCCGGCGGCCATCAGCGTGCTCGCATAGGGCAGAATCACGGTGGTTTCACCCGGGTACAAATCGAGACTCGATTTGTAAATGTCTGCGGCCATTGCCAGCTCACCCGCATTGCTGTGTATCCGCCCAAGCGCCAGTCGATAGGCGAGACGATCCGGGTCATCGCGGTGCAGCTGCTGCATGACTTGCTGCGCCCCGGTGTAATCCTTGGTGGCATCACGTAGCAGGGCAAACTCATAGCGCTCAATGGCCGTTTTGCCGCCGCTTTTGCCGTGAAAGCGCTGGAAGTCGGCCAGCACCTGGCGCGGGTTTTCATAGCTGGCTACGCGCAGCTTGGTACGCATTAGCTGGAACTGAAGTTCATCCGCCGGTTTTGCGCCGGGATATTCCGCGGCACGTGACAGGGCCTCGGCGATGCGATCCGTGGTGACCGGATGGGTACTGAGAAATTCCGGTGGCTGGGTGCCGTAGAGCTTGGCATTCTTTTGTAATTTCTCGAAGAATCCGGCCATGCCCTGCGGGTCAAAGCCGGCATCGGCCAGGGCGCGGATACCAACCCGGTCCGCTTCCTTCTCGTTTGCACGGGTGAAATTGATCTGTTGTTGCAGGCTGAGCGCCGAGGCGGCATGCAGGGCCGCTGCCCCGGCGGCACCGTCCTGCGTGCCGATCAGGATCGCGGCCAGTAACGCGGCCGTGTTGGTCAGACTCATCTTGTTCGCCGTATCGAACGCGCGCGCGAGGTGGCGTTGGGTGACATGCGCAATTTCGTGTGCCAGTACCCCGGCCAGTTCGCTTTCGGTTTCAGCCGCAGTAACCAGTCCGACGTTGGTACCTATATAACCACCGGGCCCGGCGAAGGCATTAATGCGAGTGTTATTGACGAGGAAGAAGGTAAAGCTGTGGCCGGGATTCTCGCTCTGCATCGCCACGCGGTGTCCCAGGTTTTTCAGGTAGCTGGTGGCTTCGTCGTCGTCCAGCACCAGTCCTTCCTGGCGAATCTGGCGCATGAACTCCTTGCCGAGCGCCCGGTCCTGCTGCGGACTGAATATTTGCCCGGATGTGTCCCCGAGGTCTGGCAGGGCGTCGTAGTTGTTCTGTGCCGTGGTATTGGCTGCACCAAGGCTGGCCATCAGCACGACACAGCACGGCGGGGGCGTAGAATTTATGCATAAAAATTAGGGTGATAGTCCGTTGTCACAGGTCTGACAGGTAATTCTGGACGGGGTTCAGTCATAACCCCGGCGCATCTGTCAGCAAGCGGGAGCCATCTTGGTGCTTGATTTATGGGGTGTGATATCATAAGTTTCCATTGCTATTCTAATACATAATTGTTGATCCGCGGTGACGGGTCCCTATAGGAGAGAAGTAATGCCGGACTTTGATGACGAACTCGATGCAACTGGCCTGAACTGCCCCCTGCCGATCCTGCGCGCCAAGAAGGCACTGAACGGCCTGGAAAGCGGCAAAATACTGCGCATCATCGCAACCGATCCGGGCTCTGTGAAGGATTTTGAAGCCTTTGCCAAGCAGACCGGTAATGAACTGATGTCTTCCACTGAAGAAGACGGCAAATTCATGTTCCTGATGAAGAAAGGCTAAGCCGCTTCATTTCAGGCGTGTAAAACAAAAAACCCCGGCTCGATGGCCGGGGTTTTTTTATGCCTGCAGTAAAGAGGCTAGTCGAGTTTCCAGTTGACCTGTGCACTGATGATATCGACCGAGGCTTCATAATTGCCGGTGACACGGTGCGGCCCTTCCGTCAGGGGTGGGGGCGTCGAGCTGTACCCATCGGTGCTGTTGATGCTTGTGTCGTCGATAAACAGGTGTGCATAACCAATATCGAAGCTGAGTTTCTTCGAGTGCTTGTAACCTGCGCCGAAGGTCAACCAGGTGCGGTCCTCATCCGGCAGTGCGGTCAGGCGAAACTCGGGGCTGGGTACCGGTGTTTCGTCGAATGCCAGGCCGCCACGGAATTTCCAGCGGTCATCGTGCTTGTAACTGGCGCCGATGGCGTAGCGGAAGCTGTCGTCAAACTTGACCGGAATCGTGTTGGTGGTGGTATCGCCGAAGCGGAACACCAGCGCATCGATGCGGCTCCACTGTGTCCACGTGACATCGGCCATGACGGCCCACTGGTCGTCAACCTCATGGTAGGCGCTGAGCAGCAGCGAATCCGGCAGGCTGACATCGGCATTGGTCGAGGCGCCCGGTATACCAAAGGGTGAGCTGCGGTCGCCTTCCAGTTCGACTTCCACCTTGGAGCG
The DNA here is from genome assembly GCA_963847565.1 of uncultured Halobacteria archaeon. Lineage (GTDB taxonomy): Bacteria > Pseudomonadota > Gammaproteobacteria > UBA9214 > UBA9214 > UBA9214. Next base: position 25,894 of record CAWKAE010000019.1, read on the forward strand.
ATAGGCGATACCAAAGCGGGTGGAATCCGTCGGTTTCAGCAGCGCGCCGAAATTCCAGCCGAAGCCCCAGTCGTCCACGTCGATCTTGACCGGAACATCGCCGGAAGGGGCGAAAGACGGGAAGTTGGTATGAGCCACGTTCTCGAAGATCAGGTTGGCATACATCACGCTCAGGCCAAAACCCAGGGTGACATGTATCATCGACCTTAAAGGAAAGCGCCGGATTCAGATTGACGGTCCTGATTTCACCTGCAGTCGATGAGTAACGGCCGACCCAGCCGCTCGCTGTATTCAGTCTTCAGGCCGAACGGCACGTTGACGGTAAGGCCAAAGTCCATCTTGTCGCTGATTTCGCGCGTGTAGGCGAAGTGCGGCAAGGCGCCAAGTTCGCCGGCATCCTCGGCGCTGGAACCGGGGATGGTGCCGGAGCCGGCACCATACGCGGGGTTCAGTGTCGCGGTGCCCGAGAATTCGGTTTCCGGCAGGACGATGTGCATGCCGCCGGTGACCTGCGTGCCTTCGAGTTCTGACATGCTGGCGGGATTAAAGAAGATAAAGGATGCGTCTTCGGCAGCTGATCCGGAACCGGCATAGGCCGTACCCATGCTGCTGACGCTTTGTTCGATCAGGGCAAAGCCACTGGCGAATGCGCCAGCATGATGTTATGGAAAGCAGTCCGGCGATGCAGGTTGCATTGAGTCGACGTGCAAACGGGTGCGTGGTGGCCATCTGTGATTCCTCCGGTACAACTTATTTATAAGTATGTGGGATTACGCTTGTCAGATTCCGTCTCATGCGGTTGTCTGAATCGTCTTACTCTTGCGTTGGGCATACACTACTTCACCTGCATCATATAAACAACATTTTGTTGACAACGCTGTAAGTGACTGTCAAAGTTGCACGAGTTCACAAATGTCTGTTGCTAATTTACAACAATAACCAGGTGACATGACTGTCTTGTATTTAATGAGAGGAGCAACTTGATGAAGACTTTCACACGGTTGGCTGCGTGCCACAACTTTCTTTACGACCCTGGCTGTATCAGTAACAGCATCCGCAACCACGGGTTACTTCGCGCTGGGTTATGGCGCCAAGTCCATGGGCCTGGCCGGTGCCGTGGTTTCCAATCCGCAGGATGCCATCGCTGCAGCCGCCAACCCGGCCGGCATTGGCCTGGTGGGTGAGCGCTTCGATATCGGCATTCGCTTCTTCAGTCCGATTCGCGAAGCTGGAATCCAGACATCTTCGCCGCCATTGGGTGCAGCCTACGATCTCAGCGACAAGAGTCGCCGCAACCTGTTCTTGATTCCGAATTTCGGTATCACCAAAGTACTGAATAACAGGGTAACCGTCGGCTTCAGCATCTACGGCAACGGTGGTTTGAATACAACCTACGATGACAACCTTTATGACCTGACGTCCGCCGCATTCGGCGGCGCCCCGCAGGGTGTCGGTACCGGCATCCCGCAGACCGGCACGCTGGGCGTGGACCTCGCACAGTCGCTGCAGTCATTCACGCTGGCCTATAAGGCTAACGACATGCATACCGTCGGCGCCTCGCTGGTGGTTGGCGTGCAGCGCTTCAGCGCGCGCGGCCTGGGCAACTTCAACTGCCTGACGACGGGTGCGAATCCCGGCGGTTTTGCGGGGTTCCCACCAGCAGGTTGCCCGCCGTACCCGGCGACTCCCTCGCGGACCCTGACCGACAACGGTTCCGACTGGTCCTACGGTGCCGGCGTGCGCCTGGGCTGGATCGGTAAGCTGACGCCGACCCTGACGGTCGGCGCTTCGGTGGCCAGCAAGGTCTACATGACAGAGTTCGACGACTACAGCGACCTGTTCGCCGAGCAGGGCGACCTCGACATCCCGGCAAACTTCGCCGTCGGCGTTACGGTAAAGGCCTCGCCGAAGGTCAACGTGTCATTCGACTTCCAGCGCATCCTCTACGAAGGCGTCAACTCGATCTCGAACGCCGGTCCGGTCCCAACAGCGGGCGGCCCGTTCCCCAACCCGCCGGCCACCGGCTTCCTCGGCGCGGACAACGGCCTGGGCTTCGGCTGGGAAGATATCAACATCTACCGCATCGCCGCCGAGTACATGCCGAACGCGAGCTGGACCTTGCGTGCCGGCTTCGCCTTTAACGACCAGCCGATCGGCAGCGACGACGTGCTGTTCAATATCCTGGCACCGGCCGTGATCGAGAAGCACGCCACGGTTGGCTTCAGCTTTATGCCAGACAAGACCAGCGAATGGAACTTCGCCTACATGCATGCCTTTGAGGAAGAGGTTGACACTGCGGTCAGTGCGTTCGGATTGCCGGCTTCCATCCAGATGTATCAGAACTCGGTTGATTTGAGTTATTCGAAGCGTTTTTAAGCACGACTGATATTTGAGTGTTTGCTAAGGCCACCTTCGGGTGGCCTTTTTTTATGCTGACTTAGGCTGCGTAGCCCATGCGTGAATGTCTACGTGGCCCAGTCCTGAAAGTCTGATAACCCCGTCCAGTTTTTTCGTCTGTTTCTGGCAACGTGTCAGGTCTAAGTTTCTGTGTAAGTCCGCAACAACTTGAAAATCGGTGCGGGGGATGTCGCGGATAGAAATCTATTCGATTGCATGCATGGAGGCTCTGATGATTGATGGCACTGAAATAAAACTGTTCCTGTTAATTCCTTTCCTGGTTGCGATAACCGCCTGTACCGGTATGAGTGCGATTCATCACAAGGCGAGGGCAGGAGATACGGTATTTCTTGCACTCGGGAGCCCGGTCGGGATGACGCGGCAGAATATTTCTGCAGTGTACCAGCCGGCAGATGGCAGTGGCAGTGTCGATCTGACAAACAATATTCGTGCGCTGTTCAAGTTACACCCTGATAAGACAAGTCTGGCCTACCTGAATGCTGCCAACTCATATTCCAGCTGGGGTCATGAACCCTGGTTGATGACGATGGCTGTCGATTTGCCTTATCCAATGCCGGTAGGTTCGGGGACGGTAAAGGTCAACTGCGTACCTGCATCGTCCTGTCAGTATCCCAGTTATCATGCCCATGTTAATGACGTTTCGATCGGGCTGGAGATTCTTCCAGGTCAGGGTGAGCCGAACCCGCTTTCCTATATGGGTGGATTCGGCACGGTTAGGACGCTTGATCCGGCATTGCTGGAGCAGCAGACCAGGTTGGTGCTCACGCCTGCCAAAAACGCTGTCACAAACGATAGTACGCGTTTTGGTGCTGCAAGTATCAGAATCAACATGCCGGTTGCGACCACGAGTGGTGGTGCTGTGCCTGATACGTATATCAAGGTTATTCCCAGTGATCTGACAGCATTAACCAATTCGCAGCGACAAGTCTCCTGGGTCAGGAACGGTGATGAAATTACGGTCTATATCATCAGTCCGGCAGGTATGACGTATCTCGAAACAATGCTGGAGATTGTACTGCATGCAACGGCAAATAATGTCCAGTCAGTATTTTCCGCACCACCGGCAATTGTTTCTTCCGTTTATTTCGACGCGAATGGCCAGGTAATCGGCGGGCCATCGCTGGCGGTGGCGTTGAAATGATGGTCCTGATGTTTAATGAATTTCGGAGTCGGGCTGTCGCCATGTGGCAGCTGTACTTTAAAGAGACTGGGTATGTCATCCTGTTCGCAATGGTGAGTATGGGTGTAGCTGCACCGTTGGAACTTCAGGCAACAACGGCTGGCGATGTTGCGCCGTATGGCGCACCCGATGGCCGGCTTGATGCAGGTGATCTGGGTGTGATGATGCAATTTCTGAATGGGGTAAAGCAACCTGACAGTATTGAGAAAATGACGGTCGATGTTGCACCGTACCGTTCTCCTGACGGGAAGTTGGATATTAACGATTACCTGCTTGTTCAAAAGGCATTACTTGGACAGCTGGTACTGGACCCGATAATACAACCCGTGACCCCATTACTATGGGCTAACAGTGTTGCAGTCAGTCCGTTTCATATAAGTGGACTTGCCAGTCAAGATTCTTCTGTTAACGTCTATCTGGACGGTATTTTATATACTAATGTCACTGCTGACGGGAACGGCCTGTTCAGCACGCAAGTGACACTCGTGCCGGGAGCTGCGAATGCAATCTATGTGCGAGTGATTGCGAATAACCTCGAAGGTCCGGTATCCGAGACTGTAACAGTTGTGCTGCCGAATAGTCCGCCTGCCACCCTGGATCCGTCGCGTTTCACTGTCTCGTATAGTGACAAGGTTACCGTTGACGGGGTTATTGGGAGCGTACCGGTCGGGTTCGACGGTTGTTGTTACATTGGTCGATGGGTCGGTAGGCCAGGTCGCTGCAAAACCGGACGGCAGTTTCAATTATTCATCCAGTGGCGGTAATACCAGCCGGATCGCGACGATTACGGTGCGCGACGGATCAGGTCTAGAGTCTGATCCGTTCACATGACAACTGTCGGTACGATTGCTGGCACCTTTGATGTTGATCCATCCGGTGCGGCAAGTTATTCAATTCCAATCGCGGTTCCCCCAGGTACTGCCGGTATGACGCCCGGACTGTCACTGAATTACAGCAGTCGGGGCGGAAACGGGCCCCTTGGCAGGGGCTGGTCGCTGGGTGGTATGTCCATGATTACCCGATGTGCAAAGACGCTTGCCCAGGATGGTATGAACGGCGGAGTCAATCTGGATATTGATGACCGATTCTGTCTGGATGGTCAGCGCCTGATTGCCATTAATGGCGATGTATATGGTGCGAACGGTTCTGAGTACCGGACCGAAATTGAGTCGTTCACCCGGGTTGTTTCGTACGGCACAGGTTATTCCCCGGATTCATTTAAGGTATGGACGCGAACAGGCCAGCTAATCGAGTACGGCAATACCACTGATGCGCAATTCAATCCGCAAGGTGGGGACGCGCTGCAGTGGGCAATGAACCGTATTGAGGACAGGGCTGGAAATTATCTCACACTAAAATATTTTGAAGATACGGCAACTGGCGAACATTATCCTGTTGAGGTTGCCTATACCGGTAACGATGCTGCAGGCCTGGCTGCTGACAATCGATTGCAGCTGGATTATGAGGTGCGGCCTGATGTTTATTCCGGTTATGTGGGCGGACGGAATGTGTCTGGAACACAGCGTCTCAGTCGAGTTCAAGCATATGACGGAACGCGATTAGTAAGAGAATACCGTTTGGCATATGACGTCGGGCCGATCTCCGGCGTTTCTCGCCTGCAGAGTGTCATGGAATGTGATTCACCCGTTGCCAATGCTGTTTGTGTGCAGCCTCTCAGGTTTTCCTGGTCGGATGGCGTTGCCGGCTACATGTCGGCAACAACATCCGGAAGTACAAACAGTGGCTATGCCAATGCGCAGGTGCTGGATGTTAATGGTGATGGCATGCAGGATCTGCTGGTCCCGCATAGTGGGCAGTGGTGGGTTAATTATGGTGGAACCGCGGGTCTATCGTCTGCAGTCAGTAGCAGTATATCTACAATTGGTGGCTACCCTGATAAAACATTGCAGATTGATTATAACAGCGACGGCTTGACTGATCTGCTGGTACCCCGATCGGGAAATGACTGGGACCTGTTGCAGTCTGGTAGTAGCGGCCTGCTACGAATGCAGGATGTTTTCAAAGGGGAGGGTTACAACAATAAACCGAATATTATCGATTTTGACGGTGACGGCCGCGACGATCTGATCATGATGGCATCGTCACAGGCCATTTCCTACCTGACCTATCATTTACACAATAATTCAGCAGTCGGTTTTGGCGCAGCAGTTGATACAGAAGTCATTGGCATTTCTTATCAGCAGCGCGTTTTCGACTATGACAATGATGGCGTGTCTGATCTGCTGGTGCCCGTTTCTCCTGGCTACACTGCGTGCAGGTGGTTCTATTTACATAACGTCAATAGCCAGGCCCGGTATGACGTCACCAGCGACACTGCAAACTGTTATGTAACTGCCATTGGCATAAACACATTGCTTGGCGATATTAATGGTGATGGCCTGCAGGATCTCGTCAGCAGTGGAAGTGGAATGGATTTCAACGGCCCCTGGTCCATGGTGATCAATAAAGGGACGGGTCTTGGGGTGAATCCTGTCGATACCGGTATGAGCAGCGTGAACCGGCAGTATGCAATACAGACCGATTACAATGCCGATGGCCGGATGGATATTCTTTATCCAAACGGTTCGAACTGGCACGTTTACCAGTCTACCGGCGACGGATTCACTGGTGTTGACACGCAGCTGCCCGCCAGTGGTTATGCAAGCACTCGCGTCATGGATGTTAATGGCGACGGTCTGCAGGATATTGTGTCGGCCTATGGTGGTGTCTGGAATGTACATTTACGCAAGGGGCCAGTGCCTGACCAGTTGCTGGTCATAACTAATGGTATGGGCATCAAAACGCGTGTCACATATAAACCCTTGACTGATTCGACGGTCTATACAAAGGGTGTACAGGCTGTTTTCCCTGAGCAGGACCTAATGGCGCCGCTGTATGTAGTTAGCCAAACCGGTATTGATAATGGCGCAGGCGGTCAATATGTTACTGATTACAGTTATACGGGAGCAAAGCTGCACCGACAGGGGCGTGGTCTGCTTGGCTTTCGCGAAGTAAATAGTTCAGACCCGCAGACGGGTATTGCTACCGTGACCACGTTCCACCAGGGCTTCCCGTATACCGGAATGCCTGAGTCAAGCCGTCGTATATATAACGGCATACTGATTGACGAAACTGACAACACGCTGGCGGCAGTCATGGATATTAACGGGCACACCGGTGTTGTCTTTCCCTACATCAGTCGGAGTGTGCAGCATAACTATGATGTGCCAACCGGCGGTCCGGCCGGTGCGCTGATCAAGACTGTGCAAACCGATACCGCCTATGATGTAAGTCAGGGCGCTCACTACGGGAATCCATCGGCCATATCAATTGTTACCACGGCAACAAGTGGTGAAATATATAGTAAGCAAACGATCAATAATTACGCACCACCGGATATCGCCAACTGGGTGCTCGATCGGGTGACCAGTACCTCTGTGCAACATGCCGGGACCGGCCAGCAGGCGATCACGAAAACATCCGGCTTCAGCTACTACCCGAATGGGTTGTTGTTCGAGGAGATCATCGAGCCGAATGCCGGTGCCACTAGTCCTCTGTATCTCAGGACGGCTTATGAGTATGACAGCTTCGGTAACAAGACCAGGGTGAGTGTCACCGGGTTGAAGGGTTATGATGGCAGTGCAGGGGCCGACGTGCGATTGACTGAAACCGTGTACGACAGCAAGGGCCGTTTCCCGCTATGGACGAAGAATTCGCTGAATCACCAGGAAACATATGTGTATGACAGCCGCTTCGGCACCAGGTCAAGTTTAACGGGGCCGAATGGCCTGACGACTAGCTGGGTCTACGACAGCTTCGGCCGCAAGGTGAAGGAGGCGCGCGCTGACGGGACTGCCACCACCTGGTCTTATGATTTCTGCGGCAGTAACAATTGCCCCAACGGCGGCTATATCGAGACGGTAACGGCCTCTGGTAGCAGTACGGTAAAAACCTATCATGATGCCCTGCAGCGGGTGATTCGCACCGAGTCGATCGCTCTGGACGGCGCATTGATCTATCAGGATACGACGTATGATGCTCGCGGCAATGTCGCTGGCAAGACCCGGCCGTATTTTGCTTCGGGTGGCGCAGCGCAGCTCACCACCTTTATCTATGATGATCTCAATCGGCCAATTCGGGAAGATGCTCCCGATGGTGCGAATGTCGACTACCTCTATACCGGCTTTTATCGCAATACTCGCCGGACGCACGACAGCGGTGACTACGATCAGTATGACCAGCGCATGACCAATGCAATTGATCAATTATCGCAGGTAGTCGATGCAATGGGTGGCACCAAATTCTATAGCTACGATGCAAGTGGTAACCTCACGGCTGTTTCTGATACGCAGGATCCCGCCCTGGGCATAATTGTGACCACTACGGCCTATGACCTGCGCGGGCGCAAGACCAGCATGGATGACCCGGATATGGGCCACTGGGAGTACAAGTACAACGCCTTCGGCGAGGTGGTGTGGCAGAAAGATGCGAAGAATCAGGTGGTGACCATGGCCTATGACATGCTGGGTCGCATGGTTTCGCGTAGCGAGCCCGAGGGTAGCAGTACGTGGAACTACGACACCGCTAGCAAGGGTGTCGGAAAACTTGCAAGTGTGAGCTACGCCGGCAGTGGGCACAGCAAGACTCTGGCTTATGACAACCTCGGTCGCCTCGCCACCGAGACCAGCGATATAGATTCAGAGTCCTTTGGACTTTCCTATACCTATGATGGCTTTTCTCGTCGCCAGACTGTGACCTATCCAACCGGCTTTATCGTGCGTAATGTCTACAACAGCCTCGGGCATCTCACCGAGGTCAAGGATGCAGCAAATGACAGCGCCTACTGGACGGCCACGGCCAGCGATGCCGATGGGCATATCACGGCAGAGACGCTGGGGAACGGTCTGCAGACACTGCGTGGCTATGAACCGACTAACGGCTCGCTCAAGACGATCAGCACAGGCGTGGGGACAGGCAGTAATGTCCAGTTTCTGGAATACGCCTTCGATGCGCTGGGTAATCTCAAAGAGCGTAAGGACAATAATCAGACCCTGACAGAGACGTTTGTCTATGACAGCCTCAACCGCCTGACCAGTGCGGCCATTGCCACCGTGGGTACCCGGACCTACGGTTACGACACCACCGGCAATATCCTCAACAAGTCCGATTTTGGTGATGGTTACACCTACGGGGCTGGCACAGCCGGGCCCCATGCAGTGACCGAGGTCAAGAATGGTGCCAACAGTCTGGCGATCTACAACTACGATGACAACGGCAATATGGTCAATGGCGATGGGCGGTCAATTACCTGGACCTCGTTCAATAAGGCTGAAACGATCCAGAAGGGCGGGACTACCCTCGACTTCTACTACGATGCCGAACACAACCGTGTGAAGCAGGATACTGGCTCAAAGATCACGTATTACCTGAGTTCCGGCGTGCACTATGAAAAGGAGATCAGTGGCAGCAGGACGGAGCATAAACACTACATCAATGCCGGTGGCCGGAATGTGGCTATCTATACGCAGACGAGTGATGACACTGACAAAACAAGCTACCTGCACACCGATCACCTGGGTTCGACTGATGTCATCACGGGTGAGAACAAGCAAATAGTTGAGCGGCAGAGCTTTAGTCCCTTTGGCAGTCGCAGAAACACCGACTGGAGCAGTCCGACGAGTGTCCTGGCGGGGATAGAGACCCATCACGGCTTTACCGGGCATGAACAGCTGGATGATGTGGGTATCATCCACATGAACGGGCGACTATACGATCCGAAGCTGGGCCGGTTCCTGAGCCCTGATATCCAGGTGCAGTACCCGGATCAGACACAGTCGTTTAATCGGTATACGTATGTAAATAATAATCCGTTGTCGTATACGGATCCGAGTGGGTATGGGTTCTTTAGTAAGTTGTGGAAAGGCATCAAGAGGGTGTTCAAGGTACTTAGGCCGCTTATTGCAATTGTTGCGACTATATGGACGTTTGGGTGGGCTGCGGTAATGTCAGGTAATTGGTTTGTTGCGGGGCTGGCGGGTGGATTTGCCGGGGGCGCGATAAGTACAGGTACTCTTACAGGGGCAATCCAAGGCGCGGTAATTGGTGGGATAACGGGAGGGTTGGCTGAAGCATTATCTAATTCCCTTGTGGGTGTATTGGGTAGTGCTGCAGGTAAAGTTGGCTTTGCAACAGCGCAGGCGTTGGGTGGGGCGGCTGGTGCTCGTGCGACGGGTGGAAAGTGGCAGCATGGTTTCTTGTCGGGGGCGGCCTTCGCAGGAGTTTCGGTTAAATATCCAGTGACAGACTTTAAGAAGGTTCTTGCGAATGGTGCCGTTGGCGGGGCTTCAGCAAAATTACAGGGTGCCAGGTTTGCGGATGGGTTTACTTATTCTGGACTGAGTTCGTCGGCGAGGTATTTGTACAACAAAGCATTGGGATTCGATGTTACCTTGAGAAAAGGTTCTGGATTGGCCGGGAGTACTGGTAAATATGAGGAGTCATTAGGAGTGCCCAATGGGCCTAATGTCATAGGAATTAATCAAAAGTTGGTTCTAGATAATAATGGAAACCCAAAGTTCTTTAGTAACTTATTTGTGCAAGGTGGAGCACTTAGCAATATCGTTAATAAGATTCCAGGATCAAACTCGCTTGCAAAACTGCATGACTATATACAAATAGAATATGACAGAATTACAGGTGTGCAAGATGGTTTACTAAGATCTATAGGTAATGTTCCTGCGATGGTGCCAGCGACTATAATAAATTATGCGGCTTTATTGGATGGAACTCCTTCGTCCATTGTGAGAAACAGATTAGTCTCAAAATAATGTCGAAATTTGGATGCACAATCAGCTGCTTGTTGTTGATTGCTTTCATGGGATGTTCTGTAAAGAATCCACATCAGCGTTTCGTTAAAGATATGGATACGTCAATTAATTACAATGTAACTATTGATAAAATGGCAGATCCACGCTTTGACGCATCTGGTGTGGCCTCAAAAAGATATCTTACTGAAATAGAGAATTTAGAAAATGGTGATTTTAAATACCATTATGCGTACCCAAATATTTTTGGTAGACACTGTCATTATCATTTTATAGTTGATGGAGAAACAAAAAAACTATTAGGTTGGGATTTTGATTACAACAAAAGTGATCCAGCGACTGAGTGTGGAAGTAGTGGGTGAGATAAAGGGGTGCTGACCCCTTTAATCCTTTTAATCTTTAATCTAAATCGCCGCTGAGCAAGACGTTAGAGGGCTGACTATATAACGTCTTGACGTTATAGCGATGTAGTGCTATGGTTGGTTTTATGAGCAGTAATCCCAAACGTGCAACAGTATATTTTGATCCAGAGCTACACCGTGCTCTACGGGTTAAAGCGGCTGAGACCGACCGATCTATGTCGGATTTGGTTAATGAGGCAGTGCAATTAAGCCTCGCTGAAGATGCCGATGACCTTGCTGCATTTGAAGACAGAGTGAATGAACCAAGCCTCCCGTATGAAGACGTCGTAAAAGATCTAAAACGGCGTGGAAAAATATAAGGTATCTATCAAACGTTCCGCGGTGAAAGAGATTGAAGCAATACCGCAAAAGAAAGAACGGCAACGCATAATCCGAAGAATTGGCCAATTGGCTGAAGATCCCCGCCCGCCAGGCGCAAAGAAGCTATCCGGAAATAATAAGTATCGTGTACGTCAGGGTTCTTACCGTATTGTATACAGTATTGAGGATAATGAACTTATTGTCGTAGTAGTGAAGGTAGGGCATAGAAAGGATGTTTATCGTTTCGTAACTTGAATATACGCAATCGCCCCCGTAAACCACATAGTCGTAAACAAAACTTCCACCATCCCCAATGTACGTGTTGGCGCTGTATGCCAGGCCTCAAGCACGCCGTGAATAAAATAGAGCAGTGCAAGGAAGCAACTCCAGGCAATGGTGTAACGGTTTTCTTTCAGGATACCGCGCATGGGTAACAGCAACGGTCCGGCAATCAATAGTATCGTCAGCGAGATCGGTGCCTTCTGTGGTGGGAAGATCCAGGCGAACCAGGCGGTCATGAGTATCAGGGTGCCGAAGTAACCGGTTACGGTGATGCCGTAAAAGATGCGTGATGCGGTCATGGTGCTAAGCGTTTAATGATGTGGCGGTTGTGGCCAGGCGCTTGCCGATGGCCGAGCACAGGTGTTTTTCTTCCTCGCTTAACGGGCGTTTGCTGTCGGCGCCGGCGGTGTGGCTGGGTCCGTAGGGTGTGCCGCCGGTATTGGTCGTTAGCAGTTCGGTTTCCGAGTAGGGCAGGCCCATGACCAGCATGCCGTGATGCAGGAGTGGCAGCATCATGGAAATCAGCGTGGTTTCCTGGCCGCCGTGCATGCTGGAGGTCGAGGTAAATACCGCGGCCGGTTTGCCGGCGAGTTTTGCGCCCAGCCACAGGCTGCTGGTTGAGTCGATGAAATACTTGAGTGGGGCGGCCATGTTGCCGAAGCGGGTCGGGCTGCCGAGTGCCAGTCCGTTGCATTCAGCAAGATCATCCAGGGTTGCGTAGGGCGGGCCGTCTGCCGGGATGTCGTCTTCGCTGGCCTCGCATACCGTGGAGACGGGCGGGACGGTGCGGATGCGCGCGCTGCAGTCCGGTACAGACTCGATGCCGCGTGCGATCAGTTGTGCCATTTCTGCGGTGGCGCCGTAGCGGCTGTAGTAGAGAACGAGTATTTCGGTCATGGTATGGTCACTTTTGTTGTCGGGATTGGTTTTCCGGGTTCAGATGCTACCTAGTGGTAGTAACTGGGCTGGATTGCGGGATACATCCATGTATCCCGCCCTTCGGGCCGACCTTCGGTCGTCCAAATCCGTTCCAGACGGATTTGTCCCGCCTGCGCGGGAATGACGTGGTTTTTATTTATGCCGGTTCACAGCTCTTCTTTGGGCAAAGGACATATTAGAGTATATCCAGCACGCTCTCCGGTGGTCGGCCAATCACCGCTTTACCGTCTTTCACGACAATCGGGCGTTCGATCAGTTTCGGGTGTTTGACCATGGCATCGATCAGTTGCTCGCGGGTGAGTGCGGCATCATCGAGCCCGGCGTCCTTGTATTCCGCCTCGTGCGTGCGCATGAGTTCGCGCGGTTCCAGGTCGAGCATGTTGAGAATGTCATTCAGTTGCCAGGCGGTCGGTGGTGTTTTCAGGTATTCAACAACGTCCGCCTGCGCGTCGTTTTCTTCCAGCAGCGCAAGGGTCGCGCGCGACTTGCTGCAGCGCGGGTTGTGATAGATCGTAATCGTGTCGCTCATTTAATACTCCGTTGCTCAGCCCTTGACGACCGGGATGTTGCCGATGCGCATGCGCCATTCTTCCGGTCCGCTCTTGTGCACCGAGTTGCCCTGTGTGTCGACGGCCACTGTCACCGGCATGTCCTCGACTTCGAATTCGTAGACCGCTTCCATGCCGATTTCCGGGAAGGCGATGACGCGGGCGCTGCGTATCGCCTTGGAAACCAGGTAGGCGGCGCCACCGGTGGCGATCAGGTAGACCGCGCCGTGCCGTGCAATCGACTCAATTGCTTTCGGGCCGCGTTCGGCCTTGCCGATCATGCCGAGCAGACCGGTCTTTTCCAGCAGCGTGTCGGTAAACTTGTCCATGCGCGTGGCCGTTGTCGGTCCGGCCGGGCCGACGACTTCGTTGCCGACCGGGTTGACGGGGCCCACGTAATAGATAAAGCGTCCATTGAAATCGAGGCCATCGGGTAACGGTTCGCCACGGTCGATCAGGTCGATAATGCGTTTGTGCGCGGCATCGCGACCGGTCAGCATTTTTCCGTTCAGCAGCAGCGTCTCGCCCGGTTTCCAGTCGCGGATGTCGTCGCGTGACAGTGTGTCGAGGTTGACGCGCCGGCTGTTTCCAGTGTCGCGCGCTATCACCGGCCAGTCTTCCAGGCGCGGTGCGTCGATGTGTGCCGGTCCACTCCCATCGAGTGTGAAATGAATATGCCGGGTGGCCGCGCAGTTGGGGATCATGGCAACCGGTTTTGATGCGGCGTGCGTGGGGTAATCTTTCAGCTTCACATCCAGCACCGTGGTCAGGCCGCCAAGACCTTGCGCACCGATACCGAGTGCGTTGACCTTGTCGAATATTTCCAGGCGCAATTCTTCCAGTCGGGACTGCGGTCCGCGCGCCTGCAGCTCATGGATGGTGATCGGTTCCAGGATGGCTTCCTTGGCCATCAGCATGGCTTTCTCGGCGGTGCCGCCGATGCCGATGCCGAGTATGCCCGGCGGACACCAGCCGGCGCCCATGGTCGGCACCTGTTCAAGTACCCACGCGACGATGTCATCGCTGGGATTGAGAATAGCGAAACGTGACTTGTTTTCAGAACCGCCGCCCTTGGCGGCCACCGTGATCTCGACGGTATCGCCCGGTACGACATCCTTGTGGATGACGGCCGGTGTATTGTCGCCGGTATTGCGCCGTTCGCCGGCCGGGTCGCTGACAATCGAGCCGCGCAGCGGGTTGTCCGCATCGGTATAGGCGCGGCTGACCGCGGCGTTCACCATGTCATCAATGCTGCGCGAGGTGTCCCAGCGGACATCCATGCCGATCTTGAGGAATACGTTGACGATGCCGGTGTCCTGGCAAATCGGCCGGTGGCCCTCGGCGCACATGCGTGAGTTGATCAGGATCTGCGCCATGGCGTCCCTGGCGGCGGGCGCCTCCTCGCGTTCCCATGCGGCCGTCATCGCCTTGATAAAATCCGGCGGATGATAATAGGAAATGTACTGCAGGCCGTCGCAGATACTGTCTATAAAGTCCTGTTCTTTAATGGTACTCATGGTCAACTGGCCGGGTGGAACCTCAATGGGTTGTGATAGTCACAATTGTAGCGGTTTCGTGCCGGTGGAAGTAGCGCACCACTGAATTGTGGCAGCAGGGTATAATATTGCGGCTAAATGACCTGTTGCGTCTGGTCTGGAGAATGTTAATGCGTGTACTGATACTACTGGCGGCCCTGTTTACCGCCACGTCCTATGCCGGTGATACGGTCGATTTCACCCTCCCTGACATCAAGGGCAAGTCGGTGTCGTTATCCGATTTCCGTGGTAAATGGGTCATTGTCAATTACTGGGCAACCTGGTGTCCCCCGTGCCTGGAAGAAATCCCCGACCTGGTCGACCTGTACGACAATAACCGCGACTCGCTGGTGGTCCTGGGTATCAACCATGAAGAAGTGAATGACGAGTACCTGGTCGAATTTGTTGAGTCACACATGATCAGTTACCCGATCCTGCGCAGTGAGCCGGTGCCGGTGACAGAACTCGGACCAGTACTCGGTCTGCCGACGACCTACATCATCTCCCCGGCAGGTCAATCCGTTGCGCGCCAGGAAGGACCGGTTACGCGCGATAATATCGAGCAATACATTGCCCGCAAAAAAGACCAGGTGGCTCAACAGTAAGGCGGTTGCGGCATGAGTTGCCGGCGTTGCCTGGTTGAAGGTCGCGTGCAGGGCGTTTTCTTTCGCGCCTCTACCCGTGAACAGGCGGTGCGACTGGGTGTAAACGGTTACGCGCGCAATCTGCCCGACGGCCGGGTTGAAGTGGTCGCCTGCGGTAATGACGACAGTGTTGCCGCCTTGTGTGACTGGTTGCAGCGTGGACCGCCACAGGCGCAGGTTGAGCACTGTGAATGTACGCCGGTTCCGACTGCGAACTTTACGGATTTCAGTATTAGCTAGCCGCGCGCTGGTGGTCTGACGTCATGTCGATTTCACCGCTGGCTGACGGGCTCAGCACGGTATCTTCAGGCGGGCGCGAGTGGTCTGTGTCCGGATAATCCAGCGTGTAATGCAAGCCGCGACTTTCCTTGCGCTGCTGTGCGGAACGAATGATCAGCGCGGCAACCTGGGCCAGGTTACGCAGTTCCAGCAGGTCGCCGGAGACGGTAAAGTTGCTGTAATACTCCTGTATTTCCTGCTGTAACAGGTCCACGCGCCGCCACGCGCGGGCAAGGCGTTTGTCAGTCCTGACGATGCCGACATAGTTCCACATGCAACGGCGCAGCTCGTCCCAGTTATGACTGACAACCACTTCTTCGTCTGAATCACGTACGCGGGATTCATCCCAGGCCGGCAATTCCGGAATGTCCGGCCGGTCGACCAGGGTGTCGCTGATGTGTTCGGCGGCCGAGGCGGCGAATACCAGGCATTCAAGCAGTGAATTGCTGGCCATGCGGTTGGCGCCGTGCATGCCGGTGCAGGTGACTTCGCCGATGGCATACAAACCTTCCAGGTCGGTGCGGCCATGCAGGTCGGTGATGACACCGCCGCAGGTGTAGTGCGCGGCCGGCACCACCGGGATAGGTTCGAGTGTCATGTCGTAACCCAGTTCGCGGCAACGCGCATAGACATTGGGGAAGTGTTCCTTGATGAACGGCGCGGGTTTGTGACTGATGTCGAGTAGCACGTACTCCGCACCCAGGCGTTTCATTTCATGGTCAATCGCGCGCGCAACAATGTCGCGTGGCGCGAGGTTGCCGCGTTCGTCAAACCGTTCCATGAAGGTACTGCCATCCGGCAGACGCAGTTGTCCGCCTTCGCCGCGCACCGCCTCTGTTACCAGGAACGACTTGGCCTGCGGGTGAAACAGGCAGGTGGGGTGGAACTGGTTGAACTCCATGTTCGCCACGCGGCAACCGGCGCGCCACGCCATGGCAATGCCGTCGCCGCTGGATGTATCCGGGTTACTTGTGTACAGGTAAACCTTGCTGGCGCCGCCGGTGGCCAGCACCACGTTATGCGCGGGGATGGCCTTGACCTGTCGGCTGCGGCGGTCCAGCGCGTATGCACCAAGGGCGCGGTTGTCGGTCAGCCCCAGCTTGGCGCCGGTAATCACGTCGATGGCAATGTGGTGTTCAAACAGCGTGATGTTGCCGCGCTTGCGGGCTTCAGAGACCAGCGTGGTTTCCATGGCCCGCCCGGTCGCGTCGGCGGCGTGCAGGACCCGCCGTGCGGAGTGGCCGCCCTCGCGGGTCAGGTGAAAGCGCTCCGGGTCGCCGGAGCCGTTGTGACGGGTGAACGGGACGCCGAGATTGACCAGCCAGTCAATCGCGGCCGGGGCGTTTTCAATGGTGAAGCGCACGGCTTCCGGTTTATTCAGGCCGGCACCGGCGTCCAGCGTATCGGCAATGTGTGACTCGAAGGTGTCCGTCGGGTCGGTCACGGCCGAGATGCCGCCCTGGGCATAGAGGGTAGAGCCTTCTTCCAGGCTGCTTTTCGCCAGTACGGCGATCCTGACGTGGTCGGGCAGGCGCAGCGCCAGGCTGAGGCCGGCGGCACCGCTACCAATAATCAGGACATCGAATCGGTTTGTCGTTACCATACCGTTTGGTTCAAAATAGCTGATTTCCATACAATAACCCGAACTATCCCCGGTGCGCACTGTCTATCGGGATGTTCCGGGCTGACGGGAGACTGCCCGGATGGGCGAGAGAAGCATCGATCAGGCACTGGTAGAGCGGGTACAGGCTGGCGACAAGACCGCATTTGATATCCTTGTTCAGAAATACCAGAGCAAGATCATACAGTTAGCTTACCGTTACGTGCATGACCAGGATGAGGCCATGGACATCGCCCAGGAGGCCTTTATTAAGGCCTACAAGGCGCTTGGCCGTTTCAGGGGTGACAGTGCGTTTTATACCTGGATCTACCGGATTGCGATCAACACGGCCAAGAACTACCTTGTCGCAAGCAACCGGCGACCGCCCAGGTCGGATATCGACGCCGTTGATGCGGAACAATATGATGGTGCGACGGGTCTCAAAGAGTATGCGACACCGGAACGCTTGTTGTTGAGGGACGAAATAAAAGAAACCATTGCCGGCGCGATTGAAAGCTTGCCGGACGACTTGCGTACTGCGATTACGCTGCGCGAACTCGAGGGGATGAGTTACGAAGAGATTGCACAAGCCATGGATTGCCCGATCGGCACGGTCAGATCGAGAATATTCCGGGCAAGAGACGCGATTGACGTTAAATTGAGACCACTGCTGGATTGATATTTTTACGGGCATGCAACAATGAAAGACACATTGAATGAACAACTCTCGGCGCTGGTTGACGACGAGCTGGATACGGGCGAAGCCGCGCTTTTGCTGCGCCAAATGGGCAAGGATGAAACCCTGCGTAACCGGTTTGCACGTTACCAGCTGGTCAGCGATGCGCTGAAGAACAATTTGCCTGCACAGGTCGATCCGGGTTTTCACCTGCGTGTACAGGCTGCCCTGCAGGACGAGGCCGCACCGCAGGCAGCACCTGCCAGTATGCAGTTCGGTCGTTTATTGCGGCCGTTTGCCGGGTTCGCCGTGGCGGCCTCGGTTGCAGTGGTTGCGGTACTGTCGCTGCAGTCTGTTCGTGAAACAACGCCGCAAACCACGCCAGTCGTTGCCGCGGCCCCGGCGGAATACATTCGTGCGGAAGGACAGGCGCCGGTTGCGCGTTCGTCAAACCGGGATCTCGACGCCTACCTGGTCAACCACAATGAGTTTGCCGTTAACCGCGGTATGCTGCCCTACGTGCGGATTGTTGGGCAGGGTGAGCAAAGCAGGGGTCAAGAGGACGTCGAATGATCTACCATGGACTGTCTTGTTCAAGCCGTTCAGCGGGGTATGACGGTAACATGACATCGTGAATCGTCTAGTCCTTGTGCTGTTGTGCTGTTGTGGCCAGGTATCCGCTGCGGATACGGCAAGCCAGTGGCTGAACAGCATGTCCGACGCACTCAAGCAGCTCGACTACGACGGGACGTTCGTATACCAGCATAACGGCCGACTCGATGTTATGCGCATTATCCATCGTGTCGATGACGGCGGCCAGCGCGAACGACTGGTGTCGCTCACCGGCAGCGCGCGGGAAGTATTACGCGATGACCGTTCTGTAACCTGTATTCTCCCGGATAACAAATCGGTGATGTTCGGCCAAAGCCGGGCACCACAGCCGTTTCCTGTCGTGCCGGACGATCTTGCTGCTATCTCGCGTTATTACCAGCTGGAAGACAAGGGCAGGGACCAGATTATTGGTTACAGTGCCCGCGTGATTGCCGTTACGCCCAAAGATGAATTCCGTTATGGCTACCGCTTCTGGATCGAGGAAGGTTCCCGCATGATGCTGAAGTCCGACCTGACCGGTGCGGACGGCAAGGCCATCGAGCAGGTGGTCTTCACCGCGCTGGATATCGATACGGATATTCCGGCGAGCGAATTGCAACCGTCGCTGAGTGGTGATGGTTATACCTGGCACCGCCAGACTGAAATAAAGACTGCCGAAGATCCGGCACAGGGTTCGCCGGGGTGGGTGGTCAGGCAATTGCCGGCCGGTTTCATGCTGTCCGATTTCCGCCGCCGTCGCCTGCATGAGCAGGGCAGTGACGCTGAACACATGGTTTTTACCGATGGCATGGCAACCGTATCGGTGTATATAGAACATACAATGTCCGAGACCGATGCGTTTACCGGCCCGTCGAATATGGGAGCCATGAATGCCTACGGTACCGTGGTTGACGGTTACCAGGTAACGGTCGTCGGCGAAGTGCCGCCGGCAACGGTCAAAATGATTGCCACATCCGTAAACCGGCAGGCGTCTTCGTAAGGTGCTTGAGGAAACCGGACAGGTTGTGGATGTCGAGGGCGAATTTGCCTGGATCGAGAGCGAGCGTCAGTCGACCTGCGGCAGCTGTTCCGCCCGCAAGGGCTGCGGTACCAGTGCGATTGCGAAGGTGCTGGGCAGGAAACGAATGCGCCTGCGCGTGGTCAACAAGGTTGATGCCCGTATTGGTGATCACGTGGTGATCGGTATTGCGGAGTCCGGTGTGGTACGCGGTTCACTCGCCGTCTACGCCGTGCCGCTGGCCGGCCTGTTTGCCGGTGCACTGGCCGGGCAGTTTGTGGGCGAGCGCATCACGTCAACCGGTTCCGACTGGCCGGCCATTGCCGGTGCGGCGGTCGGACTGATCGCCAGCCTGTTCTGGTTGCGTCGCTTCGGACGTGCAACCGAAACAGATGCCGCGTTTCAGCCGGTCGTGCTGCGCCGCGAAACACGTTTACCAACCGTGTGAACAGGGCAACTGTCCCGCTGACTGGCGGGATTTGTAGTAATCACATTATGGAGAGCATGAGTATGTTGTTTGTTCGACAAATTGCAGTATTTCTGGGGATGTTCCTGCTGGTCTCGATGCAGGCAGTACAGGCCAATCACCTGCCCGGATTTACCGAGCTGATTAAAGACACCAGTCCGTCTGTTGTGAATATCAGTACCACCCAGAAAGTACAGACCGGCATGCCGGAACTCCCCGAAGGTTTCGAGATACCTGAAATGCCCGAGGGCAGCCCGTTTGGCGAGTTGTTCAAGTATTTCTTCGAACACGAGGGGGGTGAGTCGCCTTCTTATCGTGATGCCAAGTCGCTCGGGTCCGGTTTCATTATTTCCAAGGATGGTTATGTCCTGACCAATTACCACGTGATCAAGGGCGCGGACGAAATCATCGTGCGCCTCAGTGATCGACGCGAGCTGATGGCAGAAGTAATCGGCGAAGATCAGCGCAGCGATGTTGCCTTGCTCAAGATCGAGGCAACCGGTCTGCCGGTCGCGAAAATCGGCAAATCCAGCACCCTGGAAGTCGGCGAATGGGTGCTGGCAATCGGCTCACCGTTTGGCTTCGATCATTCTGCAACGGCCGGTATTGTCAGCGCCAAGGGCCGCAGCCTGCCACGTGAAAACTATGTCCCGTTCATCCAGACGGACGTGGCAATCAATCCCGGTAATTCCGGTGGACCACTGTTTAACCAGGAAGGTGAAGTGGTTGGCATGAATTCCCAGATCTACAGTCGCACCGGCGGCTACATGGGATTGTCTTTCGCTATCCCGATCGAAGTGGCGATGAATGTGGCTGACCAGCTCAAGACATCCGGTCGCGTGAGTCGTGGCTGGCTGGGTGTGCTGATTCAGGACGTGACCCGGGACCTGGCTGAGTCGTTTGGTATGAAGCAACCGCGCGGTGCGCTGGTTGCGAAAGTGCTGCCAAACAGTCCGGCAGAGAAAGCCGGTGCGAAGGTCGGTGATATTATCGTCAAGTTTGATGGTAAAGAGGTGATGAACTCGTCCAACCTGCCGCCGATAGTCGGTAGCAGCAAGGTCGGTGTGTTGATTCCGGTTGAGATCATCCGTGATTCACGCAGAAAAACACTCAAGGTGAAGCTCGGTGAACTGCCTGAAGATGATGATGTCCAGGCAAAAGCGAAGGAACCTGCCAGCAGGACAACCAATCGTCTTGGCATCACCGTCAGTGAATTGAGTGACGAGGATATGGAAGCGCTGGAAATTGAGCAGGGTGTTGTCGATCGATCATGTAACAAACGGCGCCGCATCACGACGCCGGTGTACGCAAGGGTGACATTATTCTCAGTGTCGACAACACGGCAGTTAAAAGTGCCAAGCAGTTCCAGTCCATGATTGATAAATTGCCGGCTGGCAAATCGGTTGCACTGCTGGTGCAGCGCGGTGGCAGCCCGACCTTCCTGGCGCTGAAAATTCCGGAATCCTGAGGCAGTCGGCACCGGCCCCGGTGGACAGGCAGCTGACCGTTTACGTCCGCCGCGGGTGCCACCTGTGCACTGATATGACGGTGGCGCTCTATCGACTCAGGGATGAGTTGCGCTTCAGTCTCGAGGAAGTGGATATTGACCGGGACCCTGCATTGGCCGAGCAATATGGCGCGCGGGTGCCGGTCCTGACCGGCGGGGGGCAGGAGCTGTGCCACTTTTTTCTCGACCAGGCGCGCTTGAGAGAATGGTGTGAGACCTGAATGATGGCCGGTGACGGGGCCAAAACATCCTGTATAATAACAATTTTCCCGGACACGCCCGGCCGCCGCTTACACGGCTACACGCAACCGCCCCGCCTTCATGACAGATAGCCAGCACGTTCGAAATTTCTCGATCATCGCGCATATTGATCACGGCAAATCGACCCTCGCGGACCGGTTTATACAGGTGTGCGGCGGACTGACCGAGCGTGAAATGGGCGACCAGGTGCTCGACTCCATGGACCTGGAGCGCGAGCGCGGCATCACCATCAAGGCACAAAGCGTGTCGCTTAAATATAAAGCCAGGGACGGCGAGGTCTACGAGCTGAACCTGATCGATACCCCCGGGCACGTTGATTTTTCCTACGAAGTATCACGCTCACTGGCCGCCTGCGAGGGCGCTCTGCTGGTCGTCGATGCGGCACAGGGTGTCGAGGCGCAAAGCGTTGCCAACTGCTACACCGCCATCGATCTTGACCTTGAGGTGGTGCCGGTACTGAACAAGATTGATCTGCCGGCCGCCGATCCGGAACGCGTTATCAAGGAGATCGAGGAGATCATCGGACTGGAGGCAGAGGACGCGGTGCGTTGCAGTGCCAAGACCGGTGAAGGTATCGAAGATGTACTCGAAGAACTGGTCCGGCGAGTGCCACCACCGCGCGGCAATGCGGACGCGCCTTTGAAGGCGCTGATTATCGATTCGTGGTTCGACAGTTATGTCGGCGTGATTTCGCTGGTCCGGATAGTGGATGGCCGCTTGCCCCGTCGGAAAAAAGTCCGCGTAATGTCGACCGGTCGGGACTTCCAGGTAGAACGGCTGGGTGTCTTTACGCCGAAGCGGGAAGACCGTGAGGCGCTGACCGCGGGAGATGTCGGTTTCCTGGTCGCCGGCATCAAGGATATCGAGGGTGCGCCGGTTGGCGACACGCTGACGCTTGCCAACGACCCGGCGACGGAGCCGTTGCCGGGTTTCAAGATGATCCAGCCGAACGTGTTTGCCGGGCTTTACCCGGTCGAATCGGATGATTATGAGGACCTGCGCGATGCCTTGCAGAAATTACGGCTAAACGATGCAGCTTTGCATTATGAGCCGGAAACGTCCGAGGCACTGGGGTTTGGTTTCCGCTGTGGCTTTCTCGGCATGCTGCATATGGAGATCGTTCAGGAACGTCTCGAGCGGGAATACGATCTCGACCTGATCACGACGGCACCGACGGTAATCTACGAAGTGCTGAACACGGACCAGCAGTTGGTCCGCATTGACAACCCGGCCAGCCTGCCGCCAGTCAACAAGATTGAAGAGATTCGGGAACCGATAATCATGGCCAACATCCTGGTGCCGCAGGCCTATGTCGGCAACGTAATCACCTTGTGCATTGAAAAGCGTGGCGTGCAAAAGGATATGCAGTACCTGGGCAGCCAGGTCTCGCTGAACTATGAAATACCGCTGAGCGAGATCGTACTGGATTTCTTTGATCGCCTGAAATCCGTTAGTCGCGGGTACGCGTCATTCGATTATCATTTTGTCCGCTTTCAGGAGTCGCCGCTGGTCAAGCTCGATATTCTCATCAATGGCGAGCGTGTCGATGCGCTGTCGCTGATTGTGCACCGGGACACGGCACAGTCGCGCGGGCGCCTGCTGGCATCGAAAATGAAGGAGCTTATCCCGCGACAGATGTATGATGTCGCCATTCAATCGGCTATCGGCGCACAGATAATTGCGCGCACAAATGTGAAGGCGTTACGCAAGAATGTTACGGCAAAGTGCTATGGTGGCGATATCTCACGCAAGCGCAAGCTGCTGGAGAAGCAAAAGGCCGGCAAGAAAAGAATGAAACAGTTCGGCAAGGTGGAAATCCCGCAGGCCGCATTCCTGGCGGTTTTGCGTGTTGATAATGAATAACCGGGATGATGACTGACACTTCCGGGTAGCTGGCTGAAACAGGAATAATGAGGGAAATAATGAATATCGACTTTCCGGCAGTACTTGTAGGTGCGACGCTCGTCACGGGCGTTGTCTGGGCGCTGGATTCCATGTTGCTGGCGCCCGGTCGGCGCAAACGTGCCGCTGCGCTGCTGCAACAGGGGGAAAACAAGGAGTCTGAACCGGTCCTGCGTGCGCTGAAAGAATCCACCATCGTTGAGTACAGCAAATCATTCTTCCCGGTGATACTGGCAGTACTGCTGTTGCGCTCGTTTCTGGTTGAGCCCTTCAGGATTCCGTCAGGCTCCATGATGCCGACCCTGCTGGTGGGTGATTTCATCCTGGTCAACAAGTTTTCCTATGGCATACGTCTGCCGGTGCTGGATACCAAGGTCATCGAGGTGGGTGAGCCGGAGCGGGGCGATGTGGTTGTGTTTCGTTATCCGAAGGACCCGAATGTTGATTACATAAAGCGTGTTGTCGGCCTGCCGGGTGACCGGGTGGGTTATTTCAACAAGGTTGTTTATATTAACGGCGAGGCTGTCGGGCAGGTTCCGTCCGGTGTTTATGTCGGCAAGGGTTCGGGTATTTCGATGTCCGGCGCGAGCAAGCGGCAGGAAAAGCTGGGAGATGTCCAGCATGATATTCTCGTTATGTCGCGGACCCCCGGCCTGGAAGGTGAATTCGTGGTGCCTGCTGGCGAGTACTTCGTGATGGGTGATAATCGCGACAACAGTAACGACAGCCGGTTCTGGGGAGCGGTGCCGGAGGCCAACCTGGTTGGCAAGGCGTTCCGTATATGGATGAACTGGGATAGTGCGAACGGCGGTGTTGATTTTGGCCGCATCGGCACGAAAATCTTGTAAATCAAACTTCGGTAAACAGGAGAAAGCAGATGCAATCAAAAACTCACCAGCGGGGAATGACAGGTATTGGCTGGATGATCGTACTTGCCCTGATCGGTTTTTTTGTACTGTTGGCTTTACGAATGGTGCCGGCCTATCTGGATTACTTCAAGGTAGTGTCGACACTTGAGGCGACTTGAAGAAGAGAGCGGATTCAGTTCGCCATGCGGAGATACGTAGACTGCTCGAGCGGCGTTTCGATGTCAGTTTCGTAACGAGCATCACGCCGCAAGACGTGGAAATCAAGAACGTGGGAAAAAATTACCGCGTGACTGCCAGTTACGAGAAGCGCGAGCACATAGTCGCGAATGTCTACGTTCTTATGGATTTCGAGAAACAGGTATTGGTAACTAAATATTGATATCCAGATCCGGACAGCTGGAGCAACGGCTGGGTTACACATTTAATGACCCGGAGCTGCTGGAGAAGGCGTTGACGCATCGCAGCGTCGGCAACAAGAATAACGAACGTCTTGAATTCCTGGGCGATGCTGTCCTCGGTTGTGTCATTGCTGGTGAGCTGTTTCACAATTTTCCGGAAGTAAGGGAGGGCAGGCTCAGCCGTTTGCGCTCCAGCCTGGTGCGCAGGGAAACGCTGGCAGATATTGGCAAGGACCTCGAGATTGGCGATTTCATGGCGCTGGGCCCCGGCGAGCGCAAGAGTGGCGGGCACCGCCGTGAATCGATAATTTCCGATGCCGTTGAGGCAATCTTCGGTGCAATATATCTTGATAGCAACTTCGCGACATGCCGTGATTGCATTTTGCACCTGTACGCTGATCGGTTGCGTGGCTTGTCTGATGCCGTTGTGCTTAAGGATGCAAAGACGCGATTGCAGGAATTTCTGCAGGCGCGCCAGATAAAATTACCCGAGTACACGGTCAGGGAAGTCAGCGGCAAGGCGCATGCCCGTTACTTCGAAGTTATTTGTGACGTCGAGGGCCAGGAGCCGAGTCGCGGAGAAGGGTCCAACAGACGCCATGCCGAGCAGGATGCAGCCAGCAACATGCTTCTGAAACTCGAGGCGGACTGAGTACATGGTTGATACGTTCCGCTGTGGCTATACCGCCCTGATCGGTCGTCCGAATACAGGCAAATCGACGTTACTGAACCGTATACTCGGGCAGAAAATCAGCATCACATCCAGGCGCCCGCAGACGACGCGCCACCGCGTACTCGGTATAAAAACAACGGATAGCGCCCAGCTGATATACGTGGATACGCCGGGCATACATGAATTCGAAGGCCGGGCCATGAACCGGCATCTTAACCGGGCGGCAGGCAGTGTCCTGATGGACGTTGATGTCATCGTATTCCTTGTCGATGGCCTGCGCTGGACCGCAGATGACGAGTTGGTCCTGAGCAAGCTGGCCACGGTAAAGTGCCCGGTTATTCTTGCTGTCAACAAGATCGACCAGCTGGAAGACCGGGAGACCCTGTTGCCGGGCCTGCAGGCGCTTGCTGCGAGGCGCGAATTCCGGGAAATCATCCCGATATCAGCAAAGCGTGGTGATAACGTGCCGGCGCTTGAGTCCTGTATCGAGTCGCTGTTACCGGTCTCGCCACCGTTCTTCCCGGAAGACCAGGTGACGGACCGTTCCGAGCGGTTCATGGTTGCCGAACTTGTTCGTGAAAAGCTCTTTCGCAAGCTGGCCAAAGAATTGCCGTACGGCCTGACGGTCGAGATCGAGTCATTCAAGCGTGAACAGCATATAACCCACATACACGCGCTCATCTGGGTTGAGCGTGCCAGCCAGAAGTCAATTGTCATTGGCAAGCAGGGACGTCTGCTCAAGGACGTCGGGCAACAGGCACGGCGAGATATCGAGTCACTGTTGGGCTGCAAGGTTAATCTGAAACTCTGGGTCAAGGTGAAGGAAGGCTGGGCCGATGACGAGCGTGCGCTGCGCAGTCTGGGTTACACAGACCATGACTAGCAGGGCATTCCTGCACCCGCCCGCCGGGCGCAGTCAGCGCTTTTCCGGTAAAGTGATCGTCTGATAACGGCTTGCCGGCCGGGAGGATTGAACTTCGATGGGTGCAGTGGAACGCGTGTCTCTGGAGCCTGCCTGGGTGCTGCACCGGTATCCTTACCGGGACTCGAGCCTGTTGATCGAAGTGTTCAGTCATGAATATGGTCGTGTGGGTCTGGTTGCCCGGGGTGCGCGCTCGCCGAAATCACGCTGGTACAGTGAACTGCAGATCCTGCGGCCGCTGTTGCTGTCATGGAATATGCGCGGTGATCTTGGCACGCTGACGGGTGCCGAAGGTCGTGCGATACCATTGCCGGCAAACGGGCGTATGGTTTTATGCGCAAGCTATCTCAACGAGTTGTTGCTCAGGCTGCTTACCCGACATGACCCGCACCCGGCGTTGTTCGACGCCTACGAGCGTGCTATCGATGCCCTGGTTGAAACAGAGGAACAGGCGCTGAGGTATTTTGAAAAACACCTGTTGCAGGAACTTGGCTATGGTTTATTGCTGGACTGCGAGTTTGAGTCCGGGGAACCGCTCGTACACGATACCCTGTACGAGTACCGGCTCGAGCAGGGTCCGGTACGCTGCCGGCAGCAGGGTAACGAGGGTATCTACCTGCGGGGAGAGAGCCTGCTGGCGTTCTCGGCGGAGCAACTGGACGGTCGGCGTGCATGTCGTGAAATCCTGCATCTTACCCGTGCGGCACTGGCATTGTATCTGGGTGCGCGGCCACTGAAGACGCGCACGGTGCTGAATCAACTGGCGTCGATGACGCCGATGCGGCGTCCGCCATCAGGTGGCGCCGGAACCAAATCAGGTCTGGAGGTAATCGGTTAACGGCCCCCTGATCACCTCGTCATTGCGACGACTACATGGAGAAGGTGAGCTCGCATAGCGAGCGAGAGGCTGGCCTGGGCCATGTAACATCGCACTCGCAATGACGGCGTTTTAATAATTAATCAGAGGTTCCTTGAATGTTACTGGGTGTAAATATCGATCATGTGGCGACCCTGAGGCAGGCACGCGGGACGCATTATCCCGATCCTGTGCAGGCTGCAATAGAATCAGAACAGGCCGGGGCAGACAGTATTACTCTGCATCTGCGCGAAGATCGCAGGCATATCCAGGAGCGCGATGTCCGCCAGTTAAAGGATATCCTGCAAACGCGCATGAACCTCGAGATGGCAGTCACGGACGAAATGCTTGCATTTGCCGGGCAGGTCTGCCCGGAAGACTGTTGCCTGGTTCCCGAGCGACGCGAAGAGCTGACGACCGAAGGCGGTCTTGATGTTGCCGGTCAACTCGTGCGTATCAGGGATGCCTGCCAGCAACTGGCCGGGGCCGGAATACGCGTCTCCCTGTTTATAGATGCGGACCGGAAACAGGTTGAAGCGGCGGTGGAGGCCGGTGCGCCCTGCATCGAGATTCATACCGGGCATTTTGCCGACGCACCAACAGCCGGAGAACAGGCAAATGAGCTGACACGAATTGTTGAATCCGTGCGACTGGGTGTTGATGCAGGACTGAAGGTCCATGCCGGGCACGGGCTGAATTACCATAACGTCGGCAAGATTGCTGCAATCCCGGACATTCTCGAGCTGAACATCGGTCATGCCATTATTGCGCGGGCGCTGTTTACCGGGCTTATGCCTGCCGTGAGTGAAATGAAACGCCTCATGACGCAGGCGCATCAGGATGCACGGTAACCGCTGGCCCTGAGCGTATTGTCGATGGTGTTGATGGCGCGACCAAAGTAGATATCAATGCTGTCACGGTTCCCCGTTCTCAGCGCCATGCGCAGCTCGCGCAGGCTGGTTTCCAGTTCAGGCGCATCGCAATAAGCGGCGCCCCCCAGAAGTTTATGGACGCATTCGCGTAGCTGCCGGTCGTTACCGGACGTGTATGCCGCCTGCATTGTCTGGCGATGTCCTGGTAATTCAAGCAACAGCTGGGCAAACATTTCGCTGGAAAACTTCCGGTTAATTTCCCTGGGCCGCAGATGTTCCCCGGCAATAGTTTCCGCGTCGTCCTCCGTGTTTTGCCCGGTATGTTGCTGCCCCCGACCAGCAGTGCAGAGAACTTCTTTAGCAGATTTCTGAACATGCAGCGTGCTCTCCACGGACAGTTGACCAGGCAGGCAAGAAGCCGAAGCGGGTCTGCATGCATCGTAATTGAATGTGAAAATCAGGGCTAGCCGCCGGCAGTAGGGAAATGCCGTTAGCGGGTGTCTGAAATTTCATGTTCTTCTGTATACTACAGGCTGTTTTCGTTGAGGTTAGTGAATGATGGACTTTCCAACGCTCGAGGCAACTGTTGGTAATACGCCGCTGGTCCGGTTGCAGCGTCTGCCCGGCACAACCAGTAACACGATACTGGTAAAACTGGAGGGTAATAACCCGGCGGGTTCGGTCAAGGACAGGCCCGCACTCAGTATGATTCGCCACGCAGAGCAGCGTGGCGAGATCACACCGGGCGATACGCTGATCGAGGCGACGAGTGGTAATACCGGTATTGCACTGGCCATGGTCGCGGCGATGAAAGGCTATCGTATGGTATTGATCATGCCGGAGCACATGAGTGTCGAGCGACGCGCTGTCATGAAGGCCTTCGGCGCAGAGATCATTCTTGTCAGCAAGGCGGCCAGCATGGAAGGTGCGCGCGACCTCGCGCAGGCAATGGGTGAGCGGGGCGAGGGTCGGGTGCTCGACCAGTTTGCCAATCCGGATAATCCACGCGCGCACTATGAAACAACCGGCCCGGAAATCTGGCGGGATACCGCGGGCAGCATCACTCACTTTGTGAGCGCCATGGGTACCACCGGCACCATCATGGGTACATCCCGCTACCTCAAGGAACAGCATGCGGACATACAGATTGTGGGTGTCACGCCGGCAGAGGGTTCTGCGATACCCGGTATTCGACGCTGGCCTGCGGAGTACCTGCCATCAATTTATGATGCAGCGCGTGTTGACCAGACCCTTGAGGTTACCCAGGCGGACGCAGAACAAACCACGCTGGCGCTCGCGTCGCAGGAAGGTATTTTTGCCGGTATTTCCTCGGGCGGTGCGGTTGCCGCGGCGCTGGCGTTGTCAAAACAGGTCAGCGAGGCGGTTATTGTTGCCATTATCTGTGATCGCGGTGACCGCTACCTGTCCACCGGAGTGTTTCCTGACTGAATGTACACATCCCGTGTACGGGTAGTCTGCGCAGTATTGCTGACCATCGGCCTGTCGGCAGGTCCTTGTCCTGCAGGGCCATGCAATAGAAACGGCAAGGCTTTCACTGGGTAATATCGAGGGTGATGGCTGGTCGGTCAGCGACCTGTCCATGGATATTAACTGGACGGGGATTGCGAGTGCACGCACCGTGCTGCAGGCGGCCACGGCAGACTTGCCTGGCAAGCTGGGTTCCGTCAAGGCACTGCAACTCGTTTGTGACCAGGCAGAACTGACAAATGCCGGGTTTTCATGCCGCAGTGGCAAACTGGATTTCCGCTCTAGCCGTTTCGGTCGTCAATCACTGCCCGCTGTCATCCATTACAGCCATGTCGACAAAAGTATTCGCTTGCGCCTGCGCAGTCTGCGACTCGCCGGTGGCCGGGTAACGGTTGCCGCCAGCTATCTCGATGGCAACTGGTCGGCTGATATCAAGGGTGACGCACTGGTGCTATCCGCCCTGGCACACGAGCTGAAAGCGGCCGGGATTGAGCTGCCCGCGCTGAGTCCCGAGGGCACGGCGGATATCGACCTCGATCTTCAGGGGCAGGGGGCCAGTGTGGCGCGTGCCGCTTACGCGATCAGTTTGAAGGCTGACAGCTTTACCGACGTTGCCGGGAAGTATGCAGGTGAGAACCTGGCGATGAGTCTGTCAGGCAAGGCGCAGCTATTGCGTTCTGGCTGGCGTATACAGGCAGCGCTGGAAGCGCAGCGCGGCGCCGTTTATATCGACCCGCTCTACATCGAGGTGGGAAAGCAGCCGATACACGCCAGCGCCAGCATCGACTGGCAGCCGGGCGGACGCGTACTGACGGTGCATGATTTCACGTACGAGCATCCAGCCAGTGTGAAAATATCCGCACAGGGTCGATTGGCGCTGGCGCAGGAACAACCCGTTCAGCAATTACGTGTCGCGATGCACGAGGCAGCTTTCCCGTCGGCGTATAAAACCTATCTGCAACCCTGGCTGGCTGATTCGCTCGCTGGCAACCTGGAAACGAACGGCAGCTTGCACGGAGAATTGCACATAGAAAACGGTTTGCCGCAGAGCGCAAGCGTGGATATCGAGGCACTGACCATTAAGGAGAAAAACGGGTTGTTCGGTTTCGATAACCTGGTCGGTAACCTGGACTGGTCAAACGGCAAGCTGCCCGAGTATTCATCGCTGGCATGGGACGGTGGTTCTGTTTACCGGATTGACCTGGGAGCGACCGGCCTGGAAATTGAGTCGACCGGTACAGCGGTGCGCCTGGTGCGGCCGGTACGGATTCCGGTGCTTGACGGTGCGCTGGATATAGAATCATTTGCAATGGAATACGCAGAAAAAACGGGGTTGCGCTGGGAAGTCGACAGTATTCTTACGCCGGTATCCATGCAGGGACTCACCCGCGCGCTTGAGTGGCCGGAATTCGGCGGCAAACTGTCGGGCGTCATTCCGGCTGTCAGGTATGCGGATGGTGAGCTGACTGTGGGTGGTGTATTGCTGGTACGGGTATTCGATGGCGTGGTGACATTGCGCGAGTTGAAACTGCTCCAGCCATTCGGGCTGGTCCCGCGACTGCAGGTGAATGCAGATATCGATAACATCGATCTTGAGTCGCTGACCGGTGCATTCTCATTCGGTCGAATAGAAGGGCGCCTGGATGGCCGGGTCGACGACCTGGTACTGGAGTCCTGGCGGCCGTTTGCGTTCGATGCGGAATTCAGCACGCCGAAGGACGACCGGTCGCGGCACCGCATTAGCCAGAAGGCAGTGGATAATATTTCCAATATTGGCGGAGGCGGTCTCGGCGGCGCTTTGTCGCGCAGCTTCCTGCGGTTTCTCGAGGACTTCCCGTATGACCGGCTGGGTATCCGCTGCCGACTGGCGAATGGCGTGTGTGATATGGGTGGTGTGGAGCCGGCCGAACGCGGCTATTATCTGGTCAAGGGGCGCTTCCTGCCGCCGCGCCTCGACGTGGTCGGTTATGCGGATCGGGTTAACTGGGACAGCCTGGTGGCGCAGATAATTGCCGTGACCGGGGAAACGAGCCCGGTCGTGGAGTGATGAAAAGCCTTCCTCATGTTAACCTGTCGGCCGGTATTGCGTTAACTATTGATGGAAGTCGCATATTTCAATGAGGGAGTCCGAATAATGAAAGCGTTGCACATGCCTGGTTCGCTGTTCCTCCTGTTGCTGGTGACGGCCTGCGTCACCATCAATGTCTATTTTCCTGCCGAGGCGGCGGTCAAGGCGGCCGATCGGATTATTCTCGATGTATACGGTGAAGCAAAAGAGGACAAGAAGGCGCCGGCCCAGGAGCCACAGTCAATACGTCCTCAACCCGGCATCCCTGCGCAAATCGGCATGCAGATGCTTGACTGGCTGATTGCGCCTGCGCATGCCGAGGCAGATATTATCAGTCAATACACCCGCCATTCGCCAGCTGCAGGCATCGATGGAGCAGCGTCATCGACAGCTTGCGGCGCATTACGATTCGGGCGCGGTCGGCATGACCGATGACGGACGAATCACCCTGCGTGACCAGAAGCTGGTGCCGCTGAACGAGCGTAATTCCGTCAAGGGCCTCGTTGCCCAGGAGAATGGTGACAGGGACGCCTTGTACGCCGAGATAGCCCGGGCCAACGGCCACCCGGAATGGGAGGCGGATATACGCCAGACCTTTGCGCGTCGCTGGATAGCAAATGCCCGTTCCGGCTGGTACTACATGCAGGGCGGCGCCTGGAAGCAGAAATAATTTTTCAATAACAAGCTGCGGGCCCTTCAGGACGCGTGTGCGCGCTGTTCCTGAAGGGATGTCCCCGTGACTGCGGCGGCGACCACTCTTGTCTATGAATATATTCGTATTTGATATAGAAACCATACCGGATGTTGCGGCTGGCCGGCGTTTATATGATCTTGACGACCTGGACGACAAGAATGTCGGCCGTGTCATGTTTCACAAGCGCGCCGAGGAAAGCGGCGGGTCCGAGTTTCTGCGCCATCACCTGCATCGCATTGTTGCCATATCGGTGGTGTTGCGCACGCCTGACAAGTTCAAGGTATGGACGCTGGGTGAGGCGGATTCGCCGGAAGAGGAAATTCTTACACGCTTTTTCGACGGTATCGACCGGTTTACTCCGACACTGGTCTCGTGGAATGGCTCCGGTTTCGATCTGCCCGTCATCCATTATCGCAGCCTGTTGCACGGTATCCAGGCGCCGCGCTACTGGGACACCGGTAGTGATGACAAGAACTTCAAATGGAATAATTACCTGAGCCGTTTCCATGAGCGTCACACCGATGTCATGGATGTGCTGGCCGGTTACCAGCCGCGTGCGACGGCCAGGCTTGACGAGATTGCGACCCTGCTGGGGTTTCCGGGCAAGATGGGCATGAGCGGTGCAAAAGTCTGGGACAATTACCTCGATGGCGATATAAACGGTATCCGCAATTACTGCGAGACCGATGTGTTGAACACCTACCTTGTCTATCAACGCTTTCAACTCATTCGCGGACATATCAGCCACGCGGAATATGCCGCCGTCTGCGAACAGGTCCGCGCAGAACTGGGTGATGAAAACAAACCGCACCTGAACGAGTTCCTGGAAAGCTGGCAGAAGGTTTGATTTGGAATGATGTCTCGCGCAAAGACGCCAAGGCGCAAAGTATCAATTGAGAATGCTTGCCGGGAATCAGGCATCATTGGCTTTTAAGACACTACCACAGAGTAAATCCGGCATATTACTGGCATGCAGTCATGCAAGGATCTTATATCAAGTTTCCTGTGTCTCTCTGAAGTCATTATCTTTTCTTTGCGCCTTGGCGTCTTTGCGCGAGACATCAAATCAAATACCATGAGTAAACGATCCAGAAGGAAACGTCTTCCCGAGCCTGTCAGCCATATTGAAATCGAGTCGCTTGCCCACGATGGCCGGGGGGTAGCGCATCTCGACGGCAAGGCCGTGTTTATCGACGGTGCATTGCCGGGCGAGACGGTCGGCTTCGAATACCTGGCAACCCGCAGCAAGTTCGATGAAGGGCGCGTGACCGATATTCACACGGCGTCACCTGACCGGGTCACGCCGAAGTGTGCGCATTTTGGCGTGTGCGGTGGTTGCAGCCTGCAGCATCTGTCGACAGACGCGCAAATCCTGGCCAAACAGCAGACGCTGCTGGATAACCTGGCGCGTATCGGGTCCGTTACCGCGCAGACGGTGTTGCCGCCGCTGACCGGTCCGGTGTGGGGATACCGGAACAAGGCGCGTCTGGGTGTGAAGGATGTAAAGAAAAAAGGACGTGTACTGGTCGGTTTCCGCGAGAAGCGTGCTTCCTATCTGGCAGACCTGTCGCGTTGCGAGGTATTGCATCCCGCGGTGGGTGAACGGATTGAAATGCTTGCACGCCTGATCGAATCGATGGACGCGCGTGAGCGTATAGCGCAGATTGAGGTTGCGGTCAGTGACTCTGCGACGGCGCTGGTGTTTCGTCACCTTGATGCGCTCAGCGAAGCGGACGAGGCGCGCCTGTCGGCGTTTGCTGCATCGACAGGATTGCATGTCTGGCTGCAATCCGGCGGGCCGGACACGGTGCGCCCATTTGCCCCGCTGGATTCAGCCCTGGCATACCGGTTGACCGGACAGGACTATCGAGATACGCTTTCGCCCGACAGATTTCACCCAGGTCAATTCGTCTATCAACGCGCAAATGATTGCGCGGGTGCTCGACATGCTTGATCTGAACTCCGATGATCAGGTGCTCGATCTGTTTTGCGGCCTGGGCAATTTCACCCTGCCGATGGCGCGGCAGGCAGGCAGGGTCACGGGTGTGGAAGGCGAGGCGGGCCTGGTCAGTCGCGCCCGCGAAAATGCCATGCACAACAGGCTGGATAATGTTGCCTTTCACGTGGCCGACCTGGCTGCGGATAACCGTGAAGCCGCCTGGGTCGGTGATGGCTACAGCAAGGTGTTGCTTGATCCGCCGCGCAGTGGTGCGGCCGGTGTGCTGGATGTGCTCGGCAACATACACCCGCAACGCATCGTTTATGTCTCATGCCATCCAGGTTCGCTGGCGCGTGATGCCGGGGTGCTGGTTAACGAGAAGGGCTACACACTCGTTTCTGCAGGGGTTATGGATATGTTTCCACATACGGCGCACGTTGAGTCTATCGCCCTGTTCAAGCGCTGATCGCTGTATTGCATCTTTCGCTCCACCACATCCCCGAGGTGGATTCTGCTTCGTTATACCAATTTGTATCCATAAATCACGAATCAAAGTGCGACATCTTGCCGCATGTCCCCGATCAAGCCTTGCCGGTATATTCAGTTAACTGATATTCACGGACCAACAGGGTGTAGATTGCATGACCGCAGGCATGCAGAAAGACTGGCAGTCGGATCGACGTGGCCTGTTGTTTGCGCTTGCCATGACCGGCATTGTGCATGCCGGTGTATTGATGAATATGCCTGCGGACCTGTTTGCCAGCCGGCAAGCGGCCATAGCCCCACCTATCGCCCTGGTATTGCTTGCCTCACCGACGCCCGCTAGCCAGGCAGCACCCGTTGCGCAAACCGCAGCGCCACCGCAACGCCCGGTTCGGGAAACCCGTAAACGCAGCCCGGTACCGGTGATTAAACCGGCAGAGGAAGTGCGCATCCCGAATGTGCGCCGGAACATTGCCAGGCCGCCAGCTACAGGACATTCCTCATGTCATTGCCAGTGCAGCGCCACCCGCGGCCGGTCCGGCTGTTGTCGTGGACAGCACACTCGTGGCACCGCGGGTTGACGCTGCGTATCTCGCAAATGCGCCACCGGACTATCCACGCAAACTGTTGAAGCGCGGTATAGAAGGGGATGTGCTGGTGCGCGCGCAGGTGCAGCCTGATGGTCATTGCAGCCAGGTGCAACTGAAGGAGTCGAGTGGTTACCGCCTGTTTGACCAGGCCGCCCTGTCAGCTGTCAGGGACTGGCGTTTTGTGCCGGCAAGCAGCGGTGCGCATGCCGTGATGGCATGGGTGGAAGTCCCGATAGAATTCAGGGTTGGTCGTACCCGTTAAGATTATCCGGATGCAACTGGTTGCGACAATTGGCCGCATCGTATTCCAGCGCCGCCTCTTTATAATTCACCCGCACATTCCACCGACGAATGTATTTCGTTGCGAAACCTCGACTGCTGGTGAAATTATGATCTCCTCAAAAAGAATAAATTATTCTGCCTGGAATGACCGCATGCCTGTTCTCCGTTATCTGGCCGGTTGTCGGTCTGTCCGCTGAAGAGGCTACCCGGCTGGGAACGGTCACAGTGACCGGTGAGATCGAGGAAGAGGAAAACAGTTACACGGTAGAGACAAATAATGTACCCGGTATTGTGCCGGATGCAGCCGCCCTGTTGCACAGTGTGCCGGGTGCCGACGTCAACCGTAATGGTGTCTTGACCGGTATTGCACAGTACCGGGGCATGTATGCCGACCGGGTCAACGTGAAGCTGAATGGCATCACCATACCGGGGGGCGGGCCAAATGGCATGGATACACCACTGTCCTATATACCCGGCGCGCAACTTCAGGGCATACAGGTGATTCGCGGTATTGCACCGGTCAGTTCAGGACTGGAAACACTGGGTGGCACACTGCATGCGACGTCGATCCGGCCCGGATTCGGTACCGGTGAGACAGTTCGAGTCGCAAGGCACGTTGAACCTGTCCGGTGCGACAGTGAACGATTCGTTTGCGCTCGGTGTTGTGGCCGGACTGGCGAATCGTACGCATCGAATGCATATCGCCGGCAGCCGTGAGCGGGGCGATGATATCGAGTTCGACGGGGGCGAAATCCGGCCCAGCGAGCATGACCGCGAAAATTATTCCCTGGGTTACGGGCTCAGGCAGTCGAGCCATGAGTTTGCACTGGATTTCACGCACAATGATACCGGTCTGACCGGGACGCCGTCGTTGCCGATGGATATCGAGGTGATCGATACCGATATCGTCAGTGGCGAATACACGGGATTTGCGGGCGCATACGAACTGCATGGCCGGCTGTACTACACCGACGTATACCATTCGATGTCGAATTTCGTGTTGCGCCCGGAACCCATGATGGGCAAGCGCCGTACTGCCGCAACCGGTCGCGGCACCGGTTTCCGGCTGGATGCCGGGCGCGACCTGGGACAGGGTGAGCTGCTGTTTGGTCTTGATGGCCAGCTGGCGACACATGATGCCGTGATTACCAACCCGGACATGGCCATGTTCCGGGTAGTCAATTTTAACGCTGCACAGCGCGATCTGCTGGGTGTATTCAGCGAGTGGAATGGTGCACTGGGCGCGGGCTGGGACAGTGAGTTTGGTTTGCGCGTTAACCAGGTGCGCATGGATGCCGGTAATGTCGATCACCACATGGCCGGTGCCAATGTGAATATTGCGACCTTGCGGGACAATTTTAACAATGCGGACCGCAGCAAGACCGATACCAACGTCGACTGGGTTGCACGATTCATGCACCCACTCTCGCCCGGGGCGAGTGTGGAGGTCGGTGTTGCGCGCAAGATGAGGTCACCGTCTTACCAGGAGCGTTACCTGTGGGTGCCGATGCAGTCGACCGGTGGACTGGCTGACGGCAACACGTATATCGGCGATATCAATCTCGACCCGGAAGTTTCGCACCAGCTGGAACTGGCGTTGAATATGCAATCCGCGAGTGGCTATTTCGAGCCGCGTATCTTTTACCGGGATGTGAGTGATTACATCCAGGGAGTGCCCGCCACTGACGCGGCCGCGCTTGCGATCGACGCCGGCGTTTTGCAGTTCGCTAACGTTGATGCGACTTTGTATGGTACCGATGTGGCCTGGGGATACAGTATCGATGACCACTGGAGCCTGGGCGGCATCATCAGTTACGTGCGCGGCAAGCGCGATGATATTTCCGACAATCTTTACCGTATCGCGCCACTGAACGGCACACTGGGCCTGAATTATGCAGTCGCAACCTGGGATGTTACGGCCGAGGGTGTTTTCTACGACCGGCAGGACAGGGTATCGGCAACCAATGGCGAGACGCCAAGCGGTGGCTATGCCCTGATGAACCTGTATGGAAAGGTCCGGGTGAAAAAGAATATGCTGCTTTCAGGCGGTGTTGGCAATGTGTTTGACCGCAAGTATGCACCGCATGTTACCGGCATTAACCGTGCAGGGGGCAGTGATGTGGCAATCGGTGAGCGCGTGCCGGGTGATGGCCGTAACGTCTATCTTGCCATGCGTCTGGACTGGTAACACGCGACAGCCACGTATTCTGCGGGGCAGGTGTTTTACTGCTTGTACCAGCGGCGGCTGAGCGCCTTGTAGATACGTGCCGGGTACCAGTTCTTGCCGACACTGCCGTTGTAACGTGCCAGCGCCTTGCGCATGTCGCCGCGTTCGCGTTTCAGGTAGATATTCAGGATGGT
This sequence comes from uncultured Halobacteria archaeon, assembly GCA_963847565.1. Classification (GTDB taxonomy): domain Bacteria; phylum Pseudomonadota; class Gammaproteobacteria; order UBA9214; family UBA9214; genus UBA9214. Next base: position 63,781 of record CAWKAE010000019.1, read on the forward strand.
GCAGCCGAAGCGCAGGTTGGTCGCGATGTCGAACAGGTTGTCTTCGGGGCGCCCGATTTCATCCAGCCAGAACGGCATGATCTGCATCAGGCCCTGCGCACCGGCACTGGAAATGGCGAAGCGGTCGAAATTGCTTTCCACGTTGATCAGGGCCAGCACCAGTTCCGGGTCGAGCCCGGCACGTGTTGATTCGTAGTGCACCTGCTTGAGAATATACAGCCGTTCGTCATGATCCTTGACCCGGGATTGCAGTCGCCGTGACATGTCGGTGAGCCAGACCTCGGCATCGAAGCGGTCGATAAAACTGTCACTGGATTTGACGGCCTCGAGTAGCACCGCGCGCATGTCTTCGTCGGGTCGTTCCTGTGTGGCGGCCCATGTGTTTGCGCACGCACACAGCAGGCCGGCAAGCAGCGGACCTGACAGTCTGAATGCGAGTATGCGCGTGTTCATATCTGGTTATATCGGCCTGATCTCAGCCCAGTTTACCCTGCAAATGGGCGATGATTTTGTCACGGGCAATGTCCTGGTTATCGCCGCCGCGCCTGGCCTTGTACTCGACCAGGCCCTTGTCGAGGTTCTTTTCGCCGACCACCACGCGGTGCGGAATGCCGATCAGTTCCATATCGGAAAACATGACGCCAGGGCGAACCTCGCGGTCATCCAGCAGGACATCAATGCCGGCAGCGGTCATTTCTTCGTACAGTTCGCCGACCGCATCGCGGACGCGCTGGGATTTCTTCATATTCATGGGCAACAGGGCCACCTGGAAGGGTGCGATGGCAGCCGGCCAGATAATGCCGTTGTCGTCGTTGTTCTGCTCGATGGCCGCGGCCACGATGCGTGAAACGCCGATACCGTAGCAGCCCATCTCCATCGGGATGTCCTTACCCTGTTCGTCCAGCACCGTGGCTTTCATGGCCTCGCTGTATTTCCTGCCGAGCTGGAAAATATGGCCGACCTCGATGCCGCGCGCGATAACCAGTTCGCCCTGACCATCGGGACTCGGGTCGCCCGCCACCACGTTACGCAGGTCAGCGACGTCCGGTGCGGGCAGGTCACGCCCCCAGTTCACGCCGGTCAGGTGTTTGCCGTCTTCGTTGGCGCCGCAGACGAAATCGGCGAGCTGTGCTGCCGCCAGGTCGACCACCACCGGTATATCGAGTCCGACCGGACCCAGCGAACCGGCCTTGCAGCCGAGTGATTTCTGTATTTGCCCATCGGTGGCAAACTCCAGCGGTACCTTGATGGCAGGGTGTTGCTCTGCCTTGATCGCATTCAGCTCGTGGTCGCCGCGCAAAACCAGTGCAACAACATCCGACTCGCTGCCATTAACAACCAGCGTCTTGATGCAGCGGTCGGCGGTGGTATCGAGGAACTCGCACAGCTCCGCAATGGTATGTTTGCCCGGCGTCTCGACGGTTTCCAGTGGCGCGGCAGGGGCGGGGCGTTCGCCCGCCGGGGCCAGTGCCTCGATGGCCTCAACATTACCGGCGAAGTCGCTGCCGGTTGAGAAGGCAATCGCATCTTCGCCCGAGTCGGCCAGTACATGAAACTCCTGCGATACGTTGCCGCCGATGGCGCCACTGTCGGCCCGCACTGCACGGAACTCCAGTCCGGTGCGGGTGAAAATCCGCGAGTATGTCTCGAACATGACCTGGTAGGTTGCTTCCAGCGAGGCCTGGTCGGCATGAAACGAGTAGGCGTCCTTCATCAGGAATTCACGCGCACGCATGACACCGAAACGCGGTCGTATCTCGTCGCGGAACTTCATCTGTATCTGGTAGTAGTTGACCGGCAGCTGCTTGTAGCTGCGTATTTCTCTACGCGCGATATCGGTAATGACTTCCTCGTGCGTGGGACCCAGGCAGAATTCACGCTGGTGACGGTCGTGGAAACGCAGCAATTCCGGACCGTATTGCTCCCAGCGGCCTGATTCCTGCCACAGTTCGGCCGGTTGCACGGCCGGCATCAGCAGTTCCAGCGCGCCGGCACGTTCCATTTCTTCGCGAACGATCGCTTCGACCTTGCGTAATACGCGTAACCCCAGTGGCAGCCAGCTGTAGATGCCCGCCGCCTGCTTGCGCAGCATACCGGCGCGCAGCATGAGCTGGTGGCTGATGATTTCGGCATCGGCCGGGGTTTCTTTCAGGGTAGAGAGGGGGAAGTTGGACAGGCGCATGCGAATCGACCGATATGAATTAACAGCTGCCGATTGTAGCGGTCTGGACCCCGTGTTGCCTACTGTGCGGTTAGTTTTGAATGCCGGGCGGCACCGGCAGGACATTCACATCCTCGTGGTAGTCGCTGCGTTCATAGTCGACCCCGACGGGTGGTGGCGTGTCGGTCAGTTGCCATTCACCCTGTTCGTTGCGCCATTTATAGATACGGGCGGTCTTTTTGGTGAAGTCCTGGCCTGGCAGGACCTCTTTCAGGTGCCGACCCGATTCGGGGAAAAAATACAGGTAGAGCCCGGCGCCAGCCAGCAGGAGCACGAGTAACAGGAGTAGCCGCATCAGAAAGTGCTGTTGTTCCAGCCCCACATATTGCGCGGGGCATTCGAGAATTCGATGTATACCCGCTCGGCATCAATGCCGGTTTCCGTGGTAATCAGCTGGCACAGGGCGCTGGAAAGGTCGCCGGTGCGGTCCTCCGGCAGGCCGATACTCTTCAATTCCAGGTAAGCCAGCGGGGCATCGGTGCCGGCAAATTGCATGGCTGGGTTGTTTTCCACCGAGACCATGACGTAACGCTCGGGTTTGCCCAGTTGCCCGGCGACCAGTGCGGATGCCTTGCCGGCCAGACCCCGGGCGTCCTGCTCCGGCAAAGCGTGGTTGGTCTGAATCTTCAGGAACGGCATGGCCTGTTTATTCGCAGAACAGCTCGATCTGGGCGTTGGTCTCGACGATCTTCTGCTGGCGTTCTTCCTCGGTGAGGCGGATCACTTCGCCGCTGGAGGTTCTCAGGCGTACATTCCCGCGGTTGAGGTTGGCGAGGTTCCGGCGCGCTTTCTCGCAGTTTTCCTGCGAGGCACGGGCGAGGACATCATTTCTGTCAGGGGTTTCGGCCTGCTCCTCCCCGGTTTCCACGTCAGGCGTGTCTTCGGCGGCCTGCTCGGTGTCCGCAGGCGAGGCCTCATCTTCAGGCGCGGCGGCCGCGTCATTACTCTCCACGGCAGCGGGTGCTTTCGACTGGATACGAATGGCCTTGATGCCGTGCGGTGGCGGCATTTGGGTGTATTGGACTTCGTTATCCTTGTTGACCCACTTGTAAACATCCTCGGCGTGCGCCGGGCTGGACAGGAGTAGGGCGGTTAGTAGCAGGCCGATCAGGCTGGGTAACTGTTTCATAGTGACAAATCCATGATAATCAGTACGGATAATAGGGTTGTTTGACGGGTAGAACAAGCTACCACATCACATTATCGGCCGGTATCCCCGATAGCCTGAATGTTGCCCCAAATGACTTGATCTCTTGACCTTTCTGAAGAATATAAGTAGTTTTCAATGTTTGAAAATATGGTGAAATTGCCCGTTTGACGGGCTTTTTTTTTCTTCAAGCTCATTGGCCGCATTTCCGGGAGATTCTCAGGTGGAACTGACTGGCGCAGAAATATTTGTGCGTGCACTGCAGGACGAGGGCGTCGAACACCTGTTCGGCTACCCGGGTGGTGCAGTACTGCACATCTATGATGCCCTCTATGCGCAGGACAAGGTGCAACATATCCTGGTCCGGCATGAGCAGGCGGCCACGCATGCGGCGGATGGTTATGCGCGTTCCAGCGGCAAGCCGGGTGTCGTTATCGTGACATCCGGGCCGGGCGCAACCAATGCTGTTACCGGTATTGCAACGGCTTACATGGATTCAATTCCACTGGTTGTGTTCACCGGGCAGGTGCCGACTCACCTGATCGGCAATGATGCATTCCAGGAGGCCGACAATATCGGCATCACGCGACCCTGCGTGAAACACAATTTCCTGGTCAAGGATGTCAGGGACCTGGCTGTAACCATCAAGAAAGCATTTTACGTGGCCACGACCGGGCGACCGGGACCGGTGGTCGTGGATATTCCGAAAGACATCACGGCACAGAAAACCGAGTATCACTACCCGAACAAGGTCACCATTCGCTCCTACAACCCGGTGCTCGTGGGGCATGCCGGGCAGATCAAGCGGGCCGTGCGCATGATGCAGAAGGCCAGTCGTCCTATCCTTTATACCGGTGGCGGTGTGATTCTTGGAAACGCATCCGGCTCACTGACTGAACTGGCACGCAAGCTGAATTTCCCGGTAACGAATACCCTGATGGGCCTGGGTGCGTACCCGGCGACCGATCCGCAGTTTGTGGGCATGCTCGGAATGCATGGTACCTACGAGGCAAACATGGCCATGCATCACTGCGATGTCCTGATTGCCGTTGGTGCGCGGTTCGATGACCGGGTGACCGGGAATATCGAGAAGTTCTGCCCGCATGCCAAAATTATCCATATTGATATCGACCCGGCGAGCATTTCAAAGAACGTCAAGGTGGATATCCCGATTGTTGGTTGCGTCGACAACGTGCTGAAGTCGATGCTGGTCGAATTGCGCGCCAGTAAAGTTGAAGTTGACAGTGCGGCACTGCAGGCGTGGTGGAAACAAATTGATGAATGGCGCTCGAAGGATTGCCTGAAGTTCGACCGTGACAGCGACACCATCAAGCCACAGGCGGTCGTGGAAGCGTTGTATAACGTAACGCATGGCGATGCCTACGTGACGTCGGATGTGGGTCAGCACCAGATGTGGGCGGCGCAGTTCTACAAGTTCGACAAGCCGCGCCGCTGGATCAACTCCGGTGGCCTCGGTACCATGGGCTTCGGTCTGCCGGCTGCCATGGGCGTGCAGTTTGCACACCCGGATGCCACTGTCGCCTGCGTTACCGGCGAAGGCAGTATCCAGATGTGTATCCAGGAATTGTCGACCTGCACGCAGTACCACCTGCCCATCAAGGTGATCAACCTGAACAATGGCTATCTCGGCATGGTGCGGCAATGGCAGGAATTCTTCTATCAGAAACGCTATGCCATGTCCTATATGGAATCATTGCCTGACTTCGTGAAACTGGCGGAAAGCTACGGCCATGTCGGTATGCAGATTACCCGTCCGGGTGATGTCGAGGGGGCGTTGATCGAGGCCATGAAACTCAAGGACAGGCTGGTATTTATGGATTTCCTGACGGACAGGGACGAGAACGTGTACCCGATGATCCCTGCCGGCGGCGGCCAGAACGAAATGATCCTGGTCTGACATGCGACATATCATATCTATATTGATGGAGAACGAAGCGGGTGCACTGTCGCGCGTGGCCGGCCTGTTCTCGGCGCGCGGTTATAACATTGAGTCACTGACGGTCGCGCCAACCGAAGATCCGTCGTTGTCACGCATGACGCTGGTAACACGCGGTACCGATGAAATCATCGAGCAGATCACCAAGCAGCTGAACAAGCTGATCGATGTGGTCAAACTGATGGACATGACGGATGGCCCGCATATCGAGCGCGAAATGATGCTGGTCAAAGTGCGCGCAGAGGGCGACAACCGACATGAGCTCAAACGGCTATCGGATATTTTCCGCGGCCGTATTATCGATGTAACCGACGAGACCTATACCATCGAGTTGACCGGGGCAGGCGAAAAGCTGGATGCTTTCCTGCAGACGATTGATCCCTCCCTGATCGTTGAAGTCGTCCGTTCAGGTGTATCGGGGATCGGTCGCGGTGATCGTTCACTCAAGATTTGAACATAACGTAATGCCTCGCGGGGCAGACAACAGGTAACTGACAGGTAATGACCATGAATATTTACTATGACAAAGACGCTGACCTTTCCATCATCCAGGGCCTCAAGGTGGCCATTATCGGTTATGGCTCGCAAGGCCACGCCCATGCGAACAACCTGAAGGAGTCAGGTGTGGATGTCATGGTCGGCTTGCGCCCGGGTTCGATCTCGGAGGCCAAGGCGAAAAAATCCGGCCTGACAGTAACATCCATCGAGGATGCCGTTGCCGGCGCTGACGTGGTTATGGTGCTGGCGCCGGATGAGCACCAGGCGAGTCTGTACCGGGACAGCATCGAGCCGAACATCAAGCAGGGTGCGGCACTGGCATTTGCGCATGGCTTTAATATTCATTACCAGCAGATTGAGCCACGCGCTGATCTGGATGTAATCATGATTGCACCGAAGGGGCCGGGCCACCTGGTGCGTTCTACCTACACGCAGGGTGCCGGTGTGCCCAGCCTGATTGCCGTGTTCCAGGATGCCAGTGGACGCTCCAGGGATATTGCGCTGTCGTACGCATCTGCCAATGGCGGTGGTCGTGCCGGTATTATCGAAACAAGTTTCCAGGAAGAAACCGAAACAGATCTGTTCGGCGAGCAGGCAGTGCTGTGCGGAGGCGCAACGGCGCTGGTGCAGGCCGGCTTTGAGACCCTGACCGAGGCCGGTTATGCCCCCGAGATGGCGTATTTCGAATGTCTGCATGAACTCAAGCTGATTGTCGACCTGATGTACGAAGGCGGTATCGCCAACATGCGCTATTCAATTTCGAATACGGCTGAATACGGTGACCTGACCCGTGGTCCGCGCGTGGTTACCGCTGAAACCAAGGCGGAAATGCGTCGCATCCTTGACGAGATCCAGAATGGTGAATTTGCGCGCGAATTTATTCTCGAGAACCAGGCGGGGGCTGCAACACTCAAGGCCAAGCGCCGTCTGGGTCGTGAGCATCCGATCGAACAGGTCGGGGCAAAACTCCGCGGTATGATGTCCTGGATTAACGAAGGCAAGATTGTCGACAAGAACGTCAACTGACTGCATCTTTTTGACCAGGTCTAAACAGACCGGTATTGTCTCAGCTGTGGAGGAGAGCCCGTGATTGCCCGGCATGGTGTGACACCGTTGCTGGCAGCCATTCTGGCTGCTGTGCTGGTGATGCATTTCCTTGGGGTAATGCTGTCTGTGCCAGCCTGGTTGCTGGTCGTTGTGGTGCTGCTGATGTATCGCGACCCGGATCGCGATATACCCTCACGACCACTGTCTGTTGTCAGTCCGGCAGATGGGCGCGTGGTCAGTGTCGAGCACACGCGTGACCCCTACCTCGACCGGGCGAGCCTGAAGATCAGTATAGAAATGGGCCCCTTCGATGTGTTTACAACGCGCAGCCCTGTCGAAGGAAAGGTGCTGCAACCACCCGCACGACCGGAAAATAAAGGTGATCCCCATGGTGTCTGGCTGAAAACAGACGAGGAGGATGATATCGTTGTCGTGATGAACCGGGGGCGTATGAACAACAAACCTCATTGCTATGTAGGTTTTGGCGAGCGTGTAGGCCAGGGCAGGCGTTGTGGCTTTGTACATTGGGGCGGTCGGGTTGACGTATACCTGCCTGACTACACCCGGCCGGCGGTTGCTGAAAATAACCGGGTACTGGGTGGTACAGATGTTATCGCCACACTTGTACACGAATAACGCAAGGTCCCGCCTGAAGTATGGATACCGATAAACACAAAACCCGGCGCGGTATCTACCTGTTGCCGAACATGATTACCACGGCCGGTTTGTTTGCCGGTTTCTACTCCATTGTTGCCGCCATGAACGGGCGGTTTGAGCCCGCCGCCGTGGCAATTTTTATTGCCATGATCATGGATGGTATTGATGGGCGTGTAGCCAGGCTGACCAATACCCAGAGTGAATTCGGCGTCCAGTATGACAGCCTGTCCGATATGGTCTGTTTCGGGCTGGCGCCTGCACTGGTCATGTACGAGTGGTCATTGCAGTCCATGGCCAGCGTGGGTTGGGCGAAGCTTGGCTGGCTGGCTGCCTTCATTTATACGGCGTCTGCGGCATTGCGGCTGGCGCGATTTAATGCACAGGTCGAGACCGCGGAAAAGGCCTACTTCCGTGGCCTGCCGAGCCCCTCTGCAGCAGGCGTGCTGGCCGGACTTGTCTGGGTTGCGACTGACCTGGGGATTGACGGTAATGATCTTGTTTACCTGGTATTCGTGTTCACCATCGCGATGGGCTTGCTGATGGTCAGCAATATTCGCTATTTCAGCTTCAAGGAATTCGGTTTCAAGAACAGGGTCTCGTTCGTGGCGTTATTACTGGTCGTGCTGGTCTACGCCTTTGCTTCGATCGATCCGCCCAAGGTGCTGTTCGCCGGGTTTCTGATTTATGCGATTTCGGGCATTGTTTATACCCTGATGAGTGTGCGGGCTCGCCGCAAGGAAAGAAAACGCGGTGAGCGGGGCAGTTAACCCGGTCAGGGCTTGCAAATCAGGCAGATTTGCCGATAGACTGAAACCATGCATGCACACAGCAACAATTTATCGACATCACGGCCGCCCTGGCCGGTCTTGTGCCTGTTGCTGCCCCTCCTGCGACTGCTGCCTTCGGGCATATAATCCTGTGCCTGGCGAGGCGAAACGCACACAAGCAAACAGTTTATTCAACACCCGGTCGGTGGTTTGGCCGAGTGTGGGGACAAGCTGGCGGCGCACCGGTAATATCCGGGCTGGCGAGCCGCTGGCTGGAGCAGGAAAATGACAGACAAGCTGACGATATTTGATACCACATTGCGCGACGGCGAGCAGAGTCCGGGTGCGTCGATGACCCGTGACGAGAAGGTGCGTATTGCCAAGGCGCTGGAACGCATGCGTGTAGATGTCATCGAGGCCGGGTTCCCGATCGCGAGTCCGGGTGATTTCGAGGCCGTGCAGGCAGTTGCGAAGGCGGTTAGCAGCAGTACCGTGTGTGGCCTGGCGCGGGCGCTGGACAAGGATATCGATCGTGCCGGCGAGGCGCTCAAGCCGGCGCAATCTGCACGCATACATACCTTTATTGCCACATCGCCGATTCACATGAAGATGAAGCTGCGCATGGAGCCTGACCAGGTCGTCGAGCAGGCCGTGCGTGCGGTCAAGAGAGCCAGGCAGTTTACGGACAATGTGGAATTTTCGCCCGAGGATGCCGGTCGTTCGGAGACCGATTTCCTTTGCCGTGTGCTCGAGGCGGTTATCGATGCCGGTGCAACCACGGTTAATATCCCGGATACCGTTGGCTACAACCTCCCGCACCAGTTCGGTGAACTGATTCGAGTCCTGATCGAGCGTGTGCCGAATTCCGACAAGGCGGTGTTTTCGGTGCATTGTCATAATGACCTTGGGCTGGCTGTCGGTAACTCGCTGTCTGCAGTCCTGAATGGCGCACGTCAGGTTGAATGCACCATCAATGGCCTGGGCGAGCGCGCGGGTAATGCCGCACTTGAAGAAGTCGTGATGTCCGTACAGACGCGCCAGGATATTTTCCCGTGCAAAACAGACCTCGATACTTCACAAATCATGACGTGCTCACGGCTGGTTTCAGGTATTACCGGCTTTGCCGTGCAGCCGAACAAGGCCATTGTCGGTGTGAATGCCTTTGCACATGAGTCGGGGATTCACCAGGACGGTGTGCTCAAGAGTCGCGAGACTTACGAGATAATGCGTGCACAGGATGTCGGCTGGACGGATAACCGCATCGTGCTTGGCAAGCATTCGGGTCGCAATGCATTTCGCACACGGTTGCAGGAACTGGGTATCGAGTTCGAGACAGAGGAGGAGCTCAATGATGCGTTTTCACGGTTCAAGGTGCTTGCCGACAAGAAGCACGAGATTTTCGACGAAGATTTGCAAGCCCTGGTAACGGAATCCGGGATCGAGTCGGGGAATGAATGGCTGAAGCTGGTTTCGCTCAAGGTGTGTTCGGAAACCGGGGAGACGCCGCACGCTACGGTCAACCTGTGGGTGGATGGTGATGAAGCACAGGCGGACTAGTTTGGGTAGCGGGCCGGTGGATGCCGCATTCAAGGCTATCGAGACACTCATCTCCAGCGGCACGGAGCTGCAACTGTATTCAGTCAATAACATTACCAGCGGGACCGACTCCCAGGGCGAGGTGACAGTACGATTGCAGAAGGGCGGCCGTATCGTTAACGGGCAGGGTGCCGATACCGATATCGTAATTGCCTCTGCCAAGGCTTATGTGAACGCCATAAACAAGATTATTCAGCGTGACCGGCGGGCACATCCGCAACTCGGGGATGTCTGAAATAGCTGATATGGACGGGCAGCGCGAATTGCACAATGCATACCTGCAGGCCATGGGTATAACCCGGTGGGTTACCAGGCAGGTTGGTGAACCGTTGGATGACGAACCGGTCTGCGAAAAGTCTGCCCCCGCGCCAGCAGCGCCGGCCCTGGACTGGACGGCGCTGGAAAACCAGGTTGCTGGCTGTACCCGCTGCGGATTGCACGAAACGCGCACACAAACCGTTTTTGGTACGGGCAACCGGAATGCGGACTGGTTGATTATTGGCGAGGCCCCTGGAGCTGACGAAGACAAGGCAGGAGAACCTTTTGTCGGTCGTGCCGGCATGCTGCTCAACGAGATGCTGCTGGCTGCCGGTTATCAGCGCGATGACGTTTATATCGCAAATATTCTTAAATGTCGTCCACCGGATAACCGTAACCCGCGACCTGATGAGGTGCAGTGCTGCCAGGCTTACCTGCAACGGCAAGTCGAACTGTTGCAACCACGGATAATCCTCGCCGTCGGCAAAATAGCGGCTCACAGTCTGCTGGATTCGACAGAGACGGTCGGTCGGTTGCGTGGCACGCAACATCTTTACGGTGTAAAGAAGATACCGCTGGTTGTCACTTACCACCCGGCCTACCTGCTGCGCTCGCCCATGGAAAAACGCAAGGTCTGGGCGGACCTGCAGTTTGCGCAGCGTATTTTTCTCTCGTCCGGCAAGGCTTTATGACATTGATCTGTGCTAGATTGATATAATGAGCGCGATACTGAAAGAGCCGGCACTTGAATTCAGGCCGATGTCGTCGGATGACCTGATCGCCGTGATCGAGATCGAACGACAGAGCTATCCGTATCCATGGACGCAATCTATCTTCAGCGACTGTCTGCATGCCGGCTACAGTTGCTGGGTAGCAGCTCGTGGCGGGATTATTGAAGGTTATGGCGTGATTACTGTTGCCGCTGGTGAGTCTCACTTGCTGAATATCTGTGTACGTCCCGAGTCGTGCAAGCAGGGTGTTGGCGCCAGGATTCTTCGCCATCTCGTCAGTATTGCCAGGCATCATGAGGCTGATGTTATTTTTCTCGAGGTGCGCCCGTCAAATGAGGGGGCGAGAAAATTATATGAAAATGAAGGATTTAACGAGCTTGGTCGGCGCCGTGACTACTACCCGGCTGACAATGGCCGGGAGGACGCACTGATTCTGGCGCGTACCCTGTAAAGCCTTATCCTATCAGTTAAAATACGCCGCTTTTCACAGTCCCTAATATCATGAATGCTTCCCGAAATGAGGCGGCAAGACGCCGCACATTTGCCATTATTTCTCACCCGGATGCGGGTAAGACCACGTTGACGGAAAAATTGTTGCTGTTCGGCGGTGCGATTCAGCAGGCAGGTACGGTGAAGGGCCGCAAAGCGGCACGCCATGCTACGTCAGACTGGATGGAGCTGGAGAAGCAGCGTGGTATCTCGGTCACGTCATCAGTCATGCAGTTTCCCTATGGCGATGCGATCGTCAACTTGCTCGATACCCCTGGCCATGAAGACTTCTCGGAAGATACATATCGAACTCTGACAGCAGTGGATTCGGCCATGATGGTGATCGACTGCGCCAAGGGTGTTGAAACCCGCACGATTAAATTAATGGATGTCTGCCGTCTTCGCGACACGCCGATCTGCACGTTTATAAATAAACTCGATCGTGAAGGGCGTGACCCGATAGAGCTGCTCGACGAGATCGAGGAAGTGTTGAAGATACAGTGTGCACCGGTTACCTGGCCGATCGGTATGGGCAAGCGATTAAAGGGTATTTATCATTTGCTTGAGGATACGATACATCTGTATGAGGCCGGTAAAAACCAGGAACGGCAGAAGGTGAATGTCATCAAGGGGCTTGATAATCCGCAACTGAATGAGTTGTTGGGTGATCAGGCAGATGAGTTGCGTGATGAAATCGAGCTGGTAAAGGGTGCCAGTCATGACTTCGATGTCGATGCGTATCTGGCTGGTAATCTATCGCCCGTATTTTTCGGATCTGCGATAAACAATTTCGGTGTAGACGAGCTGCTTGACCATTTTGTTGCGACAGCGCCAGCCCCGCGTGCCAGGGAAACGACCACGCGCAGGGTTGAACCGGATGAAGAGCAATTTTCCGGCTTCGTGTTCAAGATCCAGGCGAATATGGATCCTGCGCATCGCGACAGAATTGCATTTCTCCGGATTTGCTCAGGTAGCTATAAGAAAGGCATGAAAATGCATCATGTGAGGATTGGCAAGGTTGTGCAGATATCCAATGCGGTGACATTCCTTGCTTCCGACAGAGGGCATGTCGAGGAAGCCTGGACGGGCGATATTATTGGATTACATAATCACGGGACTATCCGCATTGGCGACACGTTTACGCAGGGCGAAGACCTGAAATTTACCGGTATTCCCAGCTTTGCGCCGGAGCTGTTTCGTCGGGCCATCCTGAAGGATCCATTGCGAATGAAAGCATTGCAGAAGGGCCTCGATCAGCTGTGTGAAGAAGGTGCGACGCAATTATTCAGGCCACTCAGGAACAATGATCTGATCCTTGGGGCCGTTGGTATACTTCAGTTCGATGTAGTAGCGCATCGGCTCAAGGGTGAATACGGAGTTGAGTGTCAGTTTGAGCCGGTTAAAGTGGCGACTGCACGCTGGGTTGAGTGTCCGGATGAGGTTACAGAGCAGGCGTTCCGGGAAAAGGCGTACGAGAACCTTGCCATAGACCAGGGTGGTTCATTGGTGTATATCGCACCGACACGCGTTAATCTGGAACTCGCCACCGAAAAGTGGCCAGATATCCACTTCCATGCAACACGGGAGCATTAGAAATCAATCCAGTGGATTATATGATCTTCTAGATCGGACTCATTGATCTCGGATTCTTGTATGACATTGTCTCGCACCGAGATACCTGCACTATGTACTGTGTCCGGGTCGCCAGATACCAGTGGATGCCACCAGTCCAGGGATTTTTCTTCGTAAATACGCCTGTAGGCGCATGTTGTCGGTAACCATGCGAACTCTTTCTCGCTGTCAGGTCGAAGCACCATGCAGTCACTGACAACCGATTTCCTGATTTTATACTGGCTGCAGCGACAGTGCGTAATGTCCAGCAGTTTACATGCCACGTCGGTATAGAAGTGGTGTCCTGTATCTATATCTTCAAGTTTGTGCAGGCAGCATCGCCCGCAACCATCACATAATGACTCCCATTCATCGGTAGTCATCTGATCGAGCGTTTTGTATTCCCAGAATGCCGGCATTTCACGTTTTTCGTTGTCGCGTTGTGTATGATTCAGGAAACCACAGACAGACGGAAAACACCATGCCGTTCAGCCGAAGTCGTCAGAAATGGGGTTGGGCACTGTATGACTGGGCCAATTCGGCCTTCTCTACCACGGTAATGGCGGGTTTTTTCCCGGTCTTCTTCAAGCAATACTGGAATTCTTCACTTGAGGTCACAGAAAGTACTTTCCGGCTCGGTGTCGCCAATTCTGTAGCAAGCCTGGTTATTGTTCTGATGGCGCCGGTTCTGGGTGCGATTGCCGATAGCATGCGTCGCCGTAAAGCCATGCTTTTTTCCTTCGCTTTTTTCGGCATTCTCATGACCGGTGGACTTTACCTGGTGGGTGAGGGCAACTGGATGATGGCGGCATTTCTCTATGTTGGTGCCGTCATAGGTTTTTCGGGTAGTAACGTTTTCTATGACTCATTACTGCCATTTGTTTCTGACAGGCAGGATGTAGATAGAACATCCGCCCTGGGTTTCTCGCTTGGCTATCTCGGTGGTGGGATCCTGCTTGCGTTGAATGTCCTTATGACTACGCATCCTGCGTGGTTTGGATTGACAGATGTTGAATACGCTGTTCGCGTATCGTTCCTGATTGTCGCAGGATGGTGGTTGATATTTTCTGTTCCATTAATGGTGATGGTCGAGGAGCCGGTAAACAACGGTAGTGGGAACAGGTGTGGAAGTGTCCTTGATGGTGTAAGGCGAGTGTGGAAAACACTACATGAAGTCCGCTCTATGCGGAACGTGTGGCTATTCCTTATTGCATACTGGTTATACATTGACGGGGTCGATACGATTGTACGCATGGCTGTCGACTATGGGCTGTCACTGGGAATCAATCAGTCAGATCTAATACGTGCATTGTTAATCACACAGTTTGTAGGTTTCCCTTCGGCGCTTCTGTTTGGACGAATAGGGGAGCGCCTGGGTGCGAAGACCGGTATTTTTATAGGACTTTCGATTTACATTGTAGTAACTGTAAGAGCGTCGCTCATGACTGCGGCAACAGAGTTTTACTATCTGGCATTCCTGATTGGTCTCGCGCAAGGTGGTATACAGGCATTGAGCAGATCAATGTATGCATCCATGATACCTAAAGAAAGATCAGCCGAGTTTTTCGGTTTTTATAATATGCTGGGCAAATTCGCAGCCATTTTGGGGCCGGTTTTAATTGGATGGGTAGGTATTATGAGTGGCGAACCACGGGTTGGTATATTGTCGTTGCTGGTGCTATTTATTGGCGGCTTAATCGTACTGTTTAGCGTGAAAAGCTAGAGTGACGAATTTACTTTATTTATATATTGGGACTCGAGCTACAAGATATGCTAAATATTTCTTAGTTATACCCAATATCTGGGAAAATTCAGATGTTAGAATTTATGATCTTGATTTTAATATCAAACCTAGGATAAGGTTCAACCTCTAAATACATTACAAAAACTATTGTTAATCACTTGTTTAAAGATAAGCTAGTTTGGAGGAAAGATCATGAACAATAATAATTATTCTCTAAGCCAACCATATGACCAATTGGTCTCAAGCTTTGAAGAAAGATCTGGCGTAATGTGGTGCTACGCAAATCCTAGTCCTAGGCCTTGTTTTACCCCTCAGCTTCTTAGAGACTTGCTTAGATTTCTAAATAATATAAGGGCCAGATGTATTAACGAGAGCAATGCGGGAGTATTTCCTGCAGTTAAATATTTAATCCTTGGCTCATATAAGCCTGGTATTTTTAGTTTGGGCGGCGATCTTGCATTATTTGTAGGTGCAATTAAGGATAAAAATAAAGTTCAGTTATCTGAATACATGAGACTAAGTATTGATGTTCTTTACGCAACTTACACAAATTTAAATGCTCCGTTAACAACTATTGCGCTAATTAGGGGTAATGCACTAGGTGCGGGTTTTGAGGGTGCATTAGCTTGTGATTACTTGATTGCTGAGGAAGGGGTGCAATTAGGGTTTCCTGAGGTTTTATTTAATATGTTTCCTGGTATGGGTGCATATAGCTTCTTGTCAAGGAAGATTAATCAGGTGATGGTAGAAAAAATGATACTTGGAGGTCGCGTATATAAGTCAGAAGAGCTCCATGAGATGGGAATTATTGATTCAATAGCAAAAAAAGGCCAAGGTGTTGAGGAAGTGCGAGAATTTATAAAGCGGCTAGAAAAGAATGGTAATACAAGAAGATCGTTGTTAAAGGTGCGGAATCGAGTGTCACCTGTGTCTTACCAAGAGCTTATAGATATTGGTGAAATATGGGTGGAAGCTGCCTTGTCTCTAACAGCGCGTGAGCTCAAGATTATGGAAAGATTCATTAGAGCGCAGGATAAAATGGCTAAGTCATTAGTTGACACTGTTAATTTGAAAGAAACAGTGAATTCATAACCAAATAATATTGTAATCAATTCCTGTCAACTATATTGATACTTTATTAGTGTTGTAATGACCAGAGATATAATTTTTCAGAAATACTTCCGTGTCAATAGAGCAAGCCTTTAAACTTTTGAGAAGTGTTATGTAATCCCCTTCTGATGTTTTGTTGATCTGGCTTTCACTGCATAGATCATGCATAGCTCTGGCACCAATGCTGCCAGAACTCCCCTTAAGCGCGTGTGCTAGTTCATGAAATTCAATATAGTCTTTTCTGGAAATAGCAGATTCCATGTCTAATATAATTTGTTCGCTGTCTAACAAATAACCATTAACAAGCTCGGAAAGAAAGTTGCGGTCAGTGGAAAGGCTAGATAGTTCTTCTAAGGTATTAGTATTTATAGCGGTATTAGGCTCTTCCTTGTTGGCCATGTTGTTTGAAATCATATTCTTCTGCGAATACTTCTGATGGTTCGACGAGATGTTGGTGTCTAACTGTGTAGTATTTGTTAGCGTGAGGGATGTAATTGTTGATAACAGCTTATCTACGTCAATAGGTTTTGTGAGGTATGCATCAACACCTGCTTCTTCGCAGTCCTTTATTGCTTCAGTCGTGACGTTTGCAGTGAGGATTATAATAGGAGTTTTTGTATCTTCATCCAAGCTAGTTATATGTCTTAGCTGCTTCAATACCGCCCATAACGGGCATTTGCATGTCAAGAATTATTAAATCAAACTTGTTTTTCTTTAGTGCGTCTAGCGCTTCTTGGCCATTGCCAACAATGTGTGGTGTGTAGTTGGCTCGCTCCATTATTTTTCTGATCACGAGCTGGTTGGTTGCATTATCTTCGGCGATCAAAATATTTAATTTGTTATCTAGTTGCTGTCGGGCATATTTATCGAAGTCAATTGGGGTGTGAGTGTTTTCTTTGGATATGCTAATTGCATGAAGTGCATTAAATAGTGAAGCGTCGTCAGAAGTATTGTCAAGTGTGAATGAGTATTCCACATCATTGACTAATGTGTGGTTGTTTGGCCTATTAAACAGTATTGTAGGTAGTGATTTAACAATTTTAGTATAAATATCTTGGTTAAATTCGATTACTGAAATAGCATCGTGATCAACTAGTATCGCATCGTAATGACTTATTCCGCTCGAGTTAGATATTAGTGAGAGTAAGTATTCAATGTCTGTTTCAATATCATAGCTAATTCCCCACGTGTTTAGAGAATTGAATATGTGGTGATTTAGGCAGTTTGTAATTGCAAGCAACGTAAGTGCGCCTAATTCTTCATTTGGCGAAATATCTTTGTGGTTTGTTGCTTATCAAATATTATTTCAAACCAAAATGTACTGCCTGCTCCTTCGATGCTTTGTACGCCAATCTTACCCCCCATTAGCTCAACAATTTGTTTCGATATGGTGGTTCCTAGTCCGGTGCCGCCAAACTTTCTTGTTGTCGAACTGTCGGCTTGTGTGAAGCTGTCAAAGATTGCAGATTGCGATTCGAGTGGTATTCCAATTCCAGTATCTATCACTTTAAATAGAATGGTGGAAGAGTTTTCAGAAGAATTGGTCGTGCTTATGTTTAGTGATACGGAGCCGGATTCTGTAAATTTTATAGCGTTTCCGATTAAATTTATAAATACCTGGCGAAGATGGTGGGGATCTCCAATAAGCCTGTATGGTGTTTCGGCAGTGAAAGTATGATTCAGGAGTAGTCCCTTTTCGCTAGCTTGGCCTCGCATAATCGTGATGGCGTTATTGACTAATGAATGTAGGTCGAAATCGGTTTCTTCAATAATAAGACGACCAGCTTCAATTTTCGATATGTCTAATATATCTTCGATGAGTGTTAATAATGACTTTGCAGAAGACTGTAGTGTGTGTGTGAGTTCTATCTGTTCGTCTGATAGTTCTGTGCTATTTAGCAGATCACTCATGCAGATTACACCATTAAGTGGTGTGCGGATTTCATGACTCATATTTGCAAGAAACTCGCTCTTCGACTTATTGGCGCGCTCGGCTACTGCTCTTGCTTGTGTTAATTTACTAAGGAGAATAGAAAAAAATATTGGAAGAACGATTAGACCAATAAGTAACCCGGAGCCGGCGGTTTTTTGTTGAATCCAGTAATCTGTAGTTAATAAAACTATAGTAAATTCAATTACGCCAATAATTGTTCCTGCCGCCAAATAAAATTGGCCATAGCGCATGCCGTACCCAATTATAAGCCATAGATAAACAGAAAAGCAGATAGTAGCCTCATCGCCACCGTAATGTAATGTTAGGGACAGAAATGAAAGGTCCGAAACAAGAGTGAATGCACGTCGGAATGGTGTTTCTTGTGGCCACAGTTTAAATGAAGCAAGTATTAAAATTGCGATAAAGTCATATACAGTTAGGAACCCAACTGGCTGCTCTAATATATTAACTTGCCCTGTAAAAGTATAGTGTACTGACAGATATACTGTTATTACAGACAATATTACTAGCCTAATTGCGGCCTGCTGAAATTCACTAGAGTTCCTTGATTTAGGAAACTCGAAAAGTCTAATGGGATTTATATATGACGCAGACAATTTTTAGGAAATAACTGGGGAAAGTTAATTGCTGGCAGCGTCTGGAAGCATTCCTTGTATCTTCGCAACCGAATCAAACTGAGCTTTAAATGCATCCAGCACCACCGGATCAAAGTGCTTTCCTCTATGGCTCTCCATGTATTCCAGTGCAGTTTCTACGGACCAGGCATTTTTGTATGGTCTTTCTGAAACCAATGCATCATATACATCGGCAACAGCAACAATTCTTGCTTCTATCGGTATGTTTTCACCGCTATTACCATATGGATAACCAGTGCCGTCAAACTTTTCATGATGACAAAGTGCAATTATGCTGCCCATTTGCAGGAATTTAGATGGGCTGTCTTTAAGGATTTCATGGCCAATCACCGTGTGAGTTTTCATGATTTCGAATTCTTCTACGGTGAGTTTTCCGGGTTTCAGAAGAATTTCGTCCCGTATACCTATTTTTCCAATATCATGCATCGGTGCGGCCATTTCGATAACTTCGGCCTCGTCGTTGCTGAATCCCAGTTCTTCTGCGATCAGTCGTGAATACTTGGCCATGCGAATTACATGGTTACCTGTATCTTCATCCCGATATTCACCGGCACGTGCAAGTCTGAGAAGTGTTTCTCTTTCTCTTAGACGAATTTCGCTGGTGGCTTCTGCGACACGACGTTCCAGCCAGCGTGAACGGTCGCTAATAATCTTGTACTGGTTGTATGACGTGATCATGTTTCTGCAGCGTGCTCTGCATTCATGATGGTCTACGGGTTTGGTAAGAAAGTCTGTTGCACCCGCTTCAAGCGCTTCGTAGCGGACATTTTTGTCTTCAATCGAGGTCACCATGATCACGGGGACATGGCTGGATGCAGGGTTACTTCTAAACTGGTTGATAAATTCAATGCCATTCATTTCCGGCATCTTGTAGTCAACCAGGACAAGATCAGGTGTGTGATCATTAGTCCAGCGCAGAGCCTCGACCGGGTTGGCGAAGTCAATTGCCGATATGTTTTCCTCGATGCTGGATGCCAGTTGCTTGAGAACCTGTCGACTCGTTAGCTGGTCATCAATAATAAGAATGGTGCTCATAATCTTCTCTCAAAGGCCCGCTTTTCCTTCAAAAATGCACAATCCCTGCCTTTCCAGCCATATCCATTGGTCCTGCTTATGTGTGATCTGGGTCACATAACCAGCTGAAAAACAAAAAATTAATACTTTTGTGCTATCAAGTAATCTTGTTATCGGCCAAACGCAGCAAAAATAAACACTTATGGCTAATCTCATCTGGCAAATTCAATGCCTGGCGGGTTGTGTGGCAGGGAGAAGCTGGACGGCCGTCCAGTTGTTTCTATCAGACACCGGCATGTAAACTGAATTAAATCTTAATACTAGGGACTGGTATGAATCAGGAAAGCGAGCAGGAATCCAGAACTCCGTCTCTCATCGGTGTTTTCGGGAGTGTGTTGGCGAGTATGTTTGGCGTGCAAAGCAGCAGGAAACGCCATGAAGATTTTTCTCACGGGAAGCCGTTCCAGTACATTATTGTCGGGCTGGTTATGACGGTCGTATTTATCCTGACCGTTTGGGGTGTGGTATCAATCGTTATGCGTTTGTCAGGACTCTGACTCAGAGCGCATTGATTTTTGCCTGTTGTTCCTCGAGATTGCGAATAGCCTGTCCCAGTTCCTCTGCGCGTGTTTTCTCCTTGTTGACAACTGCGGCAGGTGCCTTGTCTACAAAGCTGGCATTTGACAGTTTTTTCTCGCAGCGATCGAGTTCATTCTTTTTTCGTTCCAGTTCTTTATCGAGGCGAGCCAGTTCTGCCTCTGTGTCGATCAATCCGGCCAGAGGGATCAGTATTCTCATTTCGCCCACCAGGACGGTCGATGACTCGGGTGCAATTTCATCATGGTCAAGCCAGACAATCGAATCGATGCGGCCAACGCTTTCCAGGTAATGCCGGTTTTCATCAAGACGCGCTTTGTCGGGTCCTGAGCCGTTCTCCAGTAATACGGGCAAGGTCTTGCGAGGATCGATATTCATACCGCTGCGGATTTTCCTTACCCCATTTATAAATGCCTGGACCCAGCCCATATTTTCCATGGCGGCACTGTCTATTGCTGCACTATCCGGCACAGGAAAAGGTTGTCGCATGATGGTGCTTCCGGATACACCTGCAAGAGGTGCCATACGCTGCCATATCTCTTCCGTTATGAATGGTGTAAACGGGTGCAGCAGGCGCAGCACGGTTTCCATTACCCTCACGAGGGTGTGGCGCGTGCCACGAATTGCATCAGGATGGCTGTCTGGATTGTTTAGTACGGATTTGGAGAGCTCCAGGTACCAGTCACAGTATTCATCCCATATGAATGAATAGATCGCATTGGCAGCGAGATCGAAACGGTAGTTGTCAATGGCTTCTGTGGCTTCCCGGGTAACAACCTGCAGCCGTGACGTGATCCAGCGGTCTGCATTATTGAGCTCCAGGCTGCCGCCGTTTTGACCACAGTCCTGCCCCTCGGTATTCATCAGGACGTAGCGGGCGGCATTCCACAGCTTGTTGCAGAAATTCCGGTAACCCTCGATGCGCCCGAGGTCAAAATTAATATCACGACCGGTGGAAGCAAGCGCGGCAAAAGTAAAGCGTAGTGCGTCGGTACCATATGCCGGTATCCCGTCCGGAAAGTCCTTGCGTGTCTGCTTGTCGATCTTGTCTGCCATTTTCGGCTGCATGAGTGCAGAACGGCGTTTCGCCACCAGGTCTTCAAGTTCGATACCATCGATGAGATCAATCGGGTCGAGTACGTTACCCTTGGACTTGGACATTTTTTGCCCATGCGCATCACGCACCAGGCCGTGTATGTAAATTTCATGGAACGGCACATCGTCCATGAATTTCAGCCCCATCATGATCATGCGTGCAACCCAGAAGAAAATGATGTCAAAACCGGTGACCAGCACACTGGTCGGGTAGAACGTTCTGAGGGCTTCCGTGTCTTGCGGCCAGCCAAGTGTACTGAAGGGCCAGAGTGCCGAAGAGAACCATGTGTCCAGTACATCATCATCCTGTCGCAGCGGGACGTCATTGCCCAGGCCATTCTTCTCGCGTGCCTCGGCCTCGTTACGACCAACGTACACATTGCCGGCATCGTCATACCATGCGGGTATGCGGTGTCCCCACCAGATCTGCCGCGAGATACACCAGTCCTGGATATTGCGCATCCATTCGAAGTAGGTGTTCTTCCAGTTGTCCGGCACAAAACGAATTGTGCCGTCCTCGACAGCCTTGATGGCTGGTTCGGCGAGCGGGCCGATTTTTACGAACCACTGGTCTGTCAGGTAGGGCTCGACAATGGTGCCGGAACGGTCGCCACGCGGGATCATCAGCCGATGGTCCTCGATCTTTTCGAGCAAGCCGCGTGCCTCGAGATCCGCGACGATTTGCTTGCGGGCAGCAAACCGGTCCATGCCCTGGTAATCGCATTCCACGGTGTCGTTGATGCAGGCATCGACGGTGAAAATATTGATTATCGGCAGGTCGTGCCGCTTGCCCATTTCATAGTCATTGAAATCATGGGCCGGCGTAATCTTCACGCAGCCCGAGCCGAACTCGGGATCAACATAGTCGTCGGCAATGACCGGAATCTCCCGGTCGGTCAGGGGCAGGCGTATGGTCTTGCCGATCAGCGACTGGTAGCGCTCATCCTCGGGGTGAACCGCAACGGCGGTATCGCCCAGCATTGTCTCCGGACGTGTTGTTGCCACAACCAGGTGTCCCGATCCATCGGCAAGCGGGTAGCGCATGTGCCACAGGTGTCCGGCTTCTTCTTCCGAGATAACTTCAAGGTCGGACACGGCGGTGTGCAGAACCGTATCCCAGTTAACCAGCCGCTTGCCGCGATAGATCAGTCCTTCGTCATGCAGGCGTACGAACGTTTCCTTGACGGCATCAGACAACCCATCGTCCATGGTGAACCGTTCACGTTCCCAATCGAGTGACGAGCCCATGCGACGCAGCTGGCGCGTAATCGTGCCGCCTGACGTGTGTTTCCAGTCCCAGATCTTCTCGATGAAGGCGTCTCGCCCGAGGTCGTGGCGGCTGATATTTTCAGCTGCCAGCTGGCGCTCCACCACCATCTGCGTGGCAATGCCCGCATGGTCCGAACCGGCCTGCCAAAGAGTCTTGTCGCCTCGCATCCGATGGTAGCGGATCAGTGCATCCATCAGGGTGTCCTGGAAAGCATGTCCCATGTGCAGGCTACCGGTGACATTCGGTGGCGGGATCATGATGCAGTAGGGTTTGCCGTCACCGGCAGGCGCAAAATGGCCTTCCTGCTCCCAGGTTTCGTACCAGTGTTGTTCTATTGCATGCGGTTTGTAGGTCTTGTCCATCGGGTTTATGCGCCACTCACTGTCTTGTTCGACCGAAAGCGGCGATTATACCCGAAGGCTGTGTATTTACCGCATGGGTATGCGGCAAGGGGTTAGTCGGCCAGGTCTGCCTTTTGCAGTGCGCTGGAGATAAGCGCCGGCAGGACGGCGTTCAGCTGGCGGCGAATATGTTCGTAGGTCTTCGAGCTATGCTGTTCCATGGCCTTGTTGATGGCCTCGTCGATGGTTCCTGCCAGGGTTTGTTCAACCTGCAGGCGCACATCGCGCGCAAATTCATCTGCCATCTGGTTGAGCTGCTGCTGCACGGTGTCGCTCTCCAGCAGCTCGCGCGCGATATCGTCGGGCGTGCGAACGGGTACGCGTCGGTACAGGGGCGCTCGATGTCGCGTGCTCAACCGTATCATCCGGGACCAGGTCGGTCAGGATGGGGATGCCTTCAGCGTCCAGGGCGAGGTCTGTGTAATCCATACTCATAGCTTGTGCGTGTTCAGTGTATAGCCACGATCCTGGTAAAAACGGTACCGTTCGCGCGCAGCCTGTCCTGGATGCATCGTCGGCGCCGACCAGTTCGGCGACCCGCTCGAAGCGGCTGAAAAAGCCGGGCACGTCTGGCGACAGGTTGACCAGAACATCATTATAGCCCTCCGGTTCGACGCCGTGCCCCAGCGAGACGGGCTGTTCAGCATCTGCCTCAGTATAGACACCATGCGGGATAAAGCTACCGGCCCTGAATGTCCACAGCAGGTCGTCCAGTTCGCCAAGTTGTTGCGGCGTATCCGTGTTGATGAATACCCGGTGGCCCTGTTTCCATGCCTTCTCGGTCAGGCGACAGGTCAGCAGTGGCCGCGCCTTCGGCGCATTATCCGCCAGGATATAGAAATCGACCTGTGTCATCGTTTGCCAGCGCGATCCAGCAGGAACTGGGTCAGCAGTGAGACCGGCCGGCCGGTTGCGCCTTTTTCCTTGCCGCCTTTCCACGCCACGCCGGCGATATCCAGGTGTGCCCAGTGATATTTCTTGGCGAAGCGCGAGAGGAAGCAGGCGGCGGTGATGGTGCCGGCCTCGCGTCCACCGATGTTCGCCATGTCGGCAAAATTACTGTCCAGTTGCGGCTGGTAGTCGTCCCACAGCGGCATTTGCCAGGCGCGGTCGCCGGCCGCTTCACCGGCGGCCAGTAACGCGTCGGCCAGTTTGTCGTCGTTACTCAAAAGGCCGGCCGCATGGCTGCCAAGCGCAATGACGCAGGCGCCGGTCAGCGTAGCGATGTCCACCACGACTGCCGGCTTGAATTTTTCCGACCAGGTGAGTGCGTCGCACAGAATCAGGCGTCCCTCGGCGTCGGTGTTCAGTACTTCGATAGTTTGTCCGGACATGCTGGTCACGATGTCACCCGGTTTGCTGGCCAACCCGTCCGGCAGGTTCTCGGTGGCGGGTATTACGCCGACGACATTGATCGGCAGTGCCATTTCCGTACAGGCCTTGAGGGTGCCGAGAACGCTGGCAGCGCCACACATGTCGTACTTCATTTCGTCCATCGCGGCAGACGGTTTGATAGAGATGCCGCCGGAGTCGAACGTGACGCCCTTGCCGACCAGTACCACGGGCTTGTCGCCCTTGTTGCCGCCGCTGTATTCGAGACTGATCAGCTTGGCCGGTTCATCGCTGCCGCGCGAGACGGATAGCAGTGCGCCCATGCCGAGTTTCTTCATGGCCGGTTCGTCCAGCACGCTTACCTTGAGCTTTGTGCTGGTCTTGCCAAGTTCGCGCGCGGTTTTAGCCAGGTGCGAAGGCGTGCAGATATTGCCCGGCAGGTCGCCAAGCGTACGGGCCAGTTCGACGCCGGCAGCAATCGCATGACCATCGTTAACGGCCGTGTGTGCAATTTCCTGGTCATCGTTTGCCACGTTGACAGCCATGCGACGCAAGGGTCGACCGACGGTGTCTTTTTTGCTTTTCAGTTCGTTCGGTGTGTACAGGGCGCTTTGTGTCAATTCAACGTGTGCGCGAATGCAGTGGTATTGATCGCTGCCCTTGACCTCGAGTTCGGTCAGGTAGCTGACGGCATCAGAGGCGCCGGAGGCATTCACTGCCAGTGCGGCACTGGCAACTGCCTTGCCGAAGACGCGACTGTTGAAGTCGGCAGCCTTGCCGCATCCAACCAGGAGCACACGCTCGCATTTTGCGCCGCGCGGGTAATGTACCAGCAGGGTCTGGCCGGATTTTCCGTCCATGTCACCGTCGGCCAGCAGTTTGGCCAGCAATCCACGCGTGGTCTTGTCGAACCGGCTGGCCGGTTCGGACAGTTTGCGGCGCTCAAACACGCCGAGAATGACGCAGCCGGTTTTTACGCTGGCGGGATGTTCGCTTTTAACGGTGAATTTCATCAAGGAACCCTCGTTTATCCGTAGTTGTATTTGCAGGTTACCGGTGAAGTGTTATACGGTAGCCGCGTTGCCGAAAGATGCCTGTCCAGGCGTCAGCATGACAGGGGAGTGTACTGGAAGCAGGCCTGTTTTTCATAGTGCTTTCCAGGCGAGTGAATGTTCCAGATATTTGACCGTTACCTGCTGAAAGAAGTGATCGGCGGCTGGTTTGCCGTGACGATCGTACTGACCCTGGTGCTCGTCAGCAACAAGCTGATCAACTACCTTGGCGCCGCTGCCGACGGCGATATTCCGGGCGATGTTATCTTCCGCCTGCTTGGTTTGCAGATGGTGTGGTACCTGGTACTGGTCGTTCCGTTTGCGCTGGCACTGGGTACGGTGCTGGGTCTCGGTCGGCTCTACCGTGACAATGAAATGGTCGTCATGTCCGCCTGCGGTAGTCGGGCCGGCAAAGATTTACAAACCCCTGCTGATGCTGGGCGTTGTGGTGGCGGTCATTCTTGCCTGGTTTTCCCTGCAGGTCAGCCCGGCAGTGCAAGGGATGAGTAACCGTCTGAAAGTCACCGCGAGCCAGCAGGCCGATCTTATGGTGCTGGGTGCCGGTCGCTTTAACGAGTTGCACAGTGGTCGTGTAACGTTCTATGCCGAGCGTCTGTCTGACGATCGAAATCGCATGGAAAATGTCTTCGTGGTTTTTCGCGACAGCGATGAACCAGACGGAACAGGACAAATGCTGACGGCAAAATCGGCATACCGAATGCTGGACGAAACCTCCGGCAATGATTTCCTGGTGCTGGTAGACGGCTTTCGCTACGAGGGGCAACCCGGCCGGGCTGATTACCGCGTCATGCAGTTTGGTAAATACGGTGTGCGTATTGAACTGCCCCGGACCGGCGAGATTGTTGAGCAGCGCGAGACCCTGTCGACACGCCAGTTGCTGGCATCGCAAGATCCGGCTGACATCGCTGAAGTGCAGTGGCGGCTGGCACTGCCGGTGTCGGTAATTACGTTGCTGTTGCTGGCCGTGCCACTGTGCAAAACATCACCTCGACAGGGCCGCTACGGCCGCACGGTTCTTGCGGTCCTGTTGTTCATTATTTATTACAACCTGCTCGGCACGGCCAAGGTCTGGGTCGCGCGTGGCGCGATTCCGCCGAATATCGGCTTGTGGTGGGTGCCGTTGCTCCCCGTCTTGCTGACGATTGTGCTGTTACGCAGCGAGCGGCTGGTCTGCAAGCTGGGGCTGCGTCGATGAAATTGTTTGATCGCTATATCGGCGGGGTCGTGGTGACCGGCACCCTGGTGGCACTGTTGGTGCTGGTCGGGCTGGATATATTTTTCAATGTCATTGATGAGATCGACAATGTCGGCAAGGGCAGTTACACCTTGTCCGTGATGCTCCAGTCGGTTCTGTTGACAACACCGCAGAGCCTGTACGAATTGTTCCCGCTGGCTGTGTTACTCGGTAGCCTGATGGGCCTGGGTGCCATGGCCAATCACGGCGAACTGGTGGCCATGCGTGCGTGCGGACTGTCGGTCTGGCGGATCGTGCGCTCGGTGTTGCAGGCCGGGTTATTAATGCTGGTGGTGGCGGTATTTATCGGCGAAGTGATCGCCCCGATAGCCGAGCGCCATGGCCAGAACCTGCGGGCCCAGGCGACCGAACGCGGGGTCAGTTTCCTGGGCAGTCGCGGGCTGTGGGTGCGTGACGACAATCACTACATCAATGCAGGCAAGGTGCTGGGACGCCAACGGCTTGCTGATTTGACCGTTTATGAATTCGATGCTGAACGGCAGCTGCGGGTCGCCACCCGTGCCGCACAGGCCGAGTTCAGTGGCGGACAGTGGATCCTGAAGAATGTTCAGCAGTCTGTGTTTGACGGGCAGGGTGTAAGCATCACGCATGAAGACTCGGTGGTGTGGCCGTCTCTGCTGACGCCGGAGCTGTTGGGAATCGTCCAGCTCAAGCCTAAAAACATGTCGGCAGCTGATATCGGGCAGCTGGTCGATTACCTCGATGAAAACGGACTCGATACCGAAGAGTATCGCTATGCCTTCTGGGGACGGTTTATGACACCGCTGTCTTCGCTGGTCATGCTGTTTATATCAGTGCCGTTCGTATTCGGCAGTTTGCGCTCGGTGGGTGCCGGCCAGCGTATTTTCTTCGGTATGCTGATCGGCTTCAGTTTCTACATATTCAGCCAGCTGATCAGCCAGCTGGGTCAGGTGTACGGTATGCACCCGCTGTTGGCCATGTTGCTGCCGATCAGCCTGTTCATGTTCTATGGTGTGCGCGCCATGCGTCGCGTCTAGCCGGCTTTTGGCAAGACCACCAGGGTCGTGCCGGACAGCCGGTCATACAGCGTCAGTTTGTCGCGGTCGACCAGCATCCAGAAAAAGCCGATGCCGCCCATGGCCAGTGACGGGATTGCGGCCATGTAGCGCAGCACGGCCTGCCACACGGTTATCGGGCCGCCATTGCGTTGTTGTACGCGAATCCGCCAGGTGCGCATTCCCAGCGTCTGGCCGCCGTGCAACCAGAACCAGGTATAGAACGCGAAGGACAGCAGGAATATGAACGTGCGAAAGAACGGGTTGTGATACGTGAATGCGCCGCGACTGAACATCAGCGCCAGCGCGATGGCGACCAGCAGGACGGCCACCAGCAGCAGCAGGTCGTAAAACATGGCGGCCAGGCGGCGAACCGGCCCTGCGACCGGGTACGGGCCGGATTGGCCTGTCTCGATTGATTGCTGTCTTCATGTTTGCGGTTCAAGCAGGCTATAACCGGCATCAACCGATGCCTTACCTGCAATTCAAGGTAATTGGTGCTCCCTAGGGGACTCGAACCCCTGTTACCGGCGTGAGAGGCCAGTGTCCTAACCACTAGACGAAGGGAGCATTGTAACGGGAAGCGGTGGTATTATACGCCCACGCTTTTTATCCACAAGAACAACAGTGACTGCTGCAGGACGCATCCCATTCATAGCGAACCGACGATAATCCCCCGGCCGGAGCACCCGATTTCCCGGGCCAATATCAGCCCGAATGCGCTGAAGGTGCTGTACCGCCTGAAAGAATCCGGCTACCAGGCGCACCTGGTCGGCGGTGGCGTGCGTGATCTGCTGCTTGGCCGCGAGCCCAAGGACTTCGATATCGCCACCGACGCCCACCCGGAGGATGTGCGGCGCCTGTTTCGTAACTGTCGCCTGATCGGGCGGCGCTTCCGCCTGGCGCATGTCATGTTCGGCCGTGAGGTTATCGAGGTCGCCACCTTCCGCGCCCTGCAGGAGCCGGGCGGTAATAACGGTGAGCAACACGTGGACGAAGAGGGGCGCCTGGTCCGCGATAATGTCTACGGTTCCATCGAAGATGATGCCTTGCGCCGCGACTTCACCGTCAATGCGCTCTACTACAACATCGCCGATTTCTCGATCATCGATTTCACCGGCGGCATGCAGGATATCGAGGCCGGCAAGCTGCGTCTGCTGGGTGATCCGGAAACTCGCTACCGCGAAGACCCGGTGCGCATGTTGCGCGCGGTGCGCTTCGCCACCAAGCTGGGTTTCCGCATCGAGCCGGCGACCGAGCAGCCGATCAGGGAACTCGCGCCATTGCTGGGCGACATCCCGCCAGCCCGGTTGTTCGATGAAATGCTCAAGTTGTTCCTCGGCGGCAGCGCCCTCGACAATTTCGAAATGACGCGCCACTACGACCTGTTCCGGCAGCTGTTTCCGCTGACAGAGAAATCACTGTCGCATGAAGAAAACCATTTTCCACTGACGCTAATCAGTCGCGGTTTGGCCAACACCGACAGCCGTGTGGCCGCCGGCAAGCCGGTGACGCCGGCGTTTCTGTTTGCCGTGTTCCTGTGGCAGCCGGTGCGTGATATGGCGGCGCGGCTGGAGGCGGACGGGCAGGCGACGGCACAGGCGCTGCAACATGCCGGGTCGCAGATTATCGCCGACCAGGCCGCCGTAATGGCGACACCGCGGCGGTTCTCGTTGCCCATGCGCGATATCTGGATGTTACAGTTACGTCTGGAGCGCAAGGGCGGGCGTCGCAGTCTGCGGGTACTCGGTCATCCGCGTTTCCGTGCAGCCTATGATTTCCTGTTGTTGCGCGGTGAGGCCGGCGAGGTGCCACAGGAATTGTGTGACTGGTGGACGGAATTCCAGGAGATGCATCCGGAGAAGCGTGAACAGGAGGTAACCCGGCCGCGTCCGCGCAAGCGTCGCCGCCGCCGGCCACGACGTACAGCAGATAGCGGGAGCGGTGAAGCATGACAATCAGGGTATACATCGGTATCGGCAGTAATCTCGAGGACCCGGTGACACAGGTCAAGGATGCCATCGAAGAACTCGAAATGTTGCCGGACACGATTCTCGCGGCGCGTTCAAGTCTGTACACCGTGCAAGCCCATGGGTCCGCAGGACCAGCCCGACTACATCAATGCAGTGGTGGCGCTCGATACACTGTTGTCTCCGGACGACCTGTTTACGCGCCTGGTGGCAATCGAAGAGCAGGCGGGGCGCGTGCGTGATGGTGAGCAGTGGGGGCCGCGGATTCTTGACCTGGACCTGCTGCTGTACGGTAAAAAGAAAATCGACGAGGCGCACCTCACGGTGCCGCATCCCGGTATGCATGAGCGTGACTTCGTCATCATTCCGCTGGCAGAGGTTGCCGGCAACATGAAAATACCTGGTCATGGCCAGCTGAGTACCCTGATTAACCAGGTAGAGAATCATTCACTGAAGAAGGTGATAACCGGTTAATGAGCACGGATCGTCCGGGTTATATTGTCGTTGAAGGCCCCATCGGAGTCGGCAAGACCAGCCTGGCGCGGCGTCTGGCGGAGAGCTTCGAGTCAGACCTGTTGCTGGAAGGCGCAGACGAGAACCCGTTCATCGAGCGGTTCTACGAGGACCCGCGCGCGGGCGCATTACCCACACAGTTGTTCTTCCTGTTTCAACGGGCGCGCCAGATGGCAGCCATGCGCCAGGCTGACATGTTTCAGCCGGTGCGTGTTTCAGACTTCCTGATCGAAAAGGACCGGCTGTTTGCCGAACTGACGCTGGATCCGGAAGAGCTGAAACTGTATGAGCAGGTTTATACGCATGTCACGGTGGACGCACCGGTGCCGGACCTGGTGATCTACCTGCAGGCGCCGGTCGATATCCTGATGAAGCGGATTGCCCGGCGTGGCATTAGTTATGAGCGACGTATCGACGCTGATTACCTGCAACGCTTGTCCGATGCCTACGCACGCATGTTCCTGTATTACGAGGCATCGCCCCTGCTGATTGTCAATGCAGCCCATATCAACCTGGTCGACAGCGAAGCAGACTACAGTGCATTACTTGAGCAAATTTACACGATGCGCAAGGGTGTGCAGTATTTCAACCCGATGTCGGAAGCGATCTAGGGTATTCCCGTTGAGCGTGATATGTCCTTGTCATTGCAGGCACAACGCGGCAATCTTCTGATACGGACGCCGTAATGCGGGCCTGCGTTGCCGGGACGTTCATCGCAATGACGCTACCCCGGGGTTACTATGGGCTGTATTTCCGCAGCCCCTGTGCGTGCCGGACAGCCGGTAATTGACAGCCATATGAACAATAAACAGTCCAGCCCCGTTACCCTCGAAACCCTGCAGTCCATGAAGCGCGGCGGTGAGAAGATCGCCTGCCTGACGACCTATGATGCCGGTTTCACGCGGGTGCTGGAGGCTGCCGGCGTTGATATGTTTATCATCGGTGATTCGCTTGGCATGGTCGTGATGGGCTATGACACGACCGTGCCGGTCACCATGGACGACATGGTGCACCATGCGGCCAGTGTGGCACGCGTCGGGCGACACAGTTACCGGGTGGTTGACCTGCCTTACCAGAGCTATAGCAACAAGGACATGGCGCTGGCCAACGCGCGCCGCCTGGTGGACGAGGGGGGTGCCGACATGGTCAAGCTCGAAGGTGGGACGGACATGGCCGCGATCGTCGCGCATATCGTTGCTCATGGAATCCCGGTCTGTGGACACATTGGTCTGTTGCCGCAATCCATCGAGTCGCTCGGCGGCTACAAGGTACAGGGGCACGGTGCCGAGGCCGCGCGCGAGATCCTGGCGGATGCGCGGGCCCTGCAGGCCGCTGGTGCCGGTCTGGTCGTGATGGAATGCATACCTGCCACGCTGGGCGCGGAAATCACCGCTGATCTTGAGATACCGACGATCGGCATTGGTGCCGGCCCGGACTGCGACGGCCAGGTGCTGGTGCTGTATGACATGCTGGGCATCACGCAGGGTCGCCTGCCGCGCTTCGTCAAGGACTTCATGAGTGAAGGTGGCAGTATTCCGGGCGCAATTATGGCTTATGTCGATGCGGTCAGGGATGGCCGATACCCGGCACCGGAACACACCTACTAACGGCGATGGACGTCGTCCACAACAGCGATTCGCTACGCCAGCAACTGCACCTGTTGCGTTGCCACGGCGAACGGGTGGTCTTTGTACCGACCATGGGCAACCTGCACGACGGGCATGCCCAGCTGGTGCGCTATGCCCGGGACGTTGCGCAGCGCGTGGTCGTCAGTGTCTTCGTCAACCCGTTGCAGTTTGGTGCGGGCGAGGATTTTGACGGCTATCCCTCGACGCTGGACGCAGATACTGAATTACTCGATGAACTGAACACGGACCTGCTGTTTCTGCCTGGCATCGACGACCTCTATCCGGGTGGGCCGGAGGCTACTGCCAGAGTCGTTGTGCCCGGCCTCAATGCGATCCTGGAAGGTGCGCATCGGCCGACGCATTTCGACGGGGTCAGTACGGTTGTCGCCAAGCTGTTCGGCCTCGTGCAGCCCGACATAGCCGTGTTCGGCGAGAAGGATTACCAGCAGCTGCTGCTGATCCGGCGGATGGTTGCCGACCTGTGCATGCCGATCCGTATTGACGCCGTGCCGACCCTGCGCGCGGCAGACGGCCTGGCCTTGAGTTCGCGCAACAGTTACCTGGATGAAGACGAGCGGGCAGCGGCGGCACAGCTGTACAAAACACTGCTGGATGTGAAGGCCATCGTCGAGCACGGTGAGCGGGACTACGCCGGTGTGGAGGCTGCCGCCTGCGGGCAGCTGGCGGATGCCGGGTTTGTGCCGGACTATGTCAGTATCCGGTGTGCAGCCGACCTGGCCGCGCCCGCGCCCGCTGAGCGGTCCTTGCGGGCCCTCGCGGCGGCCCAGCTGGGAGCGGCCAGACTTATCGACAACATTGCAATATCAGTACCTTAGCAACAGTATTTCACACAAAAACTATCCCGGATCCTTGCAGTCTAATCCCTGAGACAGCATAATTCCCTGCGTCCGCAACAGCTTAAGGAAACCGTCACGGCTCATGCAGATTACTTTGCTCAAATCCAAGCTTCATCACGCCAATGTCACGCATTCAGAACTCGAGTACGAGGGTTCCTGCGCGATTGACGGGACGTTGCTGGCGGCTGCGAATATCCAGGAATACGAACAGATTCAGATCTATAACCTGGCGAACGGCAAGCGCTTCACCACCTATGCCATCCGCGCCGAGGATAACAGCGGTATTATCTCGGTGAACGGTGCGGCCGCGCACAAGGCCAGTCCCGGTGACCGCATAATCATCTGCACCTACGCCATCCTGTCACAGCAGGAAGCGGCGATTTACAAGCCAACACTGGTTTATCTCGACAGCGAAAACCGTATCAAGGACACGCGCAACGCCATTCCTGTGCAGGTCGCCTGAGTACCTGACCCGTGCCGGTTGTCACCGGCGCCTGCCGCTCACTTCCCGGTTCACTTGCCTGATAGCCGTGCGGCCAGGGGTATTCGACGCATTCATTGCCGGCCGGGCAGCCGTCCGGCATCACTGCAAGCATCCACTAACCGGTTGTTGTCGTATCCGGCCGGAATGGTCTGCCAGCGGGTTCTCCCACTGAAAATAATCTCATGTCCTGTCACCCTTTTCCGTGGCACCCCGTTAACAGTCACCGAGGCACAAAAAATTTAGCAAAAGGAGTACCTTATGAACGCGAAAACCATTACCAGTGCACTGATCGCTGCCATTGCAGGCTTTACCCTGGCACTGCCGGGGACAGCACTGGCGGATCGCGATGATCGTGGCCACCGCCAGGCACAGAGCCAGAACAAGGCGGTCAAAATTCCCGGCAACGGTCACGTGAATTCAGACAGGACAGGCGCCATGCCAAAAATGACGTCAAACAGGACAGGCGCTATTCCAAACGCGACGCCTATAACGGTCACCGTGACCGTGATCTCCACAAGTTCAACAAGCGCGAGAACCGGCGCCACACGGCCATCGTGATGTGCCGGCCTACCGGTCGCACAATCGGGATCATGGCAAGTACGCCAATAAGCACTACAAGCGTGACCGAAAGCATCATTACAAGCAGCGACAAGCGACAACTACGGCCACAATTACGGCCATGGCGGCTACGGTACCAGTTACTACCGTGACGACGATGATGATGAAAAGCTGCTGATCGGCCTGGTGGTAGGCGGAATACTCGGCTACGCGATAAATGAGAGTACGCACAACAATGTCGATGATTACGACGCGTATTACGACGATACCGCTTATCGTGGCAACACCTCGACAGTCAATACATCCAGCTATGGCAGTTGTTTGCAGGAGCGCGAATACCAGACGACGGTAGTTGTCGGTGGTCGCGAGGTTGATGCCTACGGCACCGCCTGTCTGCAACCGGATGGTTCCTGGAAGCGTAGCCCGCCGGTGGCCGCTTACTGATTGCTCGTCTTCTCCCCTCCGATTCACCAATCTCCCTGGAGGGGAGAAGCTTTTTTTCTCCCTCTATACCAGCCAGGTTCAGCATTGATCTGTTTCATACCCGGCCCGGGCCAGCCTCTCACTCGCTATGCGAGCTCACTTTCTCCATGCAGGCGTACGAGTGAATGACGGTACTTGTTCAGCTACCCGTCTTGCACGAAGCTGGCACAGGATTGCCTGACAGTTTTACCGGTACATGCAGTGGTTGCAGGCGTGATCCTGTTGGACGACAATCAACGCATGCGCTGTTTACTTGCCTGCCTGCTGACTGTCACGCTGTTAACCGCCTGCAGCCGCAGTAACGTCGATAACGTCGATAACGTCGATGTAACCACCAATCCCGATACCGGGCTCAATGCCTGGAAAACCCGCGACCAGGCATTCAGTCTCGAACTGGTGCCGCTGCTGCCGGACTTCGTGCGCGCGGTCTTTATGGCCAAGAACCTGCCGGCAGACGTGGTCGAGGCGATCGGCGGGTACTGCGTTTTCGGGACCATTGTGCGCAACGAGGCGGAGGAACCCGTGTCCTATGATATGCGTACCTGGCGCTATATCACGCAGGACGGGGTCGAGCATCGTGCCAAACCCAAGTCCGCATGGGTGGAAGCATGGCGTGACCAGGGCATCGCGTTTCGCTGGACATTACTCTACGAAGCGCAGACCTATGCGGTTGGCGACTGGGGGCAGGGCTTTACCACGGTAAAACTGGCGCCCGGCACACGCTTTGATTTGCATTACAACTGGCAACAGGCGGGTGAGACGCATGCGCGCGTTATCAAGGACATGGCCTGTGCGCCGGCATCACTGCCTGACAGGTAAAAACTGGTTGTGTATTGCCGGCCGTCACTTACTCGGTGAGGTGTAAGGAATGAATCAAACTGTTAATAGTGTGCTGTCGGGACGGTGCTGTCGCGTGATGGCCCTGCTGGCAATGTGTTGGCTGTCGCAGCCGCTACTGGCTGCAGACCCGGTACTCAGTACCACCCTGACTGCAATGGAGCCTGTCGAGGCGCCGGACTTTACCCTGCAGGATATGGACGGCGTGTCGCATACGCTGAGCGAGCTGCGCGGTAATTACGTGCTGGTTAATTTCTGGGCCACGTGGTGTCCGCCGTGTCGCAAGGAAATGCCGTCGCTGGAGTATCTTTACCGGAAGTACCAGGACCGGCCGTTTCGTGTGCTGGCCGTGAATCAATGGGAAGATCCGGATCACGTGTTTTCCTACATGGGTGAGCTGGACGTATTCCCGTCGTTTCCGATCCTGTTCGATCCGAAGAGCGCAGTGTCAGAGCACTACGGCGTACGTGGTTTGCCGACATCGTTTATCGTCGATCCGGAAGGGCGTCTTGTTTACCGTGCGATTGGCGGGCGTGAATTTGACCACCCTGATGTCACCGGCCTGATTGACAGGTTGCTGGAAGGCAAGTAGCGCAAACCTGCGGTTTGTCGACAGCGGATCTGGATGATACCTGGTATTTCGGTTGATCGCCTGGCCGCATTCATTCTGTCGAGCAGGTTCGCGACAAGGTATTCGTAAACTCCGCCCGTAACTCCGCCTGTCACTCCGCCTGTCACTCCGCCCGTAACTCCGCCTGTCACTCCGCCCCTAACTCCGCCCGTAACTCCGCCTGTCACTCTGCCCGTCATTCCCGCGCAGGCGGGAATCCAGCCTTGAATTTAGAACTGGCGCAGATGATTCACGGAAAGCGACAGTGTTGCACAGGCTGGTTACCAGTGAATGACTACTGTTAGTGGAACATTTAGGGCTGGATTCCCGCCTGCGCGGGAATGACGGGGGTTATGAAGTCGCAGGAATGACGGGGGTTATGAAGTCGCGGGAATGACGGGGGTTATGTAGTGCGACGGGAGGGTAATTGGTACTGCCGTGATATTACATTCTATGACCGGTATTTCCGGAAATTCTTAACTAACCAGTTTCTTCGTCTCAACCGGCCCGGCTTTTTCTTCTTTAGTCGCCGTGTCGGCTTCTTCCCGCATTTTGAAATTCTGCTGCAGGTCGATACGGCCATCCGCCTCCAGGGTGCCGACCCGTAAACCGTCTGTGTTGGTGATAACGGCAACCGGCTCCAGGAACATTGGACGGCGTACAAAGGTTAGCTCCCAGCCGAATGGCTGGATCTGGCGCAAGGCGGTGATTTGTGCGGTGTTCAGATAGGTTTCGAGGTCTTCCGGTACTGGCGAGTCGCCCGTACGTTTCTCGGTGTAAGCGCGCTTTGTCGCTGGTGCGGATTGCTGCCCGGGCGCGGCCGGGGTGGCTGTTGCTGCGTTGTCTTCATCCGCAGCACTGTGCTCGCTGCGAACAACCTGGCCATTATTGACGACAATCTTGCCGTCCGGGTCCAGCAGGCCAATCTGGCCACTTTTTTTGCTGACGACTACAGGGATAGGATCCTGAAACATTGGCATGCGTACAAACTTTAGCGACCAGCCAAGCAGCTCGAGTTCGGTCAGCGCCTGGCACTGTGCCTCGTTTAGCTGCGCGCGCATTTCATCGGGGACGGTGGAGCCACCTTTACGCTTGTCATTGGTCATCGCGGAATACCTGTCGAACGCCACCGTATTGTGGCCATAGAGACACTGTCGGCCAGGCTGGTGAATACCTTAAATGTCTGACAGGGAATGCTTTTCTGTCAGGCACTCCCGGCTGCCGCAATGAGGTAGACGCCGGCCACCATCAGCCCGCCGGCACCGAGATTGCGGGTCAGGCCCTGCTCACGGAACAGCCAGGCACCGTACAGGATGCCGAACAGCAGGCTGGTGCGCTTGACCGCGACCATGTAGGCCACCTCGATATGCGCGATGGCGAAGAAATGCGCCACCACCATCACCGCCATGCAGGCGCCAATGGAAAGATGCACCCAGGGGTGGCGACCGAGTGCCTTCCAGCTCGACACATCGCGCGAGGCGAATACCAGTGCCGTCGCACACGGCGAGTGCCACGAAATAAAACGGTCCGAAGAAGGCGGGTGTCACGTGCAGCATGGCCGCCTTGCTGAGGACCGAGGTGAAGCTGTAGATAGCGGCGGTCATCAGCATCAGGCGCGAGCCACGTTCACGCACAATGGCGCGGAAGGGCGCAAGGATATTCAAACCGCCGTTGTGACGCGCGGCCTTGACGTTGAGTAACCAGGCGCCGCTAACCACCAGCAGGATGCCGACGCTGCCGGCCTGGCTGACCCGCTCGCCCAGAAAGACATAACCGGTAAGGATGTTGAACACCGGCGTAAACGCAAGGTAGGGCAGGGTGAGTGACAAGGGCGATTCACGGATCGCACGCATGTACAGCCACATGGCCGTGATTTCCAGCGGCATCAGTATCGCGATCCAGCCCCAGAAGGCGAGCGTCAAGACCGGCCATGGTTGCGCCAGCAGCACGGGTAGCAGCAGGGTGCCGGCAATGCCGAACCGCACCAGTACCAGGTCGCCCGGCCGGTAATGCGACAGGTAGCGTTTCGACAGGGCGTCGGCTGTGGCCAGTGCAAAGGCCGACAGCAAGGTAAGTCCAAGCCAGTTCATCGCGGCAGTATACCTTGCTGTTTACTGCAGGGAGCGGGCACGAAATACCGTCAATGATGACAGTATATCGAGCCGATTTACGCTGACGGGAACTGCGTCACAGCCTCGTTTATCCGCACTAAGGCGCCATCCTGGTACGCCGATAGCACGGGTATCGGACAAATAGATTGAGGCAAGTCCTCGGGCAGGATTTTCATGGACATTCGTATACACAGCAGTTCCACATCAGTGCGCAGAATTCTGCCGGGTATGGTCATGGCCGCAATTCTGCTGCTGCAGGGGTGTGCCACCCTGAACAGGGAAGAATGCATGGTCGCTGACTGGCGACTCATCGGCTACCAGGACGGCGTGGCCGGCAAATCCGCCTCGACGGTTGGCACCTATCGCAAGGACTGTGCGGAACATGCCGTGGTGCCTGATCTCGATGCCTACCAGGCGGGACGTATCGAAGGTCTGCAGGAATACTGCAAGGTCGATAACGGCTATCAGCTGGGACGTGCCGGCAAAGGCTATGCGACGGTCTGCCCGGCAGATCTCGAGCCCGGTTTCCGGCTGGCATATAACGAGGGGCGGGAAATTTATATTGCCCGGTCAGTGGTGAAGCGTACCCGGGCACGTATCAAGACATTGCAGACTGATCTGACACACATCGATGAAGACAGGAAGTATCTGCTCGTAGACCTGGTTTCTGACGGCCTGAAAGGCAGTGAACGCGTCAGCATCCTCTACGAACTCAGCGAGCTGGGCAATGAAAAGGATGCTATTGAAGACGAGCTTGACGTACTGTACGAGAAACTTGCCGATCAGCAGGCTTTCCTGGAAAGTTTGACGCAGCACGCGTCGCGTTGAGAAACAGGGGAGTTGCGGCCAGGTTGGTAATTGGCGTGCTGCCCGAAACGCGCAGCGCCGGGACGACTATTTAACCACGCTTGTACGGGGCTCCGCCGCGAATAGCAGTTCGATTTCTTCGGCCGGGCAGGGTCGACTGAACAGGTAGCCCTGCATGACATCACAGCCATGTTCGGCCAGGAAGGCGCGCTGCTCGATCGTCTCGACCCCTTCGGCAATGACGGTCATCTTGAGTGCATGGGCAAGCGCAAGAATGGCCTTGATGATTTCCATGTCGTTACTGTCCTGTGGCACATCCATCACGAATGAGCGGTCAATCTTGAGTTTGTCGACAGGTAGTCGCTTCAGGTAGCTCATCGAGGAGTAGCCGGTGCCGAAATCATCAATGGCCAGTTGCACGCCGAGGCTGCGCAGCCGGTTCAGGTGATTGATGGACCCGGACGTGTGGTCCATGATGCAGGTCTCGGTAATTTCCAGTTCCAGGTAACACGCATCGAGGCCGGTGTCTGCCAGTACCGCGCGAACAGCCGGGACCAGCCTGTCGTTGATCTGGTGGCCTGACAGGTTCACCGAAACAGGGATTTTTATCCCGAGGGTGTCGTGCCATAGCTTTGCCTGCATGCAGGCGGTGCGCATAACCCATTCCCCGAGTGGCTCAATCAAACCGGTTTCTTCGGCAACCGGTATAAACATGGTCGGTGGCAGCGAGCCATGCTGCGGATGTTGCCAGCGCACCAGTGCTTCCATTCCCACAATGCGCCCGCTTTCAAGGCACACCTGTGGCTGGTAGTGCACCGAGAATCCGTCATTTTCCAGCGCGTGGCGCATATCCGTTTCCAGCGCCAGTCGCTGGTTGGCTGCTACGGTCATGTCGGCCAGGTAGAACTGGTACTTGTTGCCACCGTCCTTCTTGGCCTGGAACATGGCGACATCGGCATACTTCATCAATGCAGTGACATCATGGCCATCCTGGGGATATGTGCTGATACCGATGCTGGCCCCCAGGAACATCTTGCGATCCGACACTTCGAATGGTTCCTCAAAAGATGTCAGGATACGCTGTGCAATCTCCGGTATGGAGTTCAGATCATCCAGGTCCTCGAGGATGATGGTAAATTCATCACCGCCCAGGCGTGCGACCGTATCGCATTTGCGTGCCGCAATTTGCAGGCGCTGCGCAACCTGCTGCAGCAATTTATCACCGGTCGGGTGGCCGAGTGAATCATTGATGACCTTGAAGCCGTCAAGATCAAGAAACATCAGCGCAAGCGGATGCCGGTTGCGTTCGCAATGCTGCAGGGCATGCGTGAGGCGGTCACTGAACAGGAACCGGTT
>CAWKAE010000020.1:0-28506 GCA_963847565.1 uncultured Halobacteria archaeon
ATCAGGTGATTTTCTTTACGCCGTCTTCGGTGCCGAGTAACAGAACATCGGCCGGACGCAGTGCAAACAGGCCGTTGGTGACGACGCCGGGGATATTGTTCAGCGCCTGTTCCAGCTTGGCCGGCTCCATGATGTCGAGATTGTGCACGTCCAGGATATCGTTGCCGTTGTCGGTGACGAAGCCCTCGCGCCACACGGGCTGGCCGCCGTGTTTGACCAGTTCGCGGGCGACCATGCTGCGCGCCATGGGGATGACTTCCACGGGCAGCGGGAAGGCACCCAGTACGTCGACCAGCTTGCTGCCGTCCGCAATGCATACGAATTTATCCGCGCATGCGGCGACGATCTTTTCACGCGTCAGCGCGCCGCCGCCACCCTTGATGAGATGCAGGTGATGGTTCGACTCGTCGGCGCCATCCACGTAGACCGATAATTCACCGGCGCTGTTCAGGTCCAGGACCGGGATGCCATGCGCGGCAAGCCGTTCAGCGCTGGCATTTGAGCTGGCAACCGCACCGTCGATCTTGCCCTTGATGCCGGCCAGGCAGTCGATGAAGTGGTTGGCGGTCGAGCCGGTGCCGATGCCGATGATGGTGCCCGGCACTACATATTCGAGGGCCGCTTCGGCGACCATTTTCTTCAGTTCATCCTGTGTCATGCCTGTACTCCGCAATACTGTTGCTTGCAGATGATACCAGAGCCCAAAACGGGTCAGTACCCTTTCCTCGCCTGCCGGTGCCGTATGAAAAGGGTACTGACCCCTTTTTGTTTTTGTTACTGTAGGCACTATGTTGAAACGTTATCTAAAGCTGATCCGCGAATCGCGGGTCTATGATGTCGCTGTAGTGACTCCCCTGGTCGAGGCAGCGCGCTTGTCCCGGCGGCTGGACAATACCGTGTGGATGAAGCGCGAGGACCTGCAGCCCGTGCACTCGTTCAAGTTGCGTGGCGCCTATAACAAGATCTCTGCCCTGCCGCCCGAGGAACTCAGGCACGGTGTCATCGCGGCATCGGCCGGCAACCATGCGCAGGGCGTTGCACTGGCTGCACGCAAGCTGGGTGTGAAGGCGTTGATCGTGATGCCGCAAACCACGCCATCCATCAAGGTCGAGGCGGTCAGGGACTACGGCGCGACCATCAAGCTGGTGGGCGATACGTATGACGATGCCTATGCCTGGGCGGCGGCACGCTCGGCAGAAAAGGATATAGCGTTCATTCATCCCTACGACGACCCGTTAACGATTGCGGGGCAGGGGACGATCGGACTGGAGATCCTGGACCAGCATCCTGCTGACATTCACGCCATATTCATCCCTGTGGGCGGTGGTGGCCTGCTGGCCGGGATTGCGGCGGCGGTCAAGGCGACATGTCCCGCTGTAAAGATCATCGGCGTGGAGCCCGATGAGGCGCCCTGCATGACCGAGGCGTTGAAGCGCGGCCGGCGGATTACCCTCAAGCAGGTCGGTATCTTTGCGGATGGCGTAGCGGTCCGCCAGGCGGGCAAGGAGACCTACCGGATAGCGCGCGAGCATGTCGATGAGATGCTGACCGTTACCACGGATGAGATTTGTGCCGCCATGAAGGATATCTTCGATGATTGCCGTTCTGTGGTGGAGCCTGCCGGCGCGCTGGCAATCGCGGGCATCAAGAAGTATGTCGAACAGTCCGGTGTGCAGGGGAAATCCCTGGTGGCGATCAACAGTGGTTCGAATATCAATTTCGATCGCCTCCGGCACGTGTCCGAGCGTGCGGAAATCGGTGAACAGCGCGAGGCGCTGCTGGCGGTAACGATCCCGGAGCAGCCGGGCAGTTTCCGGCAATTCTGCAAGGCGCTTGGTCGGCGTGGCATTACGGAATTCAATTACCGCTACGCGAACGAGGGCAAGGCGCATGTGTTTGCCGGTATCCGCTTGCAGGGTGGCGAGTCGGAACGTTCCGGGCTGGTTGAAGATTTACGCAGTGACGGTTACCCGGTTGAAGATATGACAGACAGCGAGCTTGCCAAGCTGCATATCCGTCACATGGTCGGCGGCCGTGTGCCCGGCCTGCAGGATGAGTTGCTGTACCGTTTCCAGTTCCCGGAGCGGCCGGGAGCCTTGCTCGCGTTCCTGTCCTCGATGGGCAAGCGCTGGAACATCAGCCTGTTTCATTACCGCAATCACGGGGCGGATTATGGCCGTGTCCTTGTCGGTATCCAGGTTCCACACAAAAGCCGGAAGGCCTTCCGGGATTCGCTCGACAAGCTCGGTTATGTCTACGAGGAAGAAACCGACTGCCCGGCATACCAGCTGTTTCTGGGTAACTCATGAAACCTGCATGAGCCGTGCCTGCCGGGCGCTCCGGCATTCGGCGGGTATTCGCAGAAATACCTGGCCAGCACGGCAAACACTATAGATAAGGCATAAAAAAAGCCCGGGCTAGCCCGGGCTTTTTCATCGTCATTGCTGACGATTATCTGCGCTTACGCGTGACTTTCTTACGCGTAGTCTTTCTGCGCTTCGGAGCGGCCTTCTTCTTCCGCGTAACTTTCCTACGCTTCGGAGCAGCCTTTTTCTTCCGGGTTACTTTCTTTCTACGCTTCGGAGCAGCTTTCTTCTTCCGCGTAACTTTCTTTCTACGCTTCGGAGCAGCCTTTTTCTTCCGCGTAACTTTCTTTCTACGCTTCGGAGCGGCTTTCTTCTTCCGCGTAACCTTCTTCTTGCGTGTTACTTTCTTTCTACGCTTCGGAGCAGCCTTTTTCTTCCGCGTTACTTTCTTCTTACGCTTCGTGGTTGCCTTCTTACGCTTCGGAGCGGCCTTCTTCCGCTTCGTCGTCGTCTTCCGCTTTGCAGTCGTCTTGCGTTTTGCAGTGGTCTTCCGCTTTGCGGTTTTCTTCCTAGTGGCTTTCTTCTTAGCAGCCATACCAAACCTCCATTGCATTTAAATTGCCCAAGCTGAGTATAAACAAGTAATTACAAATTACCAGTTTTTTGTTATTGGTTTTCAACCTGCTATCGACCGTTTTGGAATGAGGTTTAGTAATGCGGCAAAACTTTTTTAAATGTTTTCTGCGCAAAGTTAAACGCGTAAAAGATTCACGTGCTGTTTGTCGCAATTGTTGCGACGACTGCGTTGTGCGTTTCAGTAAATTTTGCGCAAACGTTTTGTTGCATGCGAATTGTTGATGACGTGCTCTCGTATCGCGATTTGTATCACTGTTGCGGTCCATTACGGATGAATAATTACAGGTGACGCACAGCGTCACTTTTTTACG
The DNA here is from genome assembly GCA_963847565.1 of uncultured Halobacteria archaeon. Taxonomy (GTDB): domain Bacteria; phylum Pseudomonadota; class Gammaproteobacteria; order UBA9214; family UBA9214; genus UBA9214. Next base: position 3,254 of record CAWKAE010000020.1, read on the forward strand.
GCATAGTTAACACTTTGTTGGAGGCTTTGCGCAGATGGTGCAGGCGGGGTGTATAGCTATTATTGCCCATATTATTTAATAAACATAGGCTTATGAGGTGGTCGCGGTATCCGGGCATGGTGAAAGTGTGAAATTTACCGACAGTTTTTGCGTGCGATAACCAACGTGACTATTCCAGTGAAAGAATGAAATCCCACTGTTTTTTCGTGACCGGCATGATGGAAAGACGGTTACCGCGTTTGACCAGTTGCAGATCGGATAGCTGCGCATGTGATTTGAGTTCGGTCAATGTTATGACACGTTTGAGTTTGCGTACGTGCTTTACATCGACCATGTACCAGCGCGGTTTGTCCGGGTCACTTTTCGGGTCAAAGTATTTTTGTTTTGGATCGAACGCAGTGTGATCCAGGTAACCTTCCCGGGCGATTTTCATAATGCCGGCAATACCCGGTTCCTTGCAGTTGGAGTGATAGAAGAACACCAGGTCGCCCTTCTTCATGTCGTCGCGCATCATGTTGCGCGCCTGGTAATTACGTACGCCATCCCATGAATCGGTCTTGCCGGGTAACTTCATCAGGTGGTCGACCCCGAATACATCCGGTTCCGATTTCATGAGCCAGTAAGCCATACGATCACTCCCGTTTGTTGCAAAAAAGATACATTATTGTTTTTAATCGTAACTGTTAATTATCGGATACAAGATACAGCGATTGCTCGGTAACAATTGCATCCATGGGGATGTCCCATGCATTTGGCAATATGCGGTCCTGTTTCTGCAAATCGTAGGCAATACCCAGCATGCGCGGCTTGCGCCAATGGGTGCGCTGTCTGAGAAAGGCGAACCGCCGGTCATAGTAACCCCCGCCCATGCCGACCCGGTGACCGTGCCTGTCAAAAGCAACCAGTGGTGTCAGTACCAGGTCCAGGGCGGTCGGCTTGATCAGGTTTCGACTGGTTGGCTCAGGAATGCCGTAACGGTTGTAAACCAGCCGGTCGCCCGGTGCAAAGTGGGCGAACCACAGCCGATTGCCGCTAAAGGGGACCAGTACCGGCAGGTAAATTTGTTTCCCCAGTGCCCAGAGATGTTCCATGAGTGGCAGGGGATCTATTTCGCCGTCAGCGGGCAGAAACCCGGCAATATGCCGGCTGTTCAGGAGCAGCGGGTGATGGCGAACGTTGTCCGCCATCTGTCTGGCGTAGGCGTGTGCAGTGGCGGGTGCCAGCGCCCGTCGCCGGGCACGGATTTCCTGGCGTAATGCGTTGCGGTCAGGCATAGGAGTCAGCGCGCCGGTGGCGCGTAATTAATAAGAGGGCATCCTCCGCTTGGGCCGTTGCGACTGTTGCCCCTGAACCAGAGGTTCAAGAGGGGGACGGCAGTGGCACATTAGGCTTTCCGCACGTAGCGGACATGCACACAGTACCCGCATTAGTCCCCAATGTTGGTGATTAGGCTCAAGGAGATCTCAGCCGCTGTCGAACACAGCAGGGGATGCCCAAACTAAATCGGTCGATTTGCTGTTTGCTTTAAGCGTCCTGTTCAGTAATCCGGGGTTGGCTAGTTCAGCCCGGTCTGCCGGTACTGCGCCAGAACCTTGTCAATTTTCGTATTCAGCTTTTTCAGGCGACTGCCAGCGTCGCTGGCACCACCCGCGCCGGCACCAATACCTGATTCAAGTGCCTCGTGGGCAATATTCAGGCCGGCCATCACGGCGATGCGATCGACGCCGACGACCTTGCCGCTTTTGCGTATTTCCGTCATCTTGTCGCTGAGGTGGCGTGCAGAAGCCTGCAGGGCGGTTTCTTCTTCAGGCGGGCAGGCGACCAGGTATTCCTTGTCGAGGATGCGTATCTTGATGGCGTCGCTGCTCATGCGCCGGTCTCCAGGGACTTCAGGCGGGTGACAATCGCATCAACCCGGTTACGCACCTGGTCGTGCTTCTCCAGCAGGCCGGCTCGCTCTGTCGCCAGGGTTTCCTGTTGCGTGCGCAGTGAGCGGTTTTCCTTCATCAGTTGCTCGACCACCTTGACCAGCGATTCAACCTTATCTTCAAGCTGCACAAGTTCCTGCTGTACGACGATTTTGGTATTTTTTGTCATGCGGCCAATATAGAGCGGTTACGTTGGACGGTCAACACGGGTGGAATATTAGTCATGCAAACAGGCTGTTGTCCGCCCGGGATATGCAATAATTACGTAACCGGGCACTTTATGTATATAAGGTATGACAGTGAACAATCAACAACACAGTTTCGAACGGCTTGCCGAACTGCTCCGAACCGCGGACGCGGATTGCGGCGCTGCCGAGTCGCATGGCCTGTTGTGCGGGTCGATCTCGGCCGGTGGGCGGAGCAATCCGGACATTTGGATGGAGCATTTACTGGGTACGGATAATACCCTGAGTGCGGCCGCGCATGAATGCCGCGACATGCTGGAGAGCATGCAGAACGATATACTGGCGCAGTTTAATGATGAGTCTTTTGGTTTCGTCGTTATGTTGCCGGATGATACTGCGCCGTTGTCGGTACGCACCAGTGCGCTGAGTGAGTGGTGTGGCGGGTTCCTGTATGGTTTGGCGCTGGGCGGTATCCGCGATGACGTGGCGCGGTCGGATACGGTCGAGGAGGTCATGAAAGACTTCTACGATATATCCCATGCAGGTTTCGTGACGCATGCACCGAACGAAGAAGACGAGACGGCTTATGTCGAGATCGTCGAGTACCTGCGCATGAGTGTACTGTTGCTGTACCAGGAATTGCAGGCCGTACCGGCCTCGTCGAGATTGCAGTAGCCGGGGTCTGCCTATGATCAGTCAAGCCGAGTTCAGCCGTCGCCGCAAGCAGCTAATGCGCATGATGGGCAAGGATTCCATCGCGATTATTCCGACCACGTCCGAACAGGTGCGAAACCGTGACGCGGAGTATCCGTTCCGCGCGGACAGCGATTTCTACTACCTGACCGGCTTTAATGAGCCGGATGCCGTGGCGGTTTTGATTCCGGGACGCAAGCACGGCGAATACCTGCTGTTCTGTCGCGAACGCGATCCCAACATGGAAACCTGGAACGGCCCGCGGGCCGGTACCGAAGGTGCTGTTGCGGAGTATGGTGCCGATGATGCCTTCCCGATTGCCGACATCGATGAAATCCTGCCGGGCCTGATGGAAGACCGTGAGCAGGTGTTCTATACCATGGGTGCGCGCCCGGAGTTCGACAAGAGTGTCATGGAGTGGGTGAACCGCATCCGCCAGGGCAGTCGTCGCGGTGCCCGCACGCCGGACAAGTTTATAGCCCTGGAGCACCTGTTGCATGACATGCGGCTGTACAAGAACCGCGCCGAGATCAGGGCCATGCGCAAGGCGGCAAAGGTTGCCTGCAGCGCCCACAAGCGCGCCATGCAGGCCTGCAGGCCCGGTATGCACGAGTATGAAATCGAGGCGGAATTGCTGCATGAATTTCACAGTGCCGGGATGGTGCCGGCGTACCAGAGTATCGTCGGTGGCGGTAAAAACAGCTGCATACTTCACTACACGCGTAATCGTGACCGGCTTGAAGACGGTGACCTGCTGCTGATTGACGCCGGCGCCGAGTATGATTGTTATGCCTCCGATGTGACGCGGACATTCCCGGTCAGTGGGCGTTTCACGGCAGCACAGAAGGCACTGTATGACCTGGTGCTGGCCGCACAGACGGCAGCAATCAGGCAGGTGCGTGCAGGCAATCACTGGAATGCGCCGCACGTTGCGGCGGTCAGGACGTTGACACGCGGCCTGGTAAAGCTCGGTCTCCTGAAAGGCCGGCCCGCCGAACTGATCAAAAAAGAGGCCTATCACCGTTTCTATATGCACCGTACCGGCCACTGGCTGGGTATGGATGTGCATGACGTGGGTGATTACAAGGTCGGCGGTGAATGGCGTGTGCTGGAGCCGGGTATGGTGCTGACCGTCGAGCCGGGATTGTATATCCCGGCCGGTAGTCGCGGTGTGGCGAAGAAGTGGTGGGACATCGGTATTCGCATTGAGGACGATGTGCTGGTTACCCGTGACGGGCCGGAAGTGCTGACCGAGGCGGCGCCCAGGACCGTGGCGGAAATTGAGGCATTGATGGCGGTCGCGTAAGCCCGCCGGATTTCCGCGAGCCATGCAGCAGTACGATGTAATCATCAGCGGGGGTGGCATGGTCGGGTCCCTGCTTGCCTGCGCCCTGTCGGGGCACGGTATGCAAATTGCCGTCATTGAATCCGTTCGCCGCGAAACACGCGAGGAAGCGGGTTACGACGAGCGTGCCATTGCACTGGCCTGGGGCACGCGCTGTATATTTGAGGGACTGGGGTTGTGGGAGTCGCTCGCGCACGCGGCGACAGCGATCCACAGTATTCATGTCTCGGACCGCGGACGGCCCGGCATGGTGCGCATGGACCGGGAGTCGGAAGGCTTGCCCGCAATCGGTTACGTGGTACCCGCACGCGTCATTGCGTCAGTGCTGGATGCCGCGGTTGCGCAGCTGGATGGTGTAGACATCTATAGCCCGGCCTCGCTTGACACCACGACGCACACTGAAGAACAGGTCAATGTCGTGGTCCGGCAGGGCGACACAACCGTTGAACTGCAGGCGGCATTACTGGTGGGCGCCGACGGTGCGGACTCGCTGTTACGCAAGCAGGCGGGTATCGGCAGCCGTGAAACGGATTACCGGCAAACGGCGATTGTGACCAACGTGACACCGCAGCTGGCGCATGAACATATTGCTTACGAACGTTTCACCCCGGACGGCCCCATCGCATTACTGCCGATGAGCGAGCAGCGTTGCGGCGTGGTGCTGACGGTCTGCAAGCGACCAGGCGAATGCGGTGATGGCGCTGGATGACCGGGCTTTCCTCGATGAATTGCAGGCGCGCTTTGGTCAGCGTCTCGGCCGCCTGCAGCGTGTCGGTCTGCGCCAGGCCTGGCCGTTGCGGCTGGTCAGTGCGACGGCCTCTGTCGCCGAGCGCCTGGTGCTGGTGGGCAATGCGGTGCATACACTGCACCCGGTGGCCGGCCAGGGCTTCAACCTGGGCGCGCGCGATGTCGCGGTGCTGGCCGAGGTGCTGGTGGATGCGCGCCGCGCCGGTATCGATCCGGGTAGGGCCGAAGTGCTGTCGCGTTACAGTGACTGGCGACACCGTGACCATCGGAACGTGACCCTGTTTACGGATGGACTGGCGCGCATGTTTACCGTGCCGTTACCGGCGTTCGGCATGGTGCGCAGTGCGGGCATGCTCGCACTGGATATGTTGCCGCCGGCGCGTCGGCTGCTGACGCGCCTGACCATGGGCCGGTCGGATCGCACGCCAAGACTGGCGCGCGGGTTGCCACTCTAGGCGTTTAACGCCGGCTGGTTTGATCGGATGCGGGAATAACGGCTGACAGGAACAGGTATGGACCAGCATGACGTAATTATTATCGGTGGCGGTATTGTCGGCAGCACACTGGCCTGTGCGCTTGGCGAGTCCGGTGTCCGTGTTGCACTGGTGGAGGCGCGTGAACCCGATCTCAGGATCGGTACCGATCCCCGTGTCTACGCCATTACGCGTGCGTCCGAACAGATTTTCCGTTCGCTGGGTGTGTGGGATTCCATGGCCGCGCAACCGGTGTGTGCCTTTACCGACATGGAGGTGTGGGATGCAGGAGGGTGACGGTGTCCTGCATTTTGACTGTGCGGAACTGGCGGAACCGCATCTTGGCCACATCATCGAGCCAGGGGTGATGCTGGCCGCACTCACCGAAAAGCTGCAGACACTGGAAAGTGTCGAGCGATTTTGCCCGGTCCGCTTCGAGCATATTCATGTTGATGACGCCCAGGCAGAAGTCACGCTCGCGGACGGGCGCCGTCTCACCGCGCAACTGCTGGCCGCCGCCGATGGTGCACGTTCACCGGTGCGCGAACAGCTGGGCATTGAAGTGCGACGGCATGCCTATCACCAGACCAGCCTTGTGGCGCGCGTCAAAACCGCATTGCCACATGCAGCAACTGCCTGGCAACGATTCCTGCCGGGTGGTCCGCTGGCGTTTCTGCCGCTGGCGGACGGCTGGTGTTCTATTGTCTGGACATTGCCGGAAGCGGATGTTGAACGTATCCGCACGCTGGACCGCGACAGCTTCCATGCCGAACTGGCTGCTGCGTTTGATGAACGACTGGGCCAGATTACAGATTCCGGTGAGCGTGAAACCTGGCCGCTGGTCCGCCAGCATGCAGTCAATTATGTACAACCGCGGGTGGCGTTGCTGGGAGATGCCGCCCATGCCATCCACCCGCTTGCCGGTCAGGGCGTTAACCTGGGTCTGCTCGATGCTGCGGTCCTTGCCGGTGTGGTGCTGGCGGATCGTGCCCTTGGCCGGGATGTCGGGCGCATGCGCACATTACGGCAGTACGAACGCTGGCGCCGCAGTGACAACCAGCTCATGATGACAGCCATGGATGGTATTAACCGTTTGTTCAGCAATGCAAACCTGCCGGCCGGCCGTCTGCGCAATGCCGGCCTGTCCCTGATCGGGCGGGCCACCCCGGTCCGGCATGCCCTGATGCGCCACGCCATGGGCATTGCCGGGGATCTGCCGCAACTTGCCCGATCGCTATAAAAAATCCATTTAGTATCAGAACTTACAATTTTCCACTGATCGGACAGGCATGCAGGTAGCCGCGCATGCTGCCGGATAACCCTCTATATATATGGAACTCGGCGCCACGCGCAGGTATATTTGCGCCTCAACGTATCTCTGTGACGGGAGAGAGCTTCAGTCGGCCAGCGGCCGAAGCCGCCGAAGGCGCAACACGCCCGGAAACGCTCAGGCAAACGGACCGTGACAGAAGTTGACTCTGGAGAGCGACCGCCCGGCGGTCCACCGAAGGGGATGCGCAACCACCAGGTTGCGGCAACTCTCTCAGGTTACCGGACAGAGGGGCGACGGCAGTCAGTGGCTGCCGTCGCCTTTTTTTACGTCTGGTGAAAGGGGTCAGTACCCTTTTGGTGGGCTAGACTGATAACGAATAGTCAACAATGGAAAAGACTGCTGACGTCTTTTCATGGAAGCGAATTATGGGAAACAAGACCCCGCTGTATGACGAACACGTGGCCGATGGTGGCAAGCTGGTGGATTTTGCCGGTTGGGAAATGCCGATCAATTACGGCTCGCAGATCGAGGAGCACAACAATGTGCGCAGTGATGCCGGCATGTTCGATGTCTCGCACATGACGGTTGTTGATCTCGAAGGTGAACGCACCCGCGAATTTCTGCGCTACCTGCTGGCAAACAATGTCGACCGCCTGAAGGACAGCGGCAAGGCGCTGTACAGCTGCATGCTGAATGAAGACGCTGGCGTGATCGATGACCTGATCGTGTATTTTATCCGCGACGATTTTTTCCGCATGGTGGTCAACGCCGGTACCCATGACAAGGACATTGCCTGGCTCGGGCGGCAGGCGCCGGCATTTGATGTCAGTGTCACCGAGCGGCCGGAACTGGCAATGGTCGCCATACAGGGACCGAATGCGCGTGCCAAAACCCTGCCCTTGCTGAGCGCTGCGGCGCGTGCATTTGCCGGCGAGTTGAAGCCGTTCTTCGGCGACTTCGACGGTGACTGGTTCATTGCGCGTACCGGTTACACCGGCGAGGATGGCTTTGAAATCATCTTGCCGGCCGGTGATGCAGCAGCCTTCTGGGGCAAGCTGCGCGATGCCGGCGTCAAGCCGACCGGCCTGGGTGCACGTGACACACTGCGTCTCGAGGCCGGTATGAACCTGTATGGCACCGACATGGACGAAACTGTCAGCCCGCTGGAGTCGGCGCTTGGCTGGACCGTTGCATGGGAGCCGGCCGACCGCGATTTCATCGGACGCAAGGCGCTGGAGGCACAGCGCGCAGCCGGCACGAAACAGAAACTCGTCGGTCTGCTGCTGGAAGACAAGGGTGTTCTGCGTAACCACCAGAAAGTGGTTGCCGGCGGTGGCGAAGGTGAAATAACCAGCGGCAGTTTCTCGCCGACGTTGCAACGCGCCATTGCATTTGCGCGGGTGCCGAAGGACACGGGCGAGACCTGCCAGGTGGATATTCGCGGCAAACTGCTGAATGCCCGCGTGGTCAAGCCGCCGTTTGTCAGGAATGGCGAATCACAGATCGACCTGTAAGCCGATCAGTACTTGAATTTTAACCAGGACAATCAAGAGCGAGGAAACCATGAGCAATATTCCCGTTGAACTGAAGTATGCAAAGACCCATGAGTGGGCACGAATCAATGATGATGGCTCCGTAACCGTGGGTATTTCCGACAGTGCGCAGGACCAGCTGGGCGACATGGTGTTCATCGAGGTGCCGGAAGTCGGTCAGTCCGTTGATGCCGGCGAGGGCTGTGCGGTGGTCGAGTCGGTCAAGGCGGCATCCGATGTTTACGCACCCATTTCCGGTGAAATCCTGGAAGTCAACGAAGGTCTCGCTGACAGTCCGGAAACGGTTAACCAGGACGCCTACGGCGAAGGCTGGTTGTTCCGCCTGAAGCCGGGCAATGCAGGCGACCTGGATGCCATGATGGACAGTGAGGCCTACGCGGGTTTCCTGGCATCGGAAGATCACTAGCGCGACAATTTATCCGCAATCTTTGCGGTCTGATTAACAAACCTACAGTAGAAGACTATGCCGTTTATTCCACATACAGAAACCGATGTGCAACAGATGCTCGAGGCGATCGGCGTTGGCGAGATCGAGAACCTGTTCGATGAAATCCCCGCGTCACTGCGCATGGGCAAACTGACCGGTGTGCCAGAAGGGCTGAATGAGCAGGAAGTAACCCGGCTGATGCTGGAGCGCGCCGAGCTGGACGGGCGTCCGCTGTGCTTCATGGGTGCTGGCGCGTATGACCACCATATCCCGGCCGCAGTCTGGGAAATCACCACGCGCGGTGAGTTCTACAGTGCCTATACGCCGTACCAGGCAGAGGCAAGCCAGGGGACGTTGCAGCTGATCTACGAGTACCAGACCATGATGGCCGGACTCACCGGTCTGGATGTATCGAACGCCTCGCTATATGACGGTGCATCCGGGCTGGCAGAAGCAATGCTGATGGCGATACGCGCTAACCGCAAGTCAAAGTCAAAGCGTGTGCTGGTGCCGACCACCGTACATCCGCATTATCGAAAAACGGCCCGTACCATCGTCGATAACCAGGGCATCGAAATAATCGAGTTGCCCTACAGTCCGGAGGGTGGACATACGCTGCCTGAAACACTGCAGCAGTATGATGGCCAGGATATCGCGGCACTGGTTATCCAGCAGCCGAATTTCTTCGGTGTGCTTGAAGACGTGGATGTACTGACAGACTGGGCGCATAACAATGGCGCACTGGTTATTGGTGTTTCCAACCCGATCGCGATGGCGCTGTTGAAGCCGCCGGGTGAGTGGGGTGCCACGGGTGCTGATATTGCCTGTGGTGAAGGGCAACCGCTGGGCGTGCCCATGATGGCCGGTGGACCATATTTTGGTTACATGACCTGCAAGCAGGAACTGGTGCGACAGATGCCTGGCCGGATTGTCGGCCGCACCATCGACCGCGACGGACGTGACGGATTTACGCTGACACTGCAGGCGCGTGAGCAGCATATTCGCCGCTCCAAGGCGACCTCGAATATCTGTACCAACCAGGGATTGCTGGTGACGGCTGCCACCATCCATATGTCATTGCTGGGTGCGGAAGGACTGAAGCGGGTTGCACGCAGTTGTCATGCGAATACGCAGAAGCTGGTGGCGGCCCTGACGGCCAACGGTTGTGTCGAGCCGGTATTCAACCGGCCGTTCTTCCATGAAACGCCGCTGCGCTTCAACTTGCCGCTGGATGGCGTGATGCGCGCGCTGCATGCGCACAATATCCTGCCGGGTTATGACCTGTCCGGTGATTACCCGGAACTTGCGGATACACTGCTGGTGTGTGCAACCGAAACCCGCACCGATGCGGACATCGAGCTGTACAGCAGCCATCTCAACCGGGTAATCGAATCACAAACGGCTGCGGGATCTTCCGTGAAGCCGGAAATAGCCTGAGCCAACACAACAGAAATTAACGGGAGACAAGACATGGCGACTGTAACCCTGCATGGCAATGAATTTCATACCAGTAGTGAATTACCGGCCATTGGCAGTGCGGCACCGGAGTTTAACCTGGTCAATGGTGAGCTGGGCGACGTAAAGCTCGCCGACTACCAGGGCAAGAAAGTCATTATGAATATCGTGCCCAGTCTCGACACGCCGACCTGCGCCACCTCGACGCGGACGTTTAACCAGCAGGCGGCCGGCAAGGGCGATACCGTTGTGCTGGTTATTTCTGCCGACCTGCCGTTTGCGCAGGGACGTTTCTGCGAGGCAGAGGGGATCAAGGATGTAGTGCCGCTTTCGATCATGCGCTCAAGGACTTTTGCGGAGGACTACGGGGTGCTCATGACAGACGGTCCGCTGGCGGGAATCACTGCGCGCGCCGTGGTGGTGCTGGATGCCGATCACAAGGTCGTTTATACCGAGCTGGTACCGGAAATTGCCGACGAGCCGAACTACGATGCCGCACTGGCGGCTGTATAGAATGGTGTAGGAGCGGACGTTGTCCGCGAACAAATCGGCCAAAATTGTTCGCGCACGCGGTGCGCTCCTGCAGTTATTAAATATTGACGTGGAATTAATATGCTGATTTTTGAACACTCCCATACCGGCCGCCGTGCACTGGCACAGGCACCTCACCATTCGGAAGATGTGCAGGGCATTCCGGCTGACATGCTGCGTGACAGCGACCCGCGGTTGCCGGCAGTTTCCGAAATGCAGGTCGTGCGGCATTACACCCGCCTGTCGCAGAAAAATTTCTCGATCGACACCCAGTTCTATCCGCTGGGTTCATGCACCATGAAGTACAACCCGCGTGCATGTAACAAGCTTGCCATGTTGCCAGGTATGCTGGCGCGTCATCCGCTGGCGCCTGAATCCATGGGGCAGGGTTTTCTTGCCTGCATGTATGAGCTGCAGGAAATGCTGAAAGATGTGACGGGTATGCCGGCCGTTTCGCTGACGCCGGCGGCCGGCGCGCAGGGCGAGTTTACCGGCGTTGCCATGATCAAGGCCTATCACGAGTCCAAGGGCGACACGGAGCGCAACGAAATCCTCGTACCTGATGCAGCCCACGGCACCAATCCGGCCACGGCCGTAATGTGCGGCTACAAGGTGCATGAAATCCCGACGGACCGGCACGGTGATGTCGATATGGACGCACTGAAAGCGGCTGTTGGTCCGCACACGGCCGGTATCATGCTCACCAACCCGTCGACGCTGGGTGTATTCGAGCGACGCATCGAGGAAATTTCCGCCCTCATACACAAGGCCGGTGGTTTGCTCTATTACGACGGTGCCAACCTGAACGCAATCCTCGGTAAAGTACGCCCGGGCGACATGGGGTTCGATGTTATACACATGAACCTGCATAAAACGTTTTCCACGCCACATGGCGGCGGTGGTCCGGGTGCCGGGCCGGTGGGCGTCAGCAAACGACTGGAGCCGTTCCTGCCGCTACCTATTGTCGGTTATGACGGTGATGACTATTACTGGATCACCGAAGATGTCAGGCCGCAGAGTATCGGTCGCCTGTCGGCCTTCATGGGTAATGCCGGTGTGTTAATGCGTGCCTATATCTACGCGCGCATGCTCGGGCGTGAGGGAATGCACCGTGTTGCCGATTTTGCCACTCTGAATGCCAATTACCTGATGGCCAAACTGACCGAGGCCGGTTTCGATGTGGCCTTTACCAATCGGCGCGCGACGCACGAGTTTATTATTACACTCAAGCGCCAGCAAAAGGAGCTGGGAATCACGGCGATGGATTTTGCCAAGCGCCTGCTGGACTTCGGCTTTCATGCGCCGACGACTTATTTTCCGTTGCTGGTTCCCGAGTGTCTCCTGATAGAGCCTACCGAAACCGAGACCAAGGAAGAGCTGGACGGCTTTATTGCGGCCATGATTAAAATTCAGCAGGAAGCGGAGAACAGTCCCGAGCTGCTGAAAGAAGCGCCGCATACCCAGCCTGTGCGTCGGCTTGACGAGGTGCGTGCTGCCAAACAGCTTGACCTGACCTGGAAACCGGCGGCCGACGCCTGAGTGTTATTATCGCTATTCGACACACCTGCCTGAAAACAACACGGGATAAGAAATGTCTGCACTGATCTGTGGTTCCTTTGCCTACGACACCATTATGGTGTTTCATGATCAATTCAAGAACCACATCCTGCCCGACAAGGTGCATATCCTGAATGTGTCTTTCCTTGTCCCGGATATGCGTCGCGAATTCGGTGGTTGTGCCGGCAATATTGCCTATAACCTGAAGCTGCTGGGCGGCGATCCCCTGCCCATGGGTACCGTGGGGACCGATTTCCTGCCGTATGCCGAGTGGATGGATAGCCACGGTATCAACCGGGACTATGTGCGTGCTGTGGATGGTGCCTACACTGCACAGGCATTTATCACCACTGATCAGGATGACAACCAGATCACTGCTTTTCATCCGGGCGCGATGAATGCCGCACACCTGAATAACACAGGCGAGGCCGCAACTGCCACGATCGGAATTATTTCTCCCGATGGACGGCAGGGGATGTTTGAACATGCCGAACAGTTTGCAGATAACCGAATTCCGTTTATCTTCGATCCTGGCCAGGGTTTGCCGATGTTTGATGGTGATGACCTGAAAGGATTTATCGACAAGGCCAGCTGGGTCACCGTGAATGACTACGAACTGCAGCTGATGCAGGAGCGCACCGGATACTCGCCGCATGAGATTGCCGAACACGTCGAGGCGCTGGTTGTTACGCTGGGCGGTAAAGGTTCGCATATCTATACGCAAAAACAGCGTATCGAGATTCCACCGGCACCGGTAAACGTACTCAACGATCCTACTGGATGCGGTGATGCCTATCGTGCCGGCCTGCTGTTTGGCCTGATGAATGATCTGGACTGGGAAACAACTGGCCGACTCGCATCACTGATGGGCGCCATCAAGATTGAAAAGCATGGCACGCAGAATCACCATTTCACTCTTGATGAGTTTGCGGCGCGTTACCAGAGCAGTTTTGGTTCGCCAATCCAGGTGTCCTGATCAAGCGTTAAGCTCTGTGCGCAGGGAAGTGTCCCTTTGCTTCATGAAGTATCGCAGTTTAGCCCGGCTTACTTGCGGACATGCTTTATGTAACGTGGCAGGTCGATCTGTTCGACCTGTATCGAATCACCCTCAATGGTAAAACTTGTGTCGCTGCCTGACACATTTAGTTTGCAGGATGTTTCTCCGCGCCAGTCGATCGGTAATGGCGCGTGATCACGGTAAGTATAAATATTATTCACCAGGTCGCCGCCTGCTATTTCGCACGGGCAGTCCGGTAGCTCACCGCTGATTTCAGCGCCTGTTACTGTCAGGTTGACGGCCTGGGTCCACAGTGAATCCTCGATCGCGGCTTCCATTTCCTGCACCAGGTGTACCAGCGAGAAACCCAGTTTGACTGTGTCGCCGATTTGTTCGATGGATTCAAGTTGTGCGCCGGGTAGCTGCAGAATCTGTGTCGTGTCACTCATGCGTTCTCCCTCTGAAGATCAAGCTGGTGTAAAAACAGGTCGCGGTCACTGACGGGTGTCCCGCACGTCATGCCGTTACATATATAGGCAAGTGTATGTCCCGTGCCTGTGCGATTGTTCAGGTCGCCCGGCAACGCATTAATGTTGTCCGGTATGGCGAGTGTGTAGCGGGCCGGCGCATAGGGCTGCGCGGATTGCCGGCGCCAGTCTTCCAGGTCTTCACCGGCACCACGGATAACAACACACTGGTACGGGAACAGTGATTCCTCGAGCGCCTGCAGCAGGCTCGTATGACCGTGTGGCATCGATTCCATGCCGGACCAGACGGATTTGAGTGTACGCTCGGCCGCCTCCAGGTAACGCGTTTCACCCAGCAGGTGGCCCAGCCGCCCAAGCACCTTGGCGGCAATGCCATTGCCCGATGGCATCGCGTCGTCATGATTCGGTTTGGAGCGCTGTATCAGTTGTTCGTGGTCATCCGAGGTAAAAAAGAAACCGCCGTCCGGATCGTTGAAACGGGCCAGTACGATTTCGGCCAGCTCGATGGCAAAGTCAAGATCACCACTGCGCCAGCGCACCTGCAACAGTTCAAGAATGCCGTCGATCAGGTGTACGTAATCATCCAGGTAGGCATTCAGGTGCGCACGTCCGTCCTTGTATGTAGCCAGCAGACGATTATCGCGCCACAGCTCGGCACGAATAAAGTCCAGCGCGCGCTCGGCCGAATCTGTCCACGCGGTTGCGCCGGTGTGGCGCCCGGCAATGGCCATGCCACGAATCATCAGGCCGTTCCAGGCGGTCAGTACCTTGTCATCGCGACCCGGCCGTATACGTTGTTCGCGTGCCCGGAACAGGATGTCACTTGCACGTGCCAGTGCAGCTTCGATATCGGCGCGACTGCTGTCAAACTCTTCAGCCAGTTGATCGATAGTGCGATTGACATGCAGGTGCCAGTGACCTTCAAAATTTGCGTCACGATCCAGGCCGTAACGTCGCGCAAACAGGCGGTAGTCGTCCGCGTCGAGCAGGGCGCGTACGGTGGCCGGTGTCCACACGTAGAAGCGGCCTTCCTCGCCTTCCGAGTCGGCGTCCAGGCTGGAATAGTAGCCGCCCTCCGGTGCCTGCATTTCGCGCATGACCCAGCCGGCTGTCTGGTGGGCGATGCGTTCAAACAGCGGGTTACCGGTGGCGGCCCAGGCCTCGCCGTACAGGGCGAGCAGTGCACCATTGTCGTAGAGCATTTTTTCGAAATGCGGAATGACCCAGTGGTTATCGACAGAGTAACGGCAAAAGCCGCCGCCAAGCTGGTCGAACAGGCCGCCGTGCGCCATTTTCTCCAGTGTGAACACGGCCATGTGCAGGGCACGCCGGTCTTCCATGCCATCTGCCTGCGACTGTGTGCCCAGTGCCGTAACAGGCGTTCGAGGTTGGTCGGATGCGGGAACTTCGGTGCCTCCCCGAAACCGCCATCGGTGGTATCGAAGTTGCGCTCGAGCACCTGTCGCGCACTGTCCAGCGGCATGGCATTGATGGATGTCGCGGGTGTGCTGCGATTCATTTCCTGCAGCGCATTGACCAGTGTATGTGTTTTGCCGGCGAATATCCGCTTCATTGTTGGCAAGATATTCGTCGATGCGCTGCATCAGCTCGCGAAACGACGGCAGCCCGTGCCGGGGCTCGCGCGGGAAATAGGTGCCGGCAAAGAACGGCACATGGTCATCCGGTGTCAGGAATACCGTCAGCGGCCAGCCGCCGGGACGTTGCGTCAGCAGTGAATGTGCGGTCTGGTAGATGCGGTCGATATCCGGCCGCTCCTCGCGATCGACCTTGATATTGACGAACAAGCGTGTTCATCAGCTCCGCGGTTGCCGTATCCTCAAAGGATTCGTGCGCCATGACATGGCACCAGTGACACGCCGAGTAACCGACCGACAGCAGGATGGGCCTGTTTTCGCGCCGTGCCCGCTCGAGTGCCTCCGGGCCCCAGGGATACCACTCAACCGGGTTATGCGCGTGTTGCAGCAGGTATGGGCTGGTCTCGTTGACAAGGTGGTTGGTATAGTTGCCGGGTGCTTGCATGTGCTGCTGCGCGCCTGTTGGGTCGGGCGATGTACTATAGACGATGTACACAGGGGTGTCTGCCAGCCCAAACCGTCTAACACCCACATGTCATGGGGAAATAAATGGATCTGTCTGTTGTCATTCCGGTTCACAACGAGGTGGACAGTGTGCGCGGCGTTATCGAAGAGGTTGGCCGGGTGCTGCCGGAGTCGCTCGATTTCGAAATAATCGTGGTCGATGACGGTAGTAACGATGATACGCCGTCGGTCCTGCAGGAATGCCGGGCCAAACAGCCGCGGCTACGCGTGTTGCGTCATGCGCAGCGATCCGGCCAGAGTGCCACTATCAGTACCGGTGTGCGCGCCGCCAGGGCGCACTGGGTGGTGACACTGGATGGCGACGGCCAGAACGATCCGGCGGATATCATGCGCCTGTACGAGATGATGGATAGCAAGCCAGGACAGGGTTATGCTGATTATCGGTCAGCGTGTCTATCGACACGACAACGGTCCCAAAGCGGATTTCCTCACGTATTGCGAACACCGTGCGCGCACGGGTACTGAAAGACAATACGCCCGATTCGGGCTGTGGCATCAGGTTGTTCGCACGGCAGACCTACCTCGATTTGCCGCAGTTTGATCACATGCACCGGTTCCTGCCGGCGCTGGTTCAGCGCCAGGGTGGCGAGACGCGCTCGGTCGTGGTCAACCATCGCGAACGCAGTGGCGGTGCATCGAAGTACGGCATCATGGACCGGTTGTGGGTCGGAATTATCGATATGCTGGGCGTCCGGTGGTTGCAACGTCGCACTATGGCACCCGCAATTTCAGAAATCGAGTAACCATGAAAATTCATCCGCTGATTTTACGCGGCATGCTGCTGGCCGTTGTGCTGGTGCTGCTGACCAGTTTGCTCGGTGACGTGCTTGATCGACACTGGATAGATGCGCATATCCGTGGACAGGGGCTTGCCGGCCAGGCGCTGTTCATTGCCGCGACCTGTCTGTTGATGTCGCTGGGGCTGTCGCGCCAACTGGTCGCCTTTCTTGCCGGCTACGGCTTTGGCTTCCCGGTCGGCCTGCTATTGTCCATGCTGGCGGTCATCGGCGCCTGCCTGCTCACGTTTACCGTTGCCCGCCTGTTATTACGCGATTTTCTGCTGAAGCATTACAGCGCAGCGTATTCGCAGGATTGACCGTTTCATTCACACGCATACGTTTTCCGTTACGCTGCTGTTCCGCCTGCTGCCACTCGGCAGTAACTGGCTGGTGAATATTGCCGCCGGCGCGTCCAACGTGCGCAGCCTGCCATTCTTTCTCGGTTCCATGCTGGGCTATATCCCGCAGATGCTGGTGTTTTCACTGGTCGGTAGCGGTGCCCGCCTGGGCAAGTTCTGGCAGGTGGCCATCGCCATGGCGCTGCTGGTGGTCGCCGCTATGATTGGCTACTGGCTGTACGAGCGCTACCGCCGGCAGGGCAGGCTGGTCACAACCGATCCCGCGACTGAATGATGCGGCAATTCGGCGGCTGGCCGAGTCCTGTTGCTGTTGTGGCTGTTAGCCGTCATCGTCGGTCTCTCGACGCGTCCGCTGCTGCCGGTCGACGAACTGCGTTATATCGCCGTGGCCTGGGAAATGTGGGAGCGCGGCGAGTTTCTCGTGCCCTATCTCAATGGTGAACCGTACAGTCACAAGCCGCCGCTGTATTTCTGGTTGATCCATGCCGGCTGGTGGGTGTTCGGTGTGAACGAGTGGAGTGCGCGCCTGGTGGCACCGCTACTGACACTGCTGGTGCTGGTTGCCACCGCGCAACTCGCAGCACGCCTGTGGCCGGACGACACTGCGACCGCCCGACTGATGCCACCGGTGCTGTTTGCCGGCGTGTTCCTGGTAGCCTTCTTCACCTGGCTGCAGCTCGACCTGCTATTGGTGCTGATGACCGTGCTGGCCATGACCGGCATGGTGACTGTTGCGCAAGGCCGGTCATCCGGCTGGGTAATGACGGGCGCTGCCATTGGCCTCGGCGTCCTGGCAAAGGGGCCGGTCATCCTGTTGCACGTGTTACCACCGGCGCTGTTGATGCCACTCTGGCGGCCTGCCGGGTTGCTGGATGATACGCGGCGCTGGTATGTCGGAGTGCTCGCTGCACTGGCGCTGGCCGCCGTGATCGCGCTCGCCTGGGCGTTACCGGCGGCGCTGGTCGGCGGTGATGCCTATGCCCGCGCAATCCTGTGGGGGCAGACAGCCGGGCGGGTGGTTGAGTCGTTCGCGCATGCCCACCCGGTCTGGTGGTACCTGCCGTGGCTGCTGTTGCTGTTTGCGCCGTGGATTTTGCTGCCCTGGTTGTGGTCGGCCGCGCGTGCAGCCTGGTCTGACCGGGACACCGGCGTGAAATTCTGCCTGACCTGGCTGCTGGCGGTACTGGTTCTGCTCAGCCTCATCAGCGGCAAACAGCTGAAGTACCTGTTGCCGCTGTTGCCGGCGTTTGCCTTGCTGGTTGCCCGCACACTGTCCGCTATGGAATCGCAGGTAATTGAACGTCGCCCGCTGTTACTGGCAGCCGTGGTCGCCGTGCTGGGTGTTGTCGGGATGCTGGCACCGCACTGGCTCGACCAGGCGCCGTGGCTGAATACGGTGCATGCGGGCTGGGGGCTGTTGCTGGTTATCGTTGCGGGCATTCTCTGGCGGCTGCCACCGGTGCCTGCAGGGGCATGGCCGCTGCGTATGGCTGCGCTGTCGGTGCTGGTGGTATGTATCGGAGAAATCGGTGTTCTGCGTATCGGTGCACCGGCGTACGACGTGCGCGAGGCCAGCCGGCTGCTTGCCCGGGCGCAGGCCGACGACCAATCGATTGCGGTAGAGGCCCGGTATCACGGTGAGTTCGGCTTTCACGGTCGTCTGCAGGCGCCGCTGGTACAGCTCGGTCCCGGTGAAGCGGCGGACTGGGCGGCGGGCAACCCGGAAGGCTACCTGGTCCTGAGCGGGCGCGACCTGCCGGAACACTACCCGCTGGCGATCTATAACGAACCGTTTCGCAGTGGTCGAATGGTGATTGTGCGTGGAGACGTGATGATTCCGTATAATGGCGCCCCGCAATCCCGCGAATAACACAACTACCGGTCACGAAACCCCTGTCTATGCTTACCTATCCGAATATTGACCCCGTCGCCGTCTCTCTTGGTCCGGTCGAAGTCCACTGGTATGGATTAATGTACCTGTTTGCCTTCCTGGCCGGCTGGTGGCTGGGTGTGGTCCGTACCCGGCGGACGGGCACGGCGTGGAAATCGGCGGAGATCGGTGACCTGGTGTTTTACTTCGCACTGGGCGCGGTACTGGGCGGGCGCATCGGCTATACACTGTTTTATAACATTGGCGGGTTCCTGGAGGATCCGCTGGTCATTGTGCGCATCTGGCAGGGCGGTATGTCCTATCACGGTGGCATGGTTGGCGTATTCGTCGCCATGGCACTGTATGCGCGACATACCGGGCGAACATTTTTCCAGGTCACCGATTTCATGGCGCCACTGGTGCCGCTGGGTCTCGGCGCCGGCCGTCTCGGTAATTTCATCAATGGCGAGTTGTGGGGCAGTCCGACCAGTCTGCCGTGGGGCATGGTGTTCCCGTTCGTGGATGCGCAGCCACGCCACCCGTCCATGCTGTACGAGTTGTTGCTGGAAGGCATTCTCTTCTTTGTTATCCTGTGGCTGTATTCACGCAAGCCGCGACCGACCATGGCTGTTTCGGGGCTGTACCTGCTGTGTTACGGCGTGTTTCGTTTTATGGTCGAGTTTGTCCGCTTGCCGGATGCACATATCGGTTACCTGGCAATGGACTGGGTCACCATGGGACACGTGCTGACATTGCCAATGATTGTTATTGGCCTGGCCTTTATGGTGTATGCCTACCGTCGCACCGACGGCAAGGTGAGCTGGTAACAACAGGACATCTATAATGAAGCAGTACCTTGATCTGATGCGCCACGTGCGCGATAACGGCATTCGCAAGGCGGACCGCACCGGCACCGGTACCGTCAGCGTGTTCGGGCACCAGATGCGGTTTGATCTTGGCGAGGGGTTTCCCCTGGTGACAACGAAGAAAGTTCACCTGCGTTCCATCATTCACGAGTTATTGTGGTTCCTCAGGGGCGATACGAATATTCGCTACCTGCACGACAACAACGTGACGATCTGGGATGAGTGGGCGGATGACAACGGCGACCTCGGCCCGGTGTACGGTTACCAGTGGCGCTCATGGCCGGCGGCGGACGGGAGTCATGTTGACCAGATCAGCCAGGTGATCGAACAGATTAAAAACAACCCCGACTCGCGCCGCATCATCGTCAGTGCATGGAATGTCGGCGAGATTGAAAATATGGCGTTACCGCCGTGTCATGCGTTCTTCCAGTTTTATGTTGCCGATGGTCGGCTGTCCTGCCAGCTCTACCAGCGCAGTGCTGATATCTTCCTGGGTGTGCCGTTCAATATTGCGTCGTATGCCCTGTTACTGATGATGATGGCGCAGGTCACGGGTCTCAAGGCCGGTGATTTCGTGCATACCTTCGGTGATGCGCACCTTTACCTGAATCACCTGGAGCAGGCCGAATTGCAGCTGTCGCGTACGCCACGCGCATTGCCGGTCATGCGGCTCAATCCCGACATAGACAATCTGTTCGACTTCAGTTTCGATGATTTCGAATTGCTGGACTATGATCCGCACCCGCATATCAAGGCGGCAGTCGCGATATGAAGATATCCGTCATCGTTGCCATGGCGGATAACGGTGTCATCGGCAATCAGAACCGCCTGCCGTGGCATTTGCCCGCCGACCTGAAACACTTCAAGGCCACCACCATGGGCAAGCCGATTATCATGGGTCGCAAGACCTGGGAATCGATCGGGCGGCCGTTGCCCGGCCGTACCAATATCGTGGTTACGCGCGATCCGGACTACGTGGCAAATGGTTGTGTGGTCGTGCATGGCATCGATGCGGCACTGGCGGCCGCAGCGGAATATGACGAGGTCATGGTCATTGGTGGCGAGGAATTCTACCGGCAGGTGTTGCCACAGGCATCAACACTTTACCTGACACTGGTGCATGACAGCTTCGAGGGTGATACGTTTTTTCCCGAGCTGGACGGGCGCGAATGGCGCGAGCGGGCACGCGAGGATTTCGAACCCGACGCGAACAACCCGCATGCCTACAGTTTTGTCCGGCTTGAGCGGGTGGCTTCATCGGCATAATGAGTGACTGAAGCGGTAATATCAGGAACAAGCCAGACTGGGTAGGTCATTTGCATTGATACACCGAATATTATTCTGCGTGCCTGGTTAACCGATCCAGGTCTCTTGTGATTATTGTATAGCAGGCGAATACAATGAGTTAATGCACTCTAATACAATCGTACTAGTGACTTCCGGGTATCTGTAATATAAGTTTACACTTGCTGCTGGGTATAAAAGAAGTAGACTTTCATAATAATCAATGAAGATTGGTGGTATGAATGAATAGACATACATTTAAGTCCCAATGTCTATCAAGTGTTTTCATGGTCGGATTGTTGATGGTGTCAGCCATCTGTAATGCGGCAACGCTGGAAGGCGGGTTCCTTGCCTGGTCCAGGCTGGCCTCAAGTGGTTGGGTTGTCGAAACGGCGAATCTTGACGGATCTGGTGTTGAGGTGATTGCAGCAAATGCCAGTTCACCACTTGGCGTGGCGGCAGATAAGTCAGGCAATATTTATTACACGGAGATCAACAGGGGAGGCGTCTCAGGTCAGCCTGGAGAGGTGATTCGTACAAACCTTGCCGGCACCCGATCCAGTATTATTTACACTGCTTCTGGGAGTAACACACTCGGTTCTATTGATCTGGTTGGCAGCAATATTTACTGGGCAGAAAGCCTGGGCGTATTTTCAACCAGCGAGCTCCATACTGCAGATATGGATGGGCTGGGCGGAAGAGTTATACCGGTCGATATTCCGCAAACATCGCCTCCGTATAAACCATTCGGGGATATAGGCATCGATGAGGCGTTCGGGAAAATATTCTGGTCTTATTCCGGTACAAATTCGAATATCGTGTCATCAAATATTGATGGCTCTAACAGCCAGGAAATATTATCAGGCATCTACAACAGAGGTGCATTTGGCCTCGATAAAAACAATCGGTTTATATATTTTTCCGGGGGTTCGTCCTCATCACCTTCAGCTTCGTCGTTATTCAGATCGAATTATGATGGTACTGATGTGCAACAGATCCTGGGGCTTGGCGTTAATATCAGTGGGATCGAAGTTGATAATGCCGCCGGGTGGATATACTGGAGAGAGGGTAATGATGCAATTCGACGCGCTGATCTTAATGACGTGTCTTCAATCGAGACCATTTATTCAGGTGGTGGAATAAGAGGGTTTACGGTCGTCTCCGCAGTACCGGTTCCTCCCGCGATTATTCTTTTTATCAGCGGCATAGTTGTATTATGTCGATTTGCCACAGTTAAAATCTGATTAGAAGACTCGAAAACAGTAATGTCCGGTGCGAATAGGGCGCCATTTAACGCCCGGTAAAATCCTTCGGTCGCTGCTGTCCGGGGCAATCCAGGCTGTGGTAGCGCGGCTTTGGCCCGATCTCCATTGCCGTCAGTTCTGCCACCCCACAGGCAGCCATGGTCCAGTGGATAAACACCGCGGGCAGTGTGTTTGCCGAGTGTCGACCAGTGCCCGAACACAATCTGCATATCGCGGTTCCTGCGCTTCGGCACATCAAACCACGGCAGGTAGTTGTCCGGCTGACTGCCGGGTGGACCGTTGGTATTCAGGTCAAGGCGACCTTTGGCAGTGCAGTAGCGCAACCGCGTGAAGCAATTGATAATGAAGCGAATGCGATCATGACCGGTGAGAGATGCGTCCCACCGGTCGGGTTTATTGCCATACATGTCGGCCAGAAAGTCCCGGTGTGCCGCACCCCGCAGTACCGTCTCGGCCTCATGCGCACAGGCCTGCGCCTGTGCAAGATCCCACTGCGGTGGCAGGCCGGCATGCAGCAGGGTATAGCCGGATGCTGCATCGTGATGCAGCAGCGGCCGGTGTCGCAACCAGTCGATCAGTTCATCCCGGTCGGGCGCGGCGAGAATGGCATCGAAGGTGTCACTGTCCTTGCCCTGGCGCAGGCCATTCGCGCTGGCGATCAGGTGCAGGTCATGGTTGCCTAGGACGCTAATCGCGCGATCGCCCAGTCCGTGCACGAAGCGCAGCGTCTCGAGGGATTTATCACCACGATTGACGAGGTCGCCGCAAAACCAGAGCGTATCGCGCTCTTGCGAATAGCCTATTTGCGCGAGCAGCGCCTGCAGTTCGTCGAAGCAACCCTGTACGTCGCCGATGGCATAAATGGCCATACCGCGTGGCGGGCCTAGTGAAGTGTCCGCGGGATAGCGAGGGTAAATGAAGGGATGTCAGCGTCGAACTGTTCACCATTTTCCGCGACCATCTGGTAGGTGCCGCGCATGCTGCCGACCGGTGTCGCTATCATCGTACCGCTGGTGTACTGGAAACCCTCGCCGGGTTTCAGGTGTGGTTGTTCACCGACCACGCCTTCACCCTTGACCTCCTGGATATTGCCATTGGCGTCGGTAATGACCCAGTGGCGGGAGAGCAGCTGGGCCGGGATCTCGCCCTCGTTGCGGATCGTAATGGTGTACGAAAAAACATAACGTTCGTTGTCGGGCTCGGATTGACCCTCGATGTAGTTGGTTTCTACTTCGACGGTAATGTTGTGGGCTGTCTGCTCGTTCATGGGTCCGTTTTCCTGTTCATTCGACAAGCATACCTGTTCAATTATTGGGTGACAAAATCATGGTCGCCTGAAAATGGCGGGTAGCCTTCGGCGGCTGCCCTGAAAGTGCGATAAAATACCTAACTAATTGTATTTAATAGGTTAATATGTAATTTTAGCGGAATGGTCGCGGCGGCGGCAATTGGCGGTTTTGTGACCGGCGTCCCGGATTTGTTTGCCGGCCTGACGGATTATAGGGTCACCAAGAGAACGCAGAGGCTGCAATCATGCAAAACAGGCATATAAACAGGAAATCCGTACCGTTACTGGTAATGATCCTGCTGACCGGACTCTGTGTATTCAGCATTACCACCGCCAGTGCGGATGAATCGATTTTCGACAACGCCAACCTGTTCCAGAATGTCTATCTTGAACAGCTGCGTGACGGCGATGTGATTATGTCGGGTAGTGAGCGCGCCGGCCTGCACCTGTCGGCAAAATCGCAAACAGGTAACGCGCGCTATGTCAGTCAGCACAACGGCAGTGCAGTGCGTGATTCCGGTGTACATATGTCCTGGAAGATTGCCTGGTAGCAATCGTCACCGCCCGGCCACCCGGTTGGCCAGTGCGGCAAACTCCTCGAGCTTGAGTGTTTCGGCCCGCACTGACGGGTCGATCCCGACCGCGTTGATCTCATCTGCATCCAGCAAACCCCGCAAGGTGTTGCGCAGTGTCTTGCGACGCTGGGAAAATGCCTGTTTCACCAGATCACTGAATAGTCTTTCATCACTCACATCAATAACCGGCTTGTCATAAGGCTCCAGTCGTACAAAGGCTGATTCAACTTTCGGCGGCGGATGGAATGCGCCCGGTCCGATAGTAAACAGGGCGGTAACGCGACAGCGGTACTGCAACATGACACTCAGCCGGCCCCAGTCGCGACCACCCGGTTGTGCGGCCATGCGTTGCACGACTTCTTTCTGCAACATGAAGTACATGTCCTGGATGCAGCTGTGCTGGTCCAGCAGGTGGAACAGTAACGGCGTGGAGATGTTGTAGGGCAGGTTGCCGACCACGCGCAACGGCTCGCCGGCAGACAAATTGCAGAAGTCGAATGTCAGTGCATCGGCGCTGTGGATTTCCAGCTCGCCGGCTCCCCGACACTTGTCCGCCAGCGGTGCGAGCAGGTCGCGATCGAGTTCCACGACCTGCAGCCGGCCGGCTGCCTGTAACAGGGGCAGTGTGATCGCGCCCTGACCGGGGCCGATCTCCACCAACTGGTCACCCGGTTGCGGGTTGATCGCCTGCACGATGCGACCGATGATAGCCGGGTCGTGCAGGAAGTTCTGGCCGAAGCGTTTGCGTGGTGTGTGGTGCATGATAGCTACCGATTGTACCGGTATCCATGCCAGCCGGTAGCCGGTGATGTGAATAAAACAGGGTCCCATGCCCGGGGGTGTCGACAGTGGATGACCGGGGACGGCAGGTATAAATCCTGTGTTTACACCTTGCGCGTTATGCGTTGATTACAGCCCGTCCGACTAACGGTATTGTGCCGCGGTAATGAATTCACCGAATGATTCGCACCAGATGACTACGGTCGTGTAGTCGCCGGGGTCAATAGTGACGGGTACCGGCACCAGGAAGTTTTCAAAAGTCTTCACGTTGCCGACACGCACCATATCCGGTTTCAATCTATTGAACGAGGCCTCTGTCTCGACAAATTCAGGTGACAGGTACAGCATGTAGTCGGGTCCGGGCGCGATACGTCCGTGCAGGGCAATAAACCGTGGTCCGACTGAGACCGTGCCA
>CAWKAE010000021.1:0-76413 GCA_963847565.1 uncultured Halobacteria archaeon
TATCGACAAGCGACTCGTTGGTAATCCCGTGAACCTCGATGGCACCGGGATCAATGGTTCGATCGGGTTGTATATATTGATGGTAGGTATTGCCGGTCAGGCGCCGGTCAACCAGCTCCACGCAGCCGATTTCGATAATGCGGTGACCATCGGACGGTTCAAGGCCGGTTGTTTCCGTATCCAGGACTACTTGCCGCATTGTTATCTCCTCAAATAAACGGGAGCAGCAGCACCGCGCCGTTGCGATTTAATCAGCATTGTAATTATTCACGCTGGCCGCATTGCTACAATAATTCATCTATCGCCTTGTTCGCCAGCTCATCCGCCAGCTCATTCTCCGGGTGCCCGCTATGCCCCCTCACCCAGTGCCACTGAATGTCATGTCCGTCGGTGGCGGCATCCAGACGTTTCCACAAATCGACGTTCTTCACCGGTTTTTTAGCCGCGGTTTTCCAGCCCCGACGTTTCCAGCCCGACATCCATTCAAGAATGCCCTTCTGTACATACTGGGAATCGGTTGTCAGGTGTACGCGGCACGGCCGCTTCAGACTTTCCAGTGCCTGAATGGCAGCCATTAACTCCATGCGATTATTGGTCGTCTCGGCCTCGGCCCCGAACAGCTTTTTTTCATGGCCATTGTGACGTAACAGCACGCCCCAGCCGCCCGGCCCGGGATTCCCGCGACAGGCACCATCGGTAAATATTTCGGTCTCAACGGCTTCGGCGCACATTACCCTGGCTCGAACTGGGAATGCCGACCGGGAACAAACGCTGTTTTCGACGCTGGATATCCCGCAACGGTGTCATGATGACAGTACGTTTACGTGCGACGAGGATATACGCTGCCGAAAGCAGCATGAAACCGACGCCATCGGCAGGTTCCATGAAGCGCATTTTCTCCAGGATACGTTCACTTTGCACCGGGGGACGCTGAAACAGGTATTGCGTATGCAGGGTGTCGAATCCCAGCAGGCCGAGCCAGTCCTTGATGCGCCCCATACTCTGGAAGCGGGTATCCCAGGGTAATTTTCCGCGCTTGCGCGCAAGCAACCGCCGGATGCCCCAAAGACTGCGCGGGTTAAAACCTATAATGACCAGGTGACCATCCGGAACCAGGCAACGGTCTGCTTCACGCAAGACCTGGTGTGGATCGCGCGCCAGCTCAAGTGTGTGCGGCAAGACAATTGTGTCGATTGTGTCCGTCAGGAGCGGCCAGTTCTCGGTGTCGGCAACCAGGCCGGTGTCCGGGTGTCGCCGGCTACCCACACGCTGCACAACGTGATGTGCAATCCGGCTGTCGTCCAGGTTTAGATGCTCCCAGGGCGGGTCAACAATAACAAGGTGATACCCGAACAGGTTCGTCAGTTGCTCTGCAAGCGCAGACGACTCGGCATCGGCCAGTTGGCGACCGAGGGAACGACGATACCAGGCGCGCAGGGAACGCGCCCGGACAGCTAACGATAAATCCACGCTCATCCTGGACAAATAATAACGCATTTGCGCCGTGAATGCGTCATAAAGTCAGCACTGTGACGAAGGTGATTGACCTGACAGGAAGGGGCTGTCAGCATAGCCCGCTACATAGCTCCCGTGCGAGCAAAACCACCTCAAGCCCGTTCCGCGACTGGTCGATAATTTACAAATGATTCCGATTCGCTACAGCCTGCCAATCCTGTCCGCCCTGCTCCTGGCAAGTTGCGCCACTGTTGAGCCCGTGCCTGCACCGACGGCACTGGCGGAACCGGTCGCAGCACCTGCCATCGAACAACCCGCACAAACCGTCCCTGCTGCGAATGCCATACCTGCACAAGCACCACGCGACACCTGGGCGGAATTACGCGACGGCTTCAGACTGGCAGACATCGAACACAAATCCGTGCGCAAGGCGATTTCCAGGTACAGCCGCTCGCCCAGGGATGTGAAGGATATATTTGTACGCGGTAAGCCGTACATGACATACATCCTGGATGAAGTAAGCCTGCGTGGCTTTCCGACTGAAA
Organism: uncultured Halobacteria archaeon; assembly: GCA_963847565.1. Classification (GTDB taxonomy): domain Bacteria; phylum Pseudomonadota; class Gammaproteobacteria; order UBA9214; family UBA9214; genus UBA9214. The sequence goes on from CAWKAE010000021.1 coordinate 2,001, forward strand.
TTGCACTGCTGCCGTTCGTCGAAAGCGGCTTCGACCCGTTTGCCTTTTCACATGGTCGCGCCGCCGGCCTCTGGCAGTTCATCCCGGGTACCGGAAAAATCTATGGTCTCAAGCAGGACTGGTGGCAAGACGAACGGCGCGACATTATTGCTTCCACCGAGGCTGCGCTCGATCACCTGGATAAACTGCAGCAACAGTTCGAGGGTGACTGGCTACTGGCACTGGCAGCATACAATTCCGGTAGCGGCACCGTGCGCAGCGCCATGCGTCGCAATCGCAAGGCTGGCAAACCCACCGATTTCTGGCACCTGAAATTACCGCGTGAAACCCGGGCCTACGTACCCCGCCTGCTGGCTATCAGCGCCATTGTCAGGCATCCGGAAAAATACGGCATTAGTTTGCCCGCACTGCCCGCCAATGCCGCATTTGCAATGGTCGATACCGATGGCCAGCTCGACATCGCCGTGGCGGCCGAACTGGCCGGCGTGACAACCGATGAACTGTATCGCCTGAATCCAGGCTTCAATCGCTGGGCCACCCACCCGGACGGACCGCATCGACTGCTGGTGCCGAATGCCAGTGCAGACGTCTTCAGGGACAACCTGTTTGCCATGCCAGAGAATGAGCGCACCCGCTGGGTGCGGCACCGTATCAACAAGGGCGAAACACTGTCCCATATTGCGCAAAAATATGACACCACCGTGGCGGTACTACGCAGCACCAATCAACTGTCGGGCTGTCGGGAACCACGGTCCGCACAGGCAGGCACTTGCTGGTCCCGGTCGCCTCGCGCGATGCCTCGCAATATGCCGCCATCAAGGCATCGATAACACCGCGTGGTCGTGGCAGTAAAACCACCTACCGCGTACAAGACGGCGACAACCTCTGGGTTATCGCGAAAAAACACAGCGTCACGGTCCACCAGGTCGCGCGCTGGAACCGGCTCGGCACCAGGGGCATCATTCGACCCGGACAGGAACTGGTCATCTGGGTGAAAGACGCTGGTGGCGCGCAAGACAAGCGCCTGCGCTCCATCCGCTACACCGTCCGCAATGGCGACTCGCTTTACCTGATATCAAGGAAATTCAGCGTCAGCATTGCAGAGCTGCGACGCTGGAACAAGCTCGACGAGAACAAGTACCTGCAACCGGGGCAGAAACTCACCCTGTATGTAGACGTAACACGCCTCAGCAGCAGTTAGTTATTTTATTCATGACCGCTGGCGGTCAAATTGTCAGTCCTGCAATTGCTTGACGACGCCCCTTGTCGATGCATTCTGCATCAGTTGCGCAGAGCCCGCACCACAACTAATAATTGAACGCATCGCATCCTGCACGGGAATATTAACCATTTGCACACAGTCACCATCAAGGTGATAGATCAAACCAGAGGTCGGGTTGGGTCCGGTTGGCACGAATACGGTAAAGCTGCCATCGTCATGCGTATCGGTAATAAACGCCGTCATCCGTGTGTCATTGCCAAACACCTTGACCAGCGCCACGGACGAAAATGGCGAATCCTTGCGGCTGCCAAATATTTGCAGCACCGTATCCTTGATCATCGAATAGCCGGGGGCAAGCTTGAGAATGCGCGTCTCGATGAATCGATACAGAAAGCCGCCCAGGCGCGTCCTGACCAGCACACCGACGAAAAAACAGACCGCCAGAATCAACGCGATAACCAGAACTTCTGCCGCAATTTCATTTAGTTGCGAGTCACTTATAAGAAGTCTTGTTAATGGCTGTATGACTCCGGTCACCAGGTCGAATATCCATGCGGTGACCGAGACCAGGATAGCAACCGGCAGTATGACGACCACGCCACCGAGTAACGACGTTTTCAGAAACTGTTTGAGTTTATCCATGATCGACGTTAACCGGACCGGCAGACCCGCTATTCCGGCCGCATATGCGGAAACAGCAATACATCGCGAATCGATGGCGAGTCGGTAAACAGCATTACCAGCCGGTCAATGCCGATACCCTCACCCGCCGTCGGCGGCATACCGTGTTCCAGTGCGCGGATATAGTCGTCATCAAAATGCATCGCCTCGAGGTCACCGGCGTCCTTGTCAACAACCTGTTGACGAAAGCGCTCCGCCTGGTCTTCTGCATCATTAAGCTCGGAGAAGCCATTGGCGATTTCACGACCGCCGACGAAGAACTCAAACCGGTCAGTCACGAACGGGTCCGCATCACTGCGACGTGCCAGCGGCGACACTTCTGTCGGGTAAGCCGTGATGAACGTGGGATCGTCCAGCCGCCCTTCAACAGTTTTCTCGAAAATCTCGATCTGCACCTTGCCCAGGCCGTAACTGTCTTTTAACGATATCTTGAGTCCCTCGGCAACCGCACGGGCACGCTCAAGCGTGTCGATATCTGCGGGTGAAAGGTCCGGGTTAAATTCGAGAATCGAGTCGCGCACCGTCAGGCGCCTGAACGGCTTGCCGAAGTCGTAACGTGTGCCCTGGTACTCCACGGAGGTGTCACCATGCAGGTCAAGCGCCATGTTGCGCAGCAGGTCCTCGGTAAGGTCCATCAGGTCATGGTAATCGGCGTAGGCCTGGTAGAACTCGAGCATGGTGAACTCGGGATTATGCCGCGTTGACAGACCTTCATTACGGAAATTACGGTTAATTTCGTAGACCTTCTCATAGCCGCCGACGACCAGCCTTTTCAGGTACAGCTCCGGCGCGATACGCAGGAACAGGTCCATCTCGAGCGCATTATGAAACGTGGTAAACGGTCGCGCAGTCGCACCGCCCGGTATCGCCTGCATCATGGGTGTCTCGACTTCCATGTAGTCCAGCGCATTCAGGTACTCACGAATAAACTGCATGATGCGGCTGCGTATACGGAATGTTTCCCGTGATGCCTCGTTCATAATCAGGTCAACATAACGCTGCCGGTAACGTGTTTCCAGGTCAGACAGGCCATGAAACTTCTCCGGCAGTGGTCGCAGCGACTTGGTTAACAGGTAAAGACTCTCGCAACGCACCGACAGCTCGCCGGTCTTCGTCCTGAACATGACCCCCTCGGCGGCAATAATGTCACCGACATCCCAGCCCTTGAATGCCTGGTAGACACCTTCCGGCAGTGCGTCGCGTTGCAGGAACAGCTGCAGTCGCCCGCTCATGTCCTGCAACTGTGAAAATGCAGCCTTGCCCATGACACGCTTGGCCATCATGCGTCCGGCAACTTTTACCCTGACGGGCTCCGCCTCCAGCGATTCATTGTCCCGTTCGTCGTATTCGGCATGCAGCTCACCGGCCATTGCGTTGCGACGGAAATCATTCGGGAAGGCGTTACCGTCATCCCGCAATGCCTGCAACTTGCTGCGCCGCTGAGCGATGAGTGCGTTTTCGTCCTGGTCAGTCATAGTTTCCTGCACTTTGTAAATTTCATTCGGATTGTAGGAGCGGACCGCGTCCGCGACAAGGTAACCGATTTATCGTAATCGCGCTTGCGAAGCGCTCCTACAGTCCACTCTTTAAACTTGCTTCTATAAAGGGATCCAGGTCGCCATCCAGCACGGCCTGCGTATTGCCTGTCTCGTGCCCGGTGCGCAGATCCTTGATCCGGGACTGGTCGAGCACATACGAACGAATCTGGCTGCCCCAGCCGATATCCGACTTGGACTCTTCCAGCACCTGCTGGTCCGCACTGCGCTTCTGTATTTCCAGCTCGTACAGCTTGGACTTCAGCTGCTTCATGGCCGTTGCCTTGTTCTTGTGCTGTGAGCGATCGTTCTGACACTGCACCACCACACCGGTGGGTTCGTGCGTGATGCGCACGGCGGACTCGGTGCGGTTCACGTGCTGACCGCCGGCGCCGCTGGCCCGGTAGACGTCGATACGCAGATCTGCCGGATTGATATCGATATCGATGTCGTCATCGATTTCCGGCGACACGAACACCGCCGCAAACGAGGTATGCCGGCGGTTGCCCGAGTCAAACGGGGATTTGCGCACCAGCCGGTGGACACCAATCTCGGTACGCAGCCAGCCAAAGGCATAAGCGCCCTCTATCTTTATCGTGGCACTCTTGATGCCGGCCACTTCACCGGCCGATACCTCGATCAGTTCGGTCTTGAAGCCGTGACGCTCACCCCAGCGCAGGTACATTCGCAGCAGCATCTCGGCCCAGTCCTGCGCCTCGGTACCGCCCGAGCCCGACTGGACATCGAGGAACGCATTCGCTTCGTCCATTTCGCCGGAAAACATCCGGCGAAATTCCAGTTTCGCAATATCCGCCTCGAGCGATTGCAGGTCATCTTCGATGGCATCGAGCGTATCCTGATCGCCCTCATCGGCCGCCACTTCCAGCAGTTCGCTGGCATCCTGCAGGCCCTGTGTCATATTGCCCAGCGTCACCACGACTTCTTCAAGGCGCGCGCGCTCGCGACCCAGTTCCTGGGCGCGTTCAGGATCGTTCCAGATCGCCGGGTCTTCCAGCTCGCGACTGACTTCGGTCAGCCGTTCGGCGCGGGTATCGAGGTCAAAGATACCCCCTGAGGGCAGCCGAACGCCCGTCGAGATCTTTGATGTGATTACGTATTGCGGTCAGGTCAGACATAATTTATTGCTGGCATTGAAAGCGCGACATCATACTACTGTATGTAGCCCGGCAGAAGGCCGGCGCATCGAAAGCCGGGGCAACGACCTGGCTGCCCGGTTCGCATGTCGCCGGGTGTCCGATCAGCCGGTCTCGATGTACTCAACCACCAGCTGCGGCGATACCAGCCCGCGATACTCGTTTACATCGAGACGATAGGCCATGCGGGCGCAGTCACAGCCCGCTGGCAGTGCCGGGGTATTGAACGCGATGGCATCCATGCGTGTACCGCCACTGACGGCCTCCAGGCTCAGCTTGAGGTGCCGCTCGCCAACCACGCGTTGTGCCAGCACCCTGAATTCGCCATCGAATACCGGCGCCGGGAATCCCTGTCCCCACGGGCCCGCTGCACGCAACTGCTGCGCCGTATCGAGTGACAGCTCGCTCGCGGCCAGTTCGCCATCAGACCAGATGACCGTCGCCAGGTCATCACCGGACAATTGGCGTGACACTTCTGTATCAAAGGCCTCGGCAAACGCCGGGTAATCCGTTTCCGCCAGCGTCAGACCGGCCGCCATGGCATGACCGCCGAATTTCCGCACCAGCCCCGGGTGACGGGTTGCCACCGCATCCAGTACATCGCGAATATGTAAACCGGGCACCGACCGGGCCGAACCCTTGACTTCATCATCATCGCTGCGGGCAAAAGCAATCACCGGGCGGTGATAGCGCTCACGAATACGGGCTGCGAGGATACCGATCACGCCCTGGTGCCAGCCCGCGTCAAACAGGCACAGACCGGTCGGCAGATGCGTCGCTGACAGGTCCAGAGACTCCAGCGCGGCAACCGCCTGTGCCTGCATGTCAGCCTCGATCTCCCGGCGGTCGCGGTTCAATGCATCCAGTTGCTGCGCCATGTTCCTCGCTGTTGCGGCATCATCGGCAAGCAGGCATTCAATGCCCAGCGACATGTCATCCAGGCGACCGGCGGCATTCAAACGGGGGCCGACTGCAAAACCGAGATCTTCCGCCACGGCACTGACCGAGTTGCGCTTGCCGACTTCGAGCAGGGCGAGGATGCCAGGCGCACAGCGACCGGCACGGATGCGCAGCAGGCCCTGCTGCACCAGGATACGGTTGTTCCGGTCGAGCGGCACAACATCCGCCACCGTGCCGAGCGCTACCAGGTCCAGGTACTGCGCGAGATTCGGCTCGTCTATGCCCTGGCTGTCAAACCAGCCGCATTCACGCAAGCGTGCGCGCAGGGACAGCATCACGTAGAACGCCACCCCTACACCGGCCAGGTATTTGCTCGGAAAGGTATCACCCGGCAAATTCGGGTTCACGATAGCGTCGGCATCGGGCAGCGTCTTGCCGGCCAGGTGGTGATCGGTGACCAGTACCTTGATGCCGCGCTGCCTGGCAGCCGCCACACCCTCAATACTGGCAACACCGTTATCGACCGTCATGATCAGCGCCGGATCCAGCTGTGCGGCAACCTCGACAATCTCCGGCGTCAGGCCGTAGCCGTACTCGAACCGGTTTGGCACGAGGTAGTGCACATCAATCGCACCCATTGCTCGCAATGCACGCACACACAGCGCACAACTGGTCGCACCGTCGGCATCGAAGTCCCCGACCACCAGTATGCGTCCACGTTCCGCCAGCACCGCCTGCAACAAATCAACGGCAGCCGGCAAGCCGCCCAGCGCAGTCAGTGGCAACAGGTGTTCAAGGGAATAGGCATAATCATCGGCTGATGCGACATCACGTGCTGCATATACTCGTCGCAACACCGGGTGCAGTTCATCCGGCAACGTTGCCGGCGTAACGGGTATATCGCGACGAACGATTGAAAACGACATCAGTTCAATACCTGCTCAAACGGCCGGACCGGACGCCAGAAGGCACGCTGCCGGCGACGCGTTGTTGTGAAACACTGACCATTGCATGGCATCAACCGTAACGAATCGATCTGCCGTTTGGCCAGTGCGTCGATCAAACCGGCCAACAGCGTCTGTTCGAGACGGTCCAGGGCAGCGCGCCATTTCTCGATTTCGTTGTAGCGTGCCGGCCAGCGCAGATCATCGCACACGACCAGCACCACACCCTTGCCCGCCTGCGCCACCAGCTCCGAAACTTCATCGGGCAGTGTGCTGGTAGCTATTCCTGCAAGACGGGCTAACGCAATCGCCAGCGGCTCTTGCGCGACCACCCGCGTGTAATCGCCACTGGCGCCGCCCGGCATGACGCCCCCGCCCCAGGGCCACACGCCGTTAATCACCGGCCTGCCCTGTCGTTCGCGCTCCAGATTGACAGCATGGCCATGAAACAGCATTTGCACCTCGTTCAGCATGGCATGCCATTCACGCGCGGAACCACCCTGCGGCAATGACGCGTAGATATCCTCTCCCGCCACCGACCAGGGCGACGGCGATGTAATTTCCGGCTGCCGTTCGGATCTAAGGTACCAGCGATCGGCTACCGGCGCGTCGAGATGCCAGCCGTCCCCTGCATAGAACTCATTAAATGATGCGACCAGCGCTGCTGCCTCTTCCTGGCTGACACTGAAACTGTGTGATTCAAACAGGCGTACGCAACTCTGGTCGGCACGCAGATGGACAGGGTCGGCGCGCATCACGAAACCTGTCGGGGACTGCCCGGTATCCAGCAGGCAGGTCAGTGGCGCGATTGCAGTCGTGTCTGCCAGTCCGAAACTGCGTAACAACACACTATCGAGGTCACTGCCCGGCAACGACGACATGGCCGCGCGCGACAGCAAACGATCCAGCGATAGCGGACGTCGCTCAAGATAGTCGCCAATCGGGTGATCAGACGCCGGGCCGCCAAGCCCGGGGAGCAGCAGGGCAATATGTTTGCCTGCCGTACTCACATGTTACTGAGGATGGCGTCCTTGACAGCGGACAGTTCGGCGTCAACGGTTACCAGTTCATCGTCGCATTGACTGATCGCGGTGTCCGGGTCCTTCAGGCCATGACCGGTGAGTGTACAGACAACCGAGCTGCCCTCCGGAATCTTGCCTGAACGGATATCGCGCAAGGCACCCGCTACCGAGGTGGCGGACGCCGGTTCACAGAATATCCCTTCCCTGCTGGTCAACAGCTTCTGCGCCGCAAGAATTTCCTCATCGGTACACTCGTCGAACCAGCCGCCGGATTCTTTTTGCACGGTCCAGGCACGGTCCCAGGACTGGGGATGTCCGATACGAATTGCAGTCGCGACGGTTTCCGGGTGATCGACCATCTCGCCGCGCATGAACGGTGCGGAACCTGCCGCCTGGTAGCCCACCATGGTCGGCCGCCTGGTCGTAATTGCCGCGTGTTCGAACTTGCAACTGCCCTCGCAAAAGGCACAGGCCGCGGTAGACTGCCCGGCATACTCGTTGTAGCCAATCCAGTGCGCAGTGATGTTGCCCGCATTACCGACCGGCAGGCAGTGGAAATCCGGCGCCTTGCCCAGCTCGTCGACGATTTCAAAGGCAGCCGTTTTCTGGCCCTGCAGCCGATAAGGGTTGATGGAGTTGACGATGGTCACCGGCGCGTGATCGGCCACCTCCTTGACCAGCGCCATGCCCGCATCGAAATTCCCGCGTATCTGTATGACCACGGCACCATGAATCATGGCCTGCGCCAGCTTGCCGAGCGCGATCTTGCCCTCGGGGATCAATACAAACGCGGTAATACCGGCGCGCGCGGCATAAGCAGCCGCAGCCGCCGAGGTGTTGCCGGTCGAAGCGCAGATAATCGCCTTGCTGCCTTGTGCAACCGCCTGCGTGACGGCCATGGTCATGCCGCGGTCCTTGAAAGAACCGGTCGGATTCAGGCCTTCATACTTGATATACAGGTCGACCGCTTTGCCGAGCTCTGCCGGGATATTTTCCAGTTTAATGAGCGGCGTATTGCCCTCACCCAGGCTGATCAGGCGGGTACTGGCGGTGACCGGCATCCGGTCACGGTAGCGTTCAATCAGACCGGTGTAACGTTTTTTATCAGACATACTATTTCCCTTTAAAACTGTTCTCGCGCAAAGTCGCTAAGGCGCAGGTAAGACATTGTCATTCCCGCGCACGACTGCATGGACGCAGGAGGTAGAGCGACGCAGGAAGCCAAAGCCGAGGCGGGAATCCAGCCCATAGACAACCCAAGGAACCTCTGATTAATTCAAACACCCTCGTCATTGCGAGCGTAGCGCGGCAATCTGGCAATTTAGAAGCAATGGCTTAAAGATTGCCGCGTCACTTCGTTCCTCGCAATGACGGATTAAGCAGAGCTTCCCTAACTAACTAATTGACGTTCAGGTGTTCCAGCCGGATACGTGTAACGGCACCGTCGATACTGTCAAGCGCTTCAATCTGGCTGATCGCACGGTTCATCGCACGCTCCTTGACCACGTGCGTCAGCAGGATGACCGAGGCGCGCTCGGCACCGGCGGCCGGCTCCTTCTGCAGTATGGCCTCGATGCTGATCTCGGCATCACCGAGGATGCGCGTAATATCGGCCATCACGCCCGGCTTGTCGGATACCTGCATGCGCAGGTAATAGGCCGTATTAATATCTTCCATGCCCAGCACAGGCGTATCCGTAAGTGAGTCGGGCTGGAAGGCCAGGTGCGGCACCCGGTTTTCCGGATCGGCCGTCAACACGCGCACCACATCGACCACGTCAGCCACCACGGCAGACGCCGTCGGCTCGGCACCTGCACCTGCACCGTAGTAAAGAGTCGGCCCGACGGCATCGGCATTCACCAGCACGGCATTCATTACGCCATCGACATTCGCGATCAGGCGCCGTTCCGGTATCAGGGTCGGGTGCACACGCATCTCGATACCCTCGGCTGTGCGCCGGGTGTAACCGAGATGCTTGATCCGGTAACCCAGCTCGCCGGCATAATTAACGTCCTCGCGGGTAATACGGCTGATGCCTTCCGTATACACCTTGTCAAACTGCAACGGGATTCCGAATGCCAGCGACGCCAGGATTGTCAGCTTGTGGGCTGCATCAATACCCTCGATATCAAAGGTCGGATCGGCCTCGGCATAACCCAGCGCCTGCGCCTCTTTCAGGACATCATCGAAATCACGGCCCTTGTCGCGCATTTCGGTCAGGATAAAGTTGCCGGTACCATTGATGATGCCGGCCAGCCACTGGATCTGGTTAGCTGCCAGTCCCTCGCGAATCGCCTTGATGATGGGGATGCCACCGGCGACCGCCGCCTCGAACGCGACCATCACGCCTTGTTCCTGCGCGGCTGCAAAAATCTCGTTACCGTGCAGCGCAATCAGCGCCTTGTTGGCCGTCACCACGTGCTTGCCGTTGGCGATCGCTTTCAGCACCAGCTCGCGCGCAGGCTCGTAACCACCAATCAACTCGATAACAATATCGACATCGGGATTGTCTACCACGCTGAAGGCATCGTCCGAGACGGAGATATCGCCAATACCCGGCAGGGAGGCGGCATCGTATTCGCGCGCAGCTGCGTGCGTAATACGAATACCACGTCCGGCACGCCGGGTGATTTCCTCTGCATTGCGATTGAGCACATTGAACGTGCCACCGCCGACCGTACCGAGGCCGAGCAGGCCCACATTAACCGGTTTCAAATGAATTACCCTCCTGAAGCCTGCGAGTGACCAAGGTCCGCACGGAACATATCGCGAATACAGCGAACTGCCTGGCGGGTACGGTGCGTGTTCTCGATCAGGCCGAAGCGGACATAATCGTCACCGTACTCACCAAAGCCGATGCCGGGTGACACCGCAACCTTGGCGTCACTCAATAATTTCTTGGAAAATTCCAGCGAACCCAGTTCCCGGTACGCATCCGGGATGCGCGCCCAGACGAACATGGTGGCCTTCGGCCGTTCAACCGGCCAGCCGAGCGCATTCAAACCGTCGCACAGCACATCGCGACGCTCCTGGTACATGTCGCGAATTTCCCGCACGCAATCCTGCGGCCCTTCCAGCGCGGTGATTGCAGCAACCTGGATCGGCGTAAACATGCCGTAGTCGAGATAGGACTTGATCCGCGCCAGTGCAGACACCAGTGTCTCGTTACCGCACATGAAACCAACCCGCCAGCCCGGCATGTTGTAACTCTTCGACAGCGAAAAGAACTCGACTGCCACGTCCATTGCCCCCTCGACCTGCAGGATAGACGGCGCCTTGTAGCCATCGAACACCAGGTCGGCATAGGCGAGATCCTGCACCACCCAGATTTCATGTTCACGCGCGATGGCAACAACCTTCTCGAAAAAGTCCAGCTCGACACACTGCGCGGTCGGGTTGCCGGGAAAATTCAGCACCAGCATCTTCGGGCGCGGCCAGGAATCCTTGATGGCCTTCTCCAGCTCCGCAAAGAAGTCCACGTCCGTACGCAACGGCACATGCCGGATATCGGCACCGGCAATCGCAAAACCGTACGGGTGGATCGGGTAAGCCGGGTTGGGAACAAGGACCGCATCACCGGGACCACAGACGGCCAGTGCGAGGTGCGCCAGCCCCTCTTTCGAACCAATGGTGACAATGGCATTTTTCTCGGGATCGAGCACCACGTCGTAACGGCGCGCGTACCAGTCGCAGATCGCCTTGCGCAGACGCGGTATACCGCGTGACAGCGAATAACGGTGCGTGTCGCCGCGCTGGGCGGCCTCGGTCAGCTTGTCGACGATGTGTTGCGGGGTCGGCTGATCCGGATTGCCCATGCCGAAATCGATAATATCTTCACCACGCGCGCGCGCCTGTGCCTTCAAGTCATTGACGATATTGAAAACGTACGGCGGCAGCCGCTTGATGCGGGCAAATTCCTCAATCACTGGGTCGACCGGTTATTTCTTTGTTTATGAATAGATTAGCGTAACAATCGAGAGCCGCTAACGTTACTGAAAAGCGCCCGGGGACACAAGGAAAATCTGGCCCAGCCGCGTAATCGGCCCGGCTGGCCACAGACAGGTAATACAGCAGTAAAAACACCGGCCTGCCATTGCTGCCCCATATGCAGACAAATTGTGTCCCTGGACGGTTGTTTGCCCCGCCGCCCCTGCGTATCTTGATGGCATGCGCTTTGCCGAGGACAACAATTCGACCTACAGCATCCAGTCAGTCAGCGACGACGGGATTGTGATTAACGACAAGCTTATCAGCCGTAGCGTCCTGGTGAGTGCGAACACCGTCCAGGAATGGCCACCGTGCAGCCTGGCGGAATTGACCAGTGACCACCTTGCCCGGTGCCTGGCGCTCGACCCCGAAATCGTCCTGATTGGTACGGGAAGAAAACAGGTATTCCTGCCGGCCGGGACCATTATTAACCTGCAAGAACAGGGCATTGGTGTCGAAATCATGGCAAACCCCGCCGCCTGCCGCACTTTCAACGTTTTACTGTCCGAAGAACGCCGTGTTGTCCTGGCGTTGTTAATGGACCAGCCGGCAGCATGAGCTAAAGAATTCACCCCGGCTGACGATGGCTTACCAGAGCCATACCCAATATATACAGCTCGCCACGGAACGGCGAATGGTACTGATCAGCATCACAACCAGGGACGCCCATGCACAAACCCGAAATACCAGCGGATGATGCAACTCGACTCGACGCCTTGCATGGGCTATGCATTCTCGACACATTACCCGAAGAACGCTTTGACCGACTCACACGTCTGGCCAGCCGCCTGTTCGATGTACCCATCGCCCTGGTCAGCCTGGTCGACCGGAATCGCCAGTGGTTCAAATCTTGCCAGGGCCTCGCTGCCTCGGAAACACCGCGTGACATATCGTTCTGTGGTCACGCAATCCTGGGGGATGAAATCTTCGTCATTCCCGACGCGGCAGCGGATATTCGATTCCACGATAACCCGCTGGTAACCGACAAACCGCACATTCGTTTCTACGCAGGTTGTCCGCTGTCCGCACCGGATGGCAATAAACTTGGCACGCTCTGCATAATAGACCGGGTACCGCGTGAATTCGACGAAGACGATGCAAACCTGTTACGCGACCTGGCACACATGGCGGAACAGGAACTGGCGTCAATCCAGCTGGCGACCACAGATGCGCTGACACAGATTTCCAATCGGCGCGGGTTCGAGAAACTGTCAAGCTATGCACTTGGAATATGTCAACGACTGAACAAGCCTGCGTCCTTGCTGTTTTTTGACATGGACCTGTTCAAGGAAATCAACGACAATTTCGGTCATGCTGCGGGCGACCAGGCGCTGACTGGTTTCGCACAGATTTTACGGGAAGAATTCCGCACATCCGATGTGCTTGGACGGATTGGCGGCGATGAATTCGCAGTTCTGCTATCGGATACCGGAATCGAGAATATTGACGCGACACTAAGTCGGTTACAGCAGGCCGTAGACCAGTTCAATCTGGAAGCGCGCCGTGATTACGACATCCACTACAGTGTCGGTGCAATTGAATTCGACGCGGTCGATCACACAGATATTTCCAGACTTATGGCTGCCGCCGATAAACATATGTACGAACACAAAAAACAAAAACGCGAAACCCATGGCACCGTGAAGATAGCCAATCTGGACAGATAACCCTGCCCGTCGCATACCAGCGACAGGGTATCCACATAGGAATCCGGCAGTTAAGTTAATCTCGCTGGAAAGCGTCGCGAATCAGAAACAGATGACCCGATGAAACGGGTTGCCGGCATCATTAAGTTGCTGTTTCAGGACTGAAAACACCGGCTGGCATGCCAATTGCTCCTCTCCATAACGTAGTTTCTACTATACAAGGAGAACAACATGCAATTAATCAGGAGCCAGACCAAACTGGATATCGTTGTGCACGTCGATGAACAACTTGATGAGCAAAACAGACTACGTGTCGCGCATGCATTAACAAAGGCCAAGGGGGTTGAGCGCGCGCATTTTACCAATGAAAGACATCACCTGCTCGTTGTAGGTTACGATCCAGACAGCACCAGTTCATCGCAAATCCTCAAACTCGTCAGAAAGCAACAGCTGCACGCTCAACTCGTCGGCGGCCTCTGATAGCACAGATTTCCGCGCATCTGCATTAACATGACTGGATTGCGGGTAGCCGTTATATGAGTGGCTGCCCGCAATTAGCTGGCGTAATAAGCGGAAAAGACGAAAACAATCGAATAACAACGAATCACCGTTGCGTACACTTCCTGCCGGCTGAGATTATGCCGGCGAGGTGAGATCAGACTGGATCAATGCCTCGCGCGAATGTGTGCGGTTATTTCAACAAGGCATCCACCGAGATGCCCTCCTGCTCCAGGATCTTGCGCAGCTTCTTCAGCGCATCCATCTGTATCTGGCGCACGCGCTCACGGGTCACACCGATTTCCCGGCCGACCTCTTCAAGCGTCGATACGGAATAACCGTGCAGACCGAAACGGCGTTCCACCACTTCGCGCTGTTTGTCAGATAACTGTGCAAGACAGTCCTCAATATTGTTGTGTATTTCATCTTCCTGCAGCACGTCGGTCGGATCCTGGACATGCTCATCCGCAATGGTATCCAGCAGGGTCTTGCCCGAGTCATTCAGAATCGTCGAGTCAGTCGACGCGGTACGCTCGTTGAGCCCCAGCATCTTTTCGACATCCTTGATCGGCTTGTGCAACAACTCGGCGATTTCTTCAGCACTCGGCTCATGATCGAGCTTCTGCGCAAGTCCGCGCGCAGCGCGTAAATATGTGTTGATCTCTTTCACAACGTGAATCGGCAGACGAATCGTGCGCGTCTGGTTCATGATGGCGCGCTCGATAGTCTGGCGTATCCACCAGGTCGCATACGTGGAAAAGCGAAAGCCGCGCTCGGGATCAAACTTCTCGACGGCACGAATCAGGCCGAGATTGCCCTCCTCGATCAGGTCGAGCAGTGCCAGCCCACGATTTAAATAACGCCGTGCGATTTTAACAACCAGGCGCAGGTTACTTTCAATCATGCGCTTGCGCCCCGCTTCGTCACCGCGCTGCGCCAGCCGTGAGAACTTGACTTCTTCCTCGGCCGTCAGCAGCGGTGACGCACCGATCTCGTTAAGATAGAGACGCGTTGGATCGTGACTTTCGGAAGATTTACCTGTAACGGTACCGCGGGTCGTCGATTGACGGCCAGTCTGACGTTTTACCTTGTCGTCGGAGCCCTGTGCCATGGCACACCCCCCTGCTCGCCCGCAATGGATACGTGTGTACCCGTCGCCAAACGTGCGTGAACCCGATCAGTTCCTGGGCAGGTATTGCATGGGATTTACCGGCTTGCCATCTTTGCGAATTTCGAAATACAGCGCAGTTCGGTTGGTGCCACTATTCCCCATCTTGGCGATCATTGCGCCAGCCTTGACGTGATCACCCTCTGCTACCAGCAGCTTGCTGTTATGTCCGTAGGCACTGAGCAGGTTTTCGTTATGTTTAATGATAATAAGCCTGCCGTAGCCTACAAGTCCACTCCCGGCGTAAACCACCCGCCCGCTGGCGGCCGCCTTGACGGGTTGTGCATGGTGACCACCGATATCAATGCCTTTCTTGCCGGTGGCATTTGGCTGAAAACCACGCAGCACCCGGCCCCGCGTCGGCCAGAGCCATTGACCATCGAAAGCGGCACCCGCCGGGGGTGATGATTTTGCAGGTACCGGCTGTTGTGGGGCTGTTTTAGGCACCGATACCACCGGTTTCGGCGCCGTTGCCACCACCGGCGCCGGCGGCTGATTGCCTGGCAACGACTGAATCCTGACCGGTGCCGCGGCCTGTACGGCAGCGCTGACCCGCAATTTCTGCCCGGGATAAATGGTATAGGGCGGATGAATCCGGTTCTGGCCGGCCAGCTCACCGACGGTGAGGCCATGCTGCCAGGCAACCGAGTACAGGGTGTCTCCCCGGCGCACCGTGTATTGGTCCGGCCTCGCGGCACCCGGTCGACTCATCGTCCGCGCCGGCTGTGTGACCACCGCGCCACCCGGGCGTGAAACAGTCGTTTCATGCCGTGGCTGCTCACCCCGCGTCGACACGGGCGCACGGGCCGTTGAAGAACACCCGTACAGGACTGCAACCAGCAGGACCAGGAAGAATAGCCGCATGTTACTTGAAGTAGAAATAGGCACCGAAGGCAAGCACCACGACCGCCCAGCCCAGCCATTCGACCCAGATTCGCAAATTTTCTTCCATACGCGGCCCGCCCCAGGCCATCAGTGTCGACACCAGGAAGAAACGGCCGCCCCGGCCGAGAAAGGAACCGGCTACGAACAATGGCAGGTTCATACCGAGCGTACCGGCGGCAATGGTAAAAACCTTGTACGGAATCGGTGAAAAACCGGCGATGAGAATCGCCCAGAACCCCCATCGCTCGAACCAGTCGCGACTATGCAGGTATTTTTCCCAGTAGTGCGATTCCTGCAACCAGGGCTGGATGAGTTCGAAACCGTAGGCGCCGATGAGGTAACCGAACAGCCCGCCAATAACCGAGGCCAGCGTTGTTATCGCAGCGTAGCCGAGAGCGCGCTCCGGCTTTGCCATACTCATTGGCGCCAGCATGACATCCGGCGGTATCGGGAAAAACGATGACTCCGCGAAACTAAGCGCCGAGAGATACCGCACGGCATACCGGTGACGCGACCATTGCATACACTTGTCGTATAAACCGGTAAATATTTTCATCACGCCTGTCCTGTCAGCAAGGGAACGAATATAACCGGGTCCAGCTCTTCGTGTTCAAAGATTATTATCATTGCGAGTGACCAGCATCAGTGTCTGCCGGGCGCGGCTGCCGACCGGGATAATCAGTCGACCGCCCTCAGGGGACAATTGTTCCAGCAATGCGTCCGGAATTTCTTCGGCCGCAGCCGTGGTAATGATGGCGTCATAAGGTGCAAATTCCGGCAGACCTTCGGTCCCGTCCGTGTAACTGGCGCGTACATTGCGAATACCGAGCTTGCGGAAACGCTGGCGCGCCTGGGTTGCCAGCGGCTCGATACGCTCGACGGTATAGACCTTGTCCACCAGCGGCGCCAGCACGGCCGCCTGGTAACCGGAGCCCGTACCGATCTCCAGCACCTTGCCGGGATTATTACGCGTTACCAGGTCCGTCATCACGGCCACGATATAGGGCTGTGAAATCGTCTGGTTGTAACCGATCGGCAGCGCCGTGTCCTCGTAGGCGCGACTGGCCAGCGCCTCGTCCACGAACAGGTGCCGGGGTGTATTGCCAATAACATCGAGTACCTTTTCGTTGCGGATGCCCTTCTCGCGCAGACGCTCGACCAGGCGGTCACGCGTGCGTTGCGAAGTCATGCCGATACCACGGTCAGTCGCTATCAAGGTTCAGGGCTCCTGCTGACCGAGCCAACTGGCCAGTGTGTCAATTGCATCATAGCGCGTCAGGTCAACGTCCAGCGGCGTCACCGACACATAGCCGTCACGTACCGCATGAAAGTCGGTACCGGGCCCGGCATCCTGCTCCAGGCCACAGGGGCCGACCCAGTACACCGGGCGCCCGCGCGGATCTTCCATACGAACAACCGGTTCCGACTTGTGCCGGTGGCCGAGACGCGTCGCCTGCACACCTTTCAATGCGTCCCAGGGTACGTCCGGCACATTCACATTGAGGATCGTATCTGCCGGCAAGGCGCCCGCCATAACCCGTTGCACCAGGTCGACGGTGACCCTTGCTGCCGTTTCGTAATGCGTCGGTTTGTCCGTCACCAGCGACACTGCGATCGCGGGAAAGCCGAGGAACCGGCCTTCCATGGCCGCTGCCACGGTACCGGAATACAGCACGTCATCGCCCAGATTGGCACCCGAGTTGATGCCGGCGACAACCATGTCCGGTTCCCGGTCCAGCAGACCGGTTATCGCCAGGTGCACGCAGTCGGTCGGCGTGCCATCCACGAAGGTGAAGCCGTTCTCGCCCTCACGGGCACGAATCGGGTTGTCCAGCGTCAGCGAATTACTGGCGCCGCTGCGATCCCGGTCCGGTGCGACTACCCGGATATCGGCAATAGTGGCCAGCGCGCTGGCCAGCGCGGCAATCCCCCGGGACTGGTAGCCGTCGTCGTTACTGATCAGGATATTCATATAACCGGCAGTGAGCCACTTCCCCAAAGCTGTTTAGTATAAAGACTAAGACGTCCCGGCGACACCGACATTCAACCTGTTGCAAGCACCACGGGATGCGGTTACGGTTTCCACGCTCATACCGGGCGCGGAAATCACCATGAGTTCAGGCAAAAAACCGACTGACGAGGAAATCGACCTGTTTCGCCGCAGCATCGGTCCGGTGCGTACGCTGACGTCCGACCGGATAGCACCTGCCAGCCGGTCACGCCCGCCGCGACCACGACCAGACCGCGCGGCAGATACAGCGGGGACACACCTCGATACATTCTCCGATATGTTCGATGCCGGCAAGGTCACCCCGGAAGACACGCTGTACTTTGCCCGCCCGGGATTACAGCAACGCCTGCTGCAGCGTTTCAAGCGCGGACAACTCGCCACCGGCGATGAACTGGACATGCATGGCATGTCCGCCGCCCAGGCCCGGATTGCAGTGCTGGCATTCATCGACGACTGCCGGGCTCACGGGTCACGCTGCGTACGCATCATCCACGGCAAGGGCTATGGCTCCGCGCACGATGCGCCGGTCCTGAAGAACCGCCTGAACAGCTGGCTGCGACAGCACCACGACGTGCTTGCATTCAGCTCCGCAACACAACGCGACGGCGGCGCCGGCGCATTGTATGTGCTGCTGCGTGTGCAACGCGATTGACAGCACCCCGCCATACCCTATTCCGGCATAACCACCTTCAACACATCATTTGCTGATGGCAATGCCATTGTAGGAGCGCACCGCGTGCGCGATTGTTCGCGGATGCGATCCGCTCCTACAGCTACTGTCTGCCTATCTATGTGAATTTGAGATCTCTCTACATGTTTATAGCTGGATTCCCGCCTCGGCTTTGGCGTCCTGCGTCGCGCTACTAACTGCATGACGCAGGCCAGCCTCTCACTCGCTACGCGAGCTCACCTTCTCCAAGCAGTCGTGCGCGGGAATGACGTGGGCGGGGACGCAGGGTGCCTCAAGTGGCATCACGTGCGTGTATCAACCAGCTCTCTCAGTACACTCGTGGCATAACTGCCGGGCGGCAGGCTGAAGTTCAATTCCAGCTCCGACTCTGTCAGCCATTGCCAGGCTAGCGAGCCGATCGGCAGACGCAGTGAACGCCGATCATTACGGACACCCGCCGCATCCAGCCCCTGCGTTATGTCCTGGAAATCCGGCAAGGACGGACGCTTCAATGGCCAGGCATTTGCCCGTCACCGGCACATTGCCGCGACCGCACAGTGGACCGGTTGGATGTACATCCAGCATACGAACACGCTGCAACAGTTCGTCATCAACGGTCTCGGCGATAAAGAAACTGTGACTGCCCTCGAGCTGCAAGGCATCGCCCGCGACCGGGGTATCCCAGCAGTGCATGGCAATACGTTCGGACAACACCCGGTTAAACAGCAGCGAACGCGCAGACGACAGGGCCATACTGCGCTGGTTGCGTGACAGGCGCAGCCGCGGATTGGCAAACAGTCGTTCGGCCGTGCGCAGGTTGCTGCCATTGCGCCCAAAACGCTGCTCGCCGAAATAATTCGGCACACCGGCAGCTGACATTATTGCAAGCCGCGCCTCGCAGGCATCCCGGTCTCCGGCTATGTTACGCACCACTATCCGGAATTCATTACCGCGTAATGCGCCGCGCTGGAGTTTGCGGGCATGGCGGGCATGCCGGAGTATGACCAGGTCATCACTCGCCAGCGCGCTCCAGTCCGGATCATCCGCGCCCGGCAGGTGCACCGAGAACCACTGTTCGGTCACGGCATTGCGGTCCTTCAGCCCGGCATAACTGACATTACGCGGATGTACACCGGCGTGCCTGGCGAGCTGTTCGGCGATCGTGATGGTTGTTGCATTGCGTTTCTGCACCTGGACCCAGGCATGCTCGCCCGCGCCATCCGGTTCCAGCAACGGGTATTTCCCGAACCTGGAAATCTTCCGGTGTGGTACGGATATTTCCCTGCACCGGCGGCTGGCCATACGCATAGGCCAGCGAAACAGTCGCGAGATCGAGCACCTGGATGTATCGGCTCAGTCGTTCAGCAGGACAACTGCAAAGGCGGCGATACCTTCGCCACGACCAGTGAAACCCAGGTGTTCCGTTGTCGTGGCCTTGATATTGACCTGCGCTGCAGTCACTGCCAGGTCGGCACTGATGTATTCGCGCATTTCGGCAATATGCGGTGACAGGCGCGGCGCCTGCGCCACGACCGTGATATCGGCGTTCGACAGCGACAAACCTTCTTCCTGCAGCATGTCATTGACCTTGCGCAGCAGGATACGACTGTCGATATTGCGCCAGACAGGATTGTCCGGCGGGAAGTAGTTACCAATATCACCCAGCCCGGCAGCACCCAGCAGGGCATCGCACAAAGCGTGCAGGACCACATCACCATCGGAGTGTGCCACGATGCCGCGATCAAACGGAATCGTGACACCACCGAGCACGACGAAACTGCCGTCACCGAATGCATGCACATCAACACCCTGCCCGATTTTCATGTGTATTTCCTCGCCTGTAAATAAAATTTCGCCAGTGCCAGATCGGCCGGTAGCGTGATCTTGATATTGTCGCGATGGCCCTGGATCATGCGTGGACGATGCCCGGCCAGTTCCATCGCGGCCGCCTCGTCTGTCACCACTCGACCACTGGACAGGGCCTTTTCCAGCGCTGCGTGTAACGGGCCCAGGCGGAACATCTGCGGTGTCAGGGCGTGCCACAAACCCTCGCGTGACACGGTCTGCTCGATCCGCCCGTCCGCACTCACCTGTTTCATGGTATCGGCCACCGGGACACCCAGCAACCCACCGGTCATGTCACCCGCAAGCGCATCAATCAGGGCGTCGACATCCGCCGGCCGCAGGCAGGGCCGCGCCGCGTCGTGTACCAGCACCCAGTCATTCGCATCAGCTGTCTGCGCGATATGCGCCAGCGCATTGAGTACCGAGTGACAGCGCTCCTCGCCACCGGTCACCGTTTCAAGCGGCCGCCTGCTGTAACGGGCGGCTATCCCGGGCCAGATGTCATCATCCGCGCTGACGACAACCACGATCGACTGGATGCGCGTGCAGTCAAGCAACGCGTCAAGGGTATGTTCGATGACAGTTTTATCGCCGATTTCCAGGTATTGCTTGGGAATGCCGGACGCCATGCGCCGACCGGCGCCGGCTGCCGGAACTATGACCCGGTAGTTGGCATCTGCTTGCATCTATTCAACGATCTGGTAGAAGGTTTCGCCGTCCTTGACCATGCCCAGGTCTTCACGCGCATGTTCCTCGATGGCGTCATGGCCCTGTTGCAGATCACGCACCTCGGCATCCAGCACGGCATTGCGCTCATGCAGCCGACTGTTTTCCTCGCGCTGGGCTTCCACCTCGTCACGCAACTGGAAGACCTCGATCAGGTTACCGTCACCGAACCACACGCGGTACTGCAGGTAACCGAGCAGCAACACCAACAGTACGACAACGGCCTTCATACGCTCGCATACCCCGCATGCGCATTACCGACAGACTTGCCGGCCCGCGGCATCAGCCCCCCGCCCGGTGCCTGAAAGCAGTGCTGCCGGCATAGCTTGCAGCACTGCCCAGCTCCGCTTCAATACGCATCAGCTGATTGTATTTTGCGACACGATCAGATCGCGACAGTGAACCGGTCTTGATCTGTGTAGCACTGGTACCAACGGCGATATCTGCAATGGTTACGTCCTCGGTCTCACCCGAACGGTGTGATACGACAGCGGTATACCCTGCCTTCTTGGCCATGGTGATTGCACCCAGCGTTTCCGTGAGCGTGCCGATCTGGTTTGGTTTGATAAGGATCGAATTGCCAACGCCCTTGACGATACCTTCACTGAAGATCGCGGTATTGGTCACGAACAGGTCATCACCCACCAGTTGCACCTTCGCGCCGAGCTTGTCCGTCAGCAGCTTCCAGCCATCCCAGTCGCCCTCATCAAGACCGTCTTCAATCGTAATAATCGGGAACTGGTCGACCCAGGCTGCCAGGTATTCGACAAACTCGCTTGACGTAAACTCGCGCTTCTCGGCCGCCAGTACATACTTGCCATCACGGTAAAACTCGGAGCTGGCGGCATCCAGGCCCAGCCAGATATCCTTGCCCGCGTGAAACCGGCCTGCTCGATAGCCTCGAGAATCACTTCAATGGCCGCTTCGTTGGACGACAGGTCGGGAGCAAAACCACCTTCATCACCGACCGCCGTGTTCAAACCACGGCCATGCAAAACGGATTTCAGCGCATGAAACACCTCGGTGCCGTAACGGACCGCCTCGTGCAGACTGCCGGCACCGACCGGCAGGATCATGAATTCCTGCAGATCAACACTGTTGTCCGCATGCGCACCGCCGTTAATGATATTCATCATTGGCACCGGCATGACGAACGGGCCGTCACCACCCAGCATGCGGTACAAGCCCACGCCTTTCTCACGCGCAGCGGCCTGCGCCGTTGCCAGTGATACGGCCAGCAATGCGTTGGCGCCCAGCTTGCTCTTGTTATCGGTACCGTCCAGCTCGATCATGGCGCGATCGATATCGGCTTGTGCCGTCGCATCCATGCCCAGCACTGCTTTGCGTATTACCGTGTTGACGTTGGCAACCGCCTTGCTGACGCCCTTGCCGCCGAAGCGCGCCTTGTCACCATCGCGCAATTCCACGGCTTCGCGCGAGCCTGTCGATGCGCCCGACGGCACCGCCGCACGACCGACTGTCCCGGATGCCAGTACGACGTCTGCCTCGACCGTCGGATTGCCGCGTGAATCAATAATTTCACGCCCTGTAACCTCGGATATTTCTGACATTATTGCTCCATTAAACAGTAGCTTGTTAAATCCTTAAAGAAACCTGATCAATTATCCCAGCAGCTTGTTTTCCGGCAGGCCGGCGGCCTTTACCGTGGCATCGATCGCTTGCAGCGTCGCCAGTAACGCCTGCATCTCGTCAAGCGGCCAGGCATTCGGGCCGTCACTGAGCGCAACCGACGGATCGGGATGCGTCTCCATAAACAAACCGGAGATACCCGCAGCAACCGCGGCACGTGCGAGCACCGGCACAAATTCCCGCTGGCCGCCGGACTTGTCGCCCTGGCCACCCGGCAACTGCACCGAGTGTGTCGCATCGAACACGACCGGCACATTGCAGTTGCGCATCACCGCCAGTGAACGCATGTCGGATACCAGGTTGTTGTAGCCGAATGATGCGCCACGCTCGCATACCATGATCTGCTCGTTACCGGTCGCAAGCGCCTTGTCGGCAACGTTCTTCATGTCCCACGGCGACAGGAACTGTCCCTTCTTGATATTTACCGGCTTGCCCTGGCTGGCAACATTCTGGATGAAATTGGTCTGCCGACACAGGAACGCGGGTGTCTGCAGGACATCGACGACGGCAGCCACTTCCGCCAGCGGCGTATCTTCATGTACATCGGTCAGCACCGGCACGCCGATCTGTGCACGCACGGTCTCGAGAATACGCAGGCCGTCTTCAATACCCGGGCCACGGAAACTCTTGTGCGATGAACGGTTGGCCTTGTCGAAGGACGACTTGTAAATAAACGGTATGCCGAGTGCAGCGGTAATTTCCTTGAGCTGCCCCGCCGTATCCAGCGCCAGTTGCTCGCTTTCGATGACACACGGCCCTGCAATCAAAAACAGCGGATGTTCGAGACCCGCCTCAAAATCACATAACTTCATGGCTATATTATTCCGGGTAAAGAGTCAGGCGTCGGCGTTTGCCGCCAAAGTGGCCGGTGCAGACACCTGCTGACCGGCCTGGTAACCGTATGCCGCCCGGACGAAACCGGTAAACAGCGGATGGCCATCACGCGGGCTGGAGGTAAACTCAGGGTGGAACTGGCAGGCAAAGAACCAGGGATGGTCACTGATCTCGACCACTTCGACCAGTTTGCCGTCAGCCGAAATACCGGACAGGGTCAGACCTTTCGCTTCCAGCTGTTCGCGATACTGGTTGTTGAATTCATACCGGTGACGATGGCGTTCGACGATCTCGTCCCGCCCGTAGAGAGAATGCGCCAGGCTGCCCGGCACCAGCCGGCAGGTCTGACCACCGAGACGCATGGTGCCGCCCAGGTCGGAGTCCTGGCTGCGCAGTTCGGTGCCACCGTCATCGCGCTGCCATTCGGTAATCAGCGCAATAACAGGGTGCGGCGTGGACTGGTCGAATTCAGTTGAGTGCGCCCGTTCCAGGCCGGCCACATGCCGTGCAAATTCAATGACGGCGACCTGCATGCCCAGGCAGATACCAAGATAGGGAATCCTGTTTTCGCGCGCATGGCGGACCGCCTTGATCTTGCCTTCCACGCCGCGTTCACCAAATCCGCCTGGCACCAGGATTCCATCCACCCCTTCGAGCACGGCAACACCCTGCGACTCGATGACTTCCGAGTCCACGTACTTGATATTCACCCTGGTGAGGGTGTGTATACCGGCATGGATCAGCGCCTCGGATAATGATTTGTACGACTCGGTCAGGTCCACGTACTTGCCGACCATGGCAATGGTCACCGTGCGCTTGTGCGCACCGCTGTCGCGCACGACCTTTTCCCACTCGTCAAGTTTTGCCGGTCCGGCGTCTATCTTCATCTTCTCGACAACGATATTGTCCAGCTGCTGCTCATGCAGCAGTAACGGAATCTTGTAAATACTGTCGACATCGACAGCGGAAATAACCGCGCGTTCCTCGACATTGGTGAACAACGCCACCTTGCGACGCTCGGCCGGCGGCAACGGCCGGTCGGCCCGGCATAACAGGATGTCAGGCTGGATGCCGATCGAGCGCAGCTCCTTGACCGAGTGCTGGGTCGGCTTGGTCTTGATCTCGCCCGAGGCAGCGATGTACGGCACCAGCGTCAGGTGCATGAATAATGCACGCTCGTGGCCGAGCTCCACACCCATCTGGCGAATGGCCTCCAAAAACGGCAGTGACTCGATGTCACCGACAGTGCCGCCGATTTCCACCATGGCGATGTCGGCATCACCCGCACCCTTGATGATGCTGGCCTTGATTTCATCCGTGATGTGCGGGATCACCTGTACGGTCGCACCCAGGTAATCACCGTGACGTTCCTTGCGGATGACGTTTTCGTAAATCTGCCCGGTGGTGAAATTGTTATCCCGGGTCATGGTGGTACGCACGAAGCGCTCGTAATGACCGAGGTCCAGATCGGTCTCCGCCCCGTCATGCGTAACAAACACCTCGCCGTGCTGGAACGGGCTCATGGTGCCGGGGTCCACATTGATGTAGGGATCCAGCTTGAGCAGCGTGACCTTGAGGCCACGGGTTTCCAGCAAGGTGGCGAGAGAAGCCGCTGCGATGCCTTTGCCCAATGAGGACACAACACCGCCGGTGATAAAGATATATCGGGTCATTGATAACCTGAAAATAGGACGCAGCGCAGGTGCTGCGAGACGGGAGTAAACTCTACCAGAAGCGCACGCCCACCTCAATCGGCATGCAGCCCGTCATCGCCTTGCCGCCCGGCCCAGTGAATCCGGTAACCGGGCTCCTGCGGACCGGCCTGGAACGGCTCGCAGATCCACATCCCCGCCACCGCGGCCAGCTCGTCCCCGACATACAGCAGGGGAATTCGGCCACGCTGCCACGGCGGCACCCCGGCCTCCTGGAACAGCTTCTTCAATGCATGACGATGGCCGCGCCCGACCGGCCGGCAGGACTCGCCGCCAACCCGCCAGCGAACCTGCACCCCCTCCTGGCTTACTGCCGCGCAACGCAAACCCTGGCCGAGCATGCGGGTGGCTGACAGTATTCCGCTACCAGGCAGGGCCAGTGGCTGCTGCAGTTGCCAGGCACACTCAGGCAGCGTCTGCGACGGTAAGGCCGCCGGTAACAGGAACAATTCATCCCGGTAGCGTCGCAACTGACAGCCACCCCAGGTAACGCAGGGCTCGGCGTCTTCCCGGCTGGTCAGCATGTCGTTCTGCACGCGCTCCAGCACGGCGGTCGACGGTGCCTGGCCGGCCTGTCGCCTGATCCAGTAACGCAGGATATTGCGCTGCCGGGCCGGTGGCAGTGCGGCGACTGCGGTAACTGACAGGGTGTCATCGCGCTCACCGGCGACCGCCAGTCGATCGTCCACGGCCAGCCCGTCCAGCAAGGCGGTTGCCTCAGCTGCGTGTGCGGCACTGCGCGACAGGCTGGCAGACACGGACGGCCAACGGTCGCGTAACACCGGTAAAATTTCATGGCGCAGGAAATTGCGGTCGTAGGCGGTTTCAGCGTTCGTTGGATCCTCGATCCAGTCCAGCCCGCAGGCACGGGCATAGTCCAGCAACCCCTCGCGGTCCATCTCAAGCAGTGGCCGCAGGTGTGTTCCCTGCCCGAGCGCACTGATCACCGGCATGGCAGCCAGCCCCTGCACGCCCGCACCACGCATTAATTGCAGCAACAGCGTCTCGGCCTGGTCGTCACGGTGTTGCGCCGTCAACAGGCAATGATCCGGCGCCAGCCACCCGGCAATCGCCGTATAACGGGCATGGCGCGCGGCCGCCTCCGGGCTGTCGCCCGATACCGGGCGTGCATCGACCTGCAAAACAGTCAGCGGGATATCCAGCGCGTTACAGACAGCACGGCAGTGGTCCGCCCAGTGATCGGCGTCCGCCTGCAGGCCGTGGTGGATATGGATCGCGCCGACGGGTACGGTGAGTCGCTCGCGCAAGGCATGGAGCGCATGCAGTAACACCGTGGAATCCAGGCCGCCACTGAACGCCACCTGCCAGGCAGCCGGCAATGGCTGCAACTGAAGTTTACCGAGCAGGTATTCCGGGGTGAATTTCATAAGAAATGGAGTCGTTACCCACACGTGTCGCGATAACTCCCTTCACCCTCAGGGTGAAGGGTTGGGGAGAGCGGAGCGAGGGGCCGGGGATCAAACAATTAATTGCTTGATATTCTATCCCCTCTCCCTGGCCCTCTCCCGGAGGGAGAGGGGATGGTTTTATTATATTGAAGACGTGGAGGAAAAGGGGTCAGTACCCTTTTTCTGCTAGCTGCTTTGTATTCTTCCGGCGACGGTGAAAAAGGGTACTGACCCCTTTTCTTTCTAGCGTTCGTTAAATTTCCCGTAGCTCATCAGGCGTTTGTAGCGTGACTCCACCAGGCTGTCCAGCGACTGCTCGCGCAGACCGTCCAGTGTCTCGACCAGCACCTGGCGGATATTTGCGGCCGTGGTATCGACATCGCGGTGTGCACCGCCGAGTGGTTCGTCGATCACGCGGTCGACCAGGCCAAGTTCCAGCAGGCGACCGGAGGTAATGCCCAGCGCCTCGGCTGCATCAGAGGCCTTTTCGGCACTTTTCCAGAGAATGGATGCACAGCCCTCCGGCGAAATAACAGAGTAAGTGCTGTACTGCAGCATGAGCGTGCAATCGCCAACGCCGATGGCAAGCGCCCCGCCCGATCCGCCTTCGCCGATAACCGTGCAGATTACCGGTGTACGCAGGCGCGCCATCACCAGCAGGTTACGTGCGATCGCCTCGCTCTGGCCGCGCTCCTCCGCGCCGATGCCGGGATAGGCGCCGGGGGTGTCGATAAATGTCAGTACCGGCAAACCGAAACGTTCCGCCATTTCCATCAGGCGCAGGGCCTTGCGATAACCCTCTGGACGCGGCATACCGAAGTTGCGTAGCAACTTTTCCTTGGTATCACGTCCTTTCTGCTGACCGATCACCATCACCGGTATGTCATCGAGCCGGGCAATGCCGCCAACAATGGCATGATCATCGGCATAGTGGCGGTCGCCGTGCAGTTCCTCGAAACCGTCGAACATGCGGATGATGTAATCCATCGTATACGGCCGCTGCGGATGGCGCGCCAGCTGCGAGATCTGCCAGGGGGACAGGTTCGAGAAAATCGACCCGGTCAGCTCCCTGCTTTTGGCCTTGAGCTTGTCGACTTCTTCACTGATATTGACGTCAGCATCATCACTGACGTAATGCAGTTCATCGATTTTTGCCTCAAGCTCGGCAATCGGCTGCTCGAAATCCAGAAAGTTAAGATTCATTGAAAACCCGGTAAATGTTGCAATCTGCTGCTAATAATACCGTTTCCATGGCATGTGTGGGTAGCAATATATGACGCGATATTAAAAAGGTAAAAAGGGGTCAGTACCCTTTTTCGTCAATCTCGTTAAATTTTTCTACTGCCGAATTAAAGAAAAAGGGTACTGACCCCTTTTTAGCCGTACTCCACCCGCACGCTGTCCTTGCCGGCCAGGTCACGCAGTCGATGCAGTAATTCATCCGTCGGGTGTACGGTCCATTGCTCGCCCAGCGCCACACGCACCTGCGCCTCGCCACCCCGGTAATCGATGCACACACGGGTATGCCCTTCGCGGAAGGGTTGCAGGATATCCGCAAGCGTACCGACGAAGCCGTTGCCGGCCAGCTGCGACTCGACACCCACGACCAGCTGCCGCGCATACATTTCGCGTGCCTGGTTGATGTCATAGATGCTTTGCGCAGTTACCTGGAAACCACCGGAATAATCATCCACACCCAGGCCGCCCTGCACCACCAGCACCTTGTTCTTGCCCACCAGCGCTTCGTACTTTTCGTAGACTTCCGGGAAAACGCGCACGTCCAGCCGCGCCGTGCGGTCATCCAGCGTCAGGAAGGCAATCTTGCCACCGCGTTGCGTCTTGCGAATGCGCATGCTCATAACCAGTCCGGCGATGGTGACCGGCTTGTCGTTACTGCCCGGCCGACCCGGCTTGCCGGTTGACACTGGCAGGCTCGCGCACAGCTCCGACATTTCCGCCAGGCGACCGGTAATGATATTGGCCAGCTCGGCCCTGTAACGCTCGATCGGATGCCCGGTCAGGTACAGGCCCAGCGCATCCATCTCACCCTGCAGGCGCTGCTCCTCGTCCCATTCCGGCAGGATATGCCGGCTGGTCGGTAATGTTTCTGCGACCTCGGACTCACCGAACAGATCATTCTGGCCGGTATCCTGATCGCGACTGCGCTGCTCTGCCAGCTTCAGCGCCTGCGCCAGGTTGGCATGTTGCGTGGCACGCGTCTCGCCCAGCACATCGAGCGCGCCGGCCCGGATCAGGGCATCAAACACCCGCCGGTTAACCTTGCGCAGGTCGACACGCTGGCAGATTTCGTACAGATCGGCGAACACACCATCGGCATCACGCGCAGCAAGAATGCACTCGATGGCTGACTGGCCGACGCCCTTGATCGCACCCAGTCCGTACACAATCGTGCTGTCGTTCTCGACCGCAAACATGTAATCGGACTGGTTGATATTCGGCGGCACCACCTTGAGTTTCATGTCGCGACACTCGGCAATCAGGTGCACGATCTTGTCGGTGTTATCCATGTCCGCCGACATGACCGCCGCCATGAACGCCGCCGGGTAATGCGCCTTCAGCCAGGCCGTCTGGTAGGAAACCAGCGCGTAGGCGGCCGAGTGGCTTTTATTGAAACCGTAACCGGCAAACTTCTCCATCAGGTCGAAAATGTAGGTGGCAACCTTTTCGTCCACACCCCGCGCCAGCGCACCATCGGTGAAGATGGCGCGCTGCTTGGCCATCTCCTCGGGCTTTTTCTTGCCCATGGCGCGACGCAACATGTCGGCGCCACCGAGCGTGTAACCTGCCAGGGTCTGCGCGATCTGCATCACCTGTTCCTGGTAGAGAATAATGCCGTAGGTCGGCTGCAGAATCGGTTCCAGGTTCGGGTGCGGGTATTCAATACGCGCCCCGTGCTTGCGCGCGATGAAGTCGTCGACCATGCCCGACTGCAGCGGCCCGGGACGGAACAGTGCGACCAGCGCCACGATGTCCTCGAAAGAATCCGGCTGCAACCGCCTGATCAGGTCCTTCATGCCGGTCGATTCCAGCTGGAACACGGCCGTCGTGGTGGATGCCTTCAGCAACGCAAAGGTCGGCTTGTCGGTCAGTGGCAGTGTATTGATATCAACCGGCGCCTCGTTGTTCACGGCGCGACGTCGATTGATGGTTTTCAGCGCCCAGTCGATGATGGTGAGCGTACGCAGGCCAAGGAAATCGAACTTGACCAGGCCGACGGCCTCGACATCGTCCTTGTCGAACTGGCTGACAATCGCGTCACCGCCCTGTTCGCAGTACAGCGGCGTAAAATCGGTCAGCTGTGACGGCGCAATCACCACACCACCGGCATGCTTGCCGGCGTTTCGCGCCATACCTTCCAGCGAACGCGCCAGGTCGATGACCGTCTGCACGTCCTCGTCGTTATCGTACAACTCGGCCAGTGCAGGTTCCTGCTCCAGCGCCTTTTCCAGCGTGATGCCGATCTCGAACGGAATCAGCTTGGCGATGCGATCGACAAAACCATACGGATGACCCAGCACACGCCCGACGTCGCGCACGACGGCCTTGGCGGCCATGGAGCCATAGGTGATGATCTGGGACACCTTGTCGCGGCCATAGCGCTCGGCCACGTACTCGATCACACGGTCGCGACCTTCCATGCAGAAGTCCACGTCAAAGTCCGGCATGGAGACACGCTCGGGATTCAGGAAGCGCTCGAACAGCAGGTCATACTTGAGCGGATCGATGTCGGTAATTGTCAGCGCATACGCCACCAGCGAGCCGGCACCGGAACCACGACCCGGGCCGACCGGGATGCCGTTGGCCTTTGACCACTTGATAAAATCCGCGACGATGAGGAAATAACCGGGGAAACCCATTTGCAGGATGACATCGATCTCGGTCTGCAGACGTTCACGGTAAACTTCACACTGTGCCGCGTAATCATCAGCGTCCGGATCGAGGATCTGTGGCAGACGATCGGCCAGCCCCGCCTCGGCCTGCGCGATGAAAAACGTATCGATATCGGTCCCGTCCGGTACCGGGAAGTCCGGCAGGTAATTCTTGCCCAGCTCGAGTTCGAGACTGCAGCGACGCGCGACCTCGACGGTATTTTCCAGCGCCTCCGGAATGTCGCTGAACAGTGCCTGCATTTCTTCCGGGCTGCGCAGGTATTGCTGATCGGTAAATTCATGCGAACGGCGCGGGTCATCGAGTGTACGACTTTCGTTAATACACACGCGCGCCTCGTGCGCATCGAAATCGCCCGTCTTGATGAAATGCACGTCATTGGTCGCCACCACCGGCACATCCATCTGCACAGCGAGTTCAACGGCTGCGTGGATATAATCTTCCTCACCGGCACGGCCGGTACGCTGCAGCTCCAGGTAGAAGGCATCGGGAAAATGTTGCAGCCACTGCGTGAGCAAGTGTGCGGCGTGTTCAGGTTTTTTTGCCAGCAAGGCCTGCCCCACATTACCGGCACGCCCTCCGGACAACGCAATCAGGCCGTCTGTGCAACCATCCAGCCAGTCGTGCTGCACAACCGGTATGCCGCGCTGCTGTCCCTCGGTATAGGCACGTGACACCAGCCGCGTGAGATTGAGGTAACCGGTCCTGTTCCTGCACAGCAATACCAGGCGAGCGGGCGGACTGTCATCAGTGTCTGCAACCCACAGGTCGACACCCACCAGCGGCTTGACACCCGCCGCCATGGCCGCGCGGTAAAACTTCACCATCGAAAACATATTGCACTGGTCGGTCACGGCGACGGCCGGCATACCGGCCTCCGCCACACTTTTAACCAGCGGCTTGATACGGACGGTACCGTTCAGCAGTGAATATTCGGTATGGACGTGCAGATGGACAAAGGCGACTGACATGGGGGAAGTGTCCGGTTTTAACCCCCCGGTTTCAAGCGCTCGATACGATTCATGCTATTTGCCATAAAGGAACTGCAGGTTACTGTTTTTCTGTGATTTCATATAGAAGCACGTGAAATTCTGTGACGTCGGTCACAAACGGGGCAGTTCATCACCCGAATCAGACTGAAACCAGTCATTTCGGTAAATACAGGCTAAACATGAAGTTTCACAGGACGATAGTTGAACTTGTAGGCAATATTCAGCCAATCGGAACGCAAATGCGCCCCAGCAGCCTGACACACACAACGACCGAGTTTGAAACTGAAGAGCTGAGAGGGTTCTCCCGCAGCATTGCGGAACTGCAGTGGTTACTGCTGATCCTGGTCATCCTGTACTTCTTCATCCCGATCCGGGTCATAACCAATACCGACGCACTGGTCGTCACGATGATTGCCTACTCGATATTTGTGCTGGCCTTCCGCTACCTGAATTTCCAGGCACGCGAGACCCGTTTTAAACTGGCCGTGGAAACCTGGACCATGATCGGCTTCATCACCACCGTTCTGTGGCATACGGGTCTTACGGAAAGTCCGCTACTTAATCTTTATCTGCTGGTGATCATTGCCTGCGCCATCACACTCGGCAAGGCCATGACGCTGCTCGAGGTCGGCCTGATTACCTGCTGTTACCTGTTGATGGGCTTCAAGGTGCACTCGGTTGAAATTTTCACACCCGCCACCTTCACCATGCTCATGGCCAAGTTTTCGCCATTCCTGCTGGTCGCATACATCACGTCGATGCTGGCCTCCGACATCCTGGCTGCAAAACGCAAGATATCGCGCCTGTCGCAGACTGATGACCTGACCGGTGTGCTGAACATGCGTGCATTCAATATGCTGCTGGACAAGGAAATCGAACGGGTAAACCGCTATCGCACACCGCTGGCCATCATCATGATCGACGTCGACGGTCTCAAAGCTGTTAACGACCGTTACGGCCATGCCGCCGGTAACCGCCTGATACAGTCAGTATCAACGACACTCAAGCAGTGTGTGCGCACATCAGACGCACTGGCGCGTTACGGCGGCGACGAATTCGTGGTACTGCTCACCCAGGCAGACCAAAAAGGTGCGCGCGCGACGGCTGAGCGCATTCGCCAGGCGATTGCCAATACCTCGTTCGATCTGAATGGAGAGTGCATTCACGCAACCGCCAGCGTCGGCATGGCAAGCTTTCCGAATGATGTACTGGATGTCGAGGACGTCATCGAAAAAGCCGATGTGGCACTGTACAAAAGCAAGCAGGCCGGTCGCAACCGGGTCACCCACTACACCGCATCGCTGGATGCCATGGCCGCCTGTGCATAAAAGGCATAAAAGGGGTCAGTACCCTTTTGCAACAATATAAATAATGACATCCCCTCTCCCTCCGGGAGAGGGCCAGGGAGAGGGATTAGAATATGTTTTTTATCCCCTCTCCCCAACCCTCCCCCTGAGGGGGAGGGAGTTAAATTGACAGAAGTAGAACTGACCCCTTTTATGTCCTTTCCAGAATCCGCCGGACCGGTGCGTATGAACGCCGATGAATCGGTGTGATACCCAGCGTTTCCAGCGCTTCCATGTGTGCCTTGCTGGGATAGCCCTTGTGCTGCGCCAGCCCGTAACCCGGAAACGCGCGATCCATGTCGACCATCTCGCGGTCGCGGGTTACTTTAGCCATGATAGACGCAGCGCTGATGGCCGCCACCTTGTCGTCGCCCTTGACAATCGCCTGTGCCGGACACGCGAACTCAGGACAGCGATTACCGTCGACCAGCACGTGCTCGGGCGCAGGCATGAGTGCCTGCACGGCTCGCTGCATGGCCAGCAGGCTCGCCTGCAGAATATTGATACGGTCGATCTCGTCGACCTCGGCACGCCCCACCGCCCAGGCCAGTGCACGCTCACTGATCTCTTCATACAAACGCTCGCGTCGCCGGGCCGTGAGACGTTTTGAATCGCGCAGACCATCGATCGGCCTGGACGGATCAAGAATAACGGCACCGGCAATAACCGGCCCCGCCAGCGGCCCCCGCCCTGCTTCATCCACCCCGGCGACACGACCGGGCGGCAACTGAATTTCATCTTCCATCGTCTGTCTCCGTCCAGCCGGCCACCTGCAATACTGCATTGGCCGCGACCTGGCTGGCATTGCGGCGCAGTGTTGCATGAATTTGCCTGAACTGTGTCTGCATGGCCTCTCTGCGCTCTGCATTATCCAGCAGGTCAAGCATTTCACTGCCCAGGTTCCCGGCGGTGACATCATCCTGGATAAATTCGCGCACCAGCGGCGTATCTGCCAGTAAATTGGGCAGGGAAAAATGCTTGGTGCTGACCAGGTGTCGCGCGAGGCGATAGGTCATGGGTGATATCCGGTAGGCCACAGCCATTGGCCGCTGCAGCAACAGGCACTCCAGCGTGGCCGTGCCGGATGCTGTCAACACGGCATCGGCCGCAGCCATCGCCTCCAGCCCCTGACCATCGAGCAGGGTCAGCGGCAGATCGGTCCCGGCGTCACTCAATACCTGCTCAAAGGCTGCACGGCAGGCTGGCGTCGCCAGCGGCACAATAAAATGCAGGTCAGGCCGCCGCGCATGACACCAGGCCGCGGCCTCGACAAACACCGGCGCCAGCCGACGTACTTCATTCAGCCGACTGCCGGGAAGCAGGGCAACCAGCGGTCGACCTGTGTCCAGCTCGAGGTGGTGACGTGCTGCATCCCTGTCTGCATTTTCAGTAATCCGGTCAGCCAGCGGATGACCGACAAAGTGCGCCTGTACGTCGTGGTCGTGGTAGAAGCGTGCCTCGAAGGGAAACAGTGTGAGGACACAGTCGGTACTCGCGGCGATCTTGCGCACCCGGTATTGACGCCACGCCCAGACCGACGGGCTCACGTAGTGCAGTACCGGTATACCGGCCTGTTTCAGTTTGCGCTCCAGGGCAAGATTGAAATCGGGGGCATCGACACCGATAAAGATGTCCGGTCGCGCATTGATAAAGTGTCGGCGCATTTGCCGACGCAGTGCCAGCAAACCCGGCAGGTGCGCCAGCACCTCGACCAGCCCCATGACCGACAGTCGCTCCATGGGTTGCAGACTCACACAACCGGCCGCCTGCATCTTCGGTCCGGCGATACCTTCGAATTCCGTATCAGGCAGCCGCTCGCGAATGGACTCGATCAGGTCAGCGGCAATGGTATCGCCCGAGGCTTCGCCGGCAATAATGCCGACCCTCAATGGCCGGCCAGCCCGGCTCATGCCCTGCCTCGGAACCACGATACCTGCATGTATCAGCTAGCGCACAATACCGCGTGTTTGCTTGCCGAGAAAATCGACCAGCAGTTGCAGTTCGTCACAGTCTGTCGCCGCTGACTGCAGCCGTGTAATGGCATCCTGCAGCGACAGGTTTTCACGGTACAGGACGCGGTAGGCATCCTTCAGGCGCTTGCGCACGTCCTCGGAAAACCCGCGACGCCGCAAACCTTCCATGTTCAATCCATGCGGCCGCGCAGGACTGCCGCCGACCGTGACATAGGGCGGCACATCCTTGCTGATGCCGGCACCGAATGCGGTCAGCGAATGCGCACCAATGGCGCAAAACTGGTGCACCAGTGTAAAACCACCCAGTATGGCGTAATCATCCACGCTGACATGACCGGCGAGTGATGCGTTATTGGCGAAAATTGTCTGGTTACCGATGCGGCAGTCATGTGCGATATGCACATAGGCCATGATCCAGTTATCGTCGCCAATGCGCGTGACACCCTCGTCCTGCACCGTACCGCGGTTAAGCGTGACGAATTCGCGAATGGTGTTGCGGTCACCGATTTCCAGCCTGGTCGGCTCACCGGCATACTTCTTGTCCTGCGGGGCCTCGCCGATCGACGCAAACTGGAATATACGGTTTTCCGTGCCAATCCGTGTCGGCCCATTGATCACAACGTGCGGCCCGATTTCGGTGCCTGCACCAATCGTGACATCGGGCCCGATCACACTGTACGGACCAATCGTTACATCGGCGGCCAGTTCGGCGGCGGCATCAATAACCGCAGTTGCATGAATCAAGTGGCAATATCCTGTTCGGTACACATGATCTCTGCAGAAGCGACGCGCTTGCCATCCACGCTCGCACTGCAATCGAATACCCAGATACCGCGTTTCGAACGCAACAGGTCAGCGCGTAAAACCAGCTGATCACCCGGTTCAACCGGACGCTTGAAACGCGCCTTGTCCATGCCGACCAGAAAATACAGGCTGTCGCGTTTTGCGCCACGCTCTACCGTCTTGAACGCCAGCAAACCGGTTGCCTGCGCCATGGCTTCCAGGATCAGCACACCCGGCATGATCGGGCGTTCCGGGAAATGCCCCTGGAAGAACGGTTCGTTGTAGGTCACGTTTTTGTAACCGACCAGCGACTTGCCCGGATTGAACTCGGTAACCCTGTCAATCAGCAGAAACGGGTACCTGTGCGGCAGGTGTTGCAGAATATCGTTAATGTCCATTATTGAAACCCGCTTTGTTACACTGTGTTTTTCGTTGTTATCACGTTCACACCGGCTCGCCGCCCTTGCCTGCTGACAGCAGGCGTTCAAGCTTCTGGACCTTGCGGGCCAGCTTGTCCAGCTGCCGGAATCGTGCGTAATTCCTGTTCCAGCTATCATTGTCCTGCGCCGGCACACCGGATGAATACACACCCGGTTCTGTAATCGACCGTGTCACCATGGTCATCCCGGTTACAACTACGTTGTCCGTTATCTCGAGGTGACCGACGATACCGGCGCCACCTCCGATCATGCAGTGTTTGCCGATTCGGGCACTGCCGGATATTCCTACACAGCCGGCAATGGCAGTATGCGCACCGATGTGGACATTATGCGCAACCTGGATCTGATTATCGAGTCGAACGCCATCTTCCAGCACCGTGTCCTCGAGGGCACCCCGGTCAATCGTGGTATTTGCACCGATATCGACATCGTTGCCGACTCTGACACTGCCAAGCTGGGGTACCGGCACCCATTCGCCGTTTTCGCTGGCAAGTCCGAATCCGTCACTACCGACGACCGCCCCTGCCGCAATCGTTACCCGCGACCCGATAACCACGCCGTGACAGATAACGACGTTGGCCGCCAGGCGACTACCCGGCCCGATGACGCTGCCGGCACCAATGTAATTACCGCCGGCAAGTTGCACGCCCGCTTCGATGGTGGCGCCGTTCTCGATAATGCAGTGCGGGCCAATCCAGGCGCTCGCATCAATGGTGCAATCATCGGCAATTACCGCGCTGGGGTGCGCGCCCTTGCGGTCAGCCGGCGGTGGAAACAGAATGGCGGCTGCGCGCGCATAAGCGACGTACGGGTTGTCCGTGACGATGGCGGCAACCGGACAGTCTGGCAGGTGTTCAGGTGCCAGTATCACCACCGTTGCGCGGGTCGAATCGAGGAATTTCCTGTAACCCCGATTGGCGAGGAAACTGATATCACCAGCCTCGGCATGCTGCAACGTTGCAACTGACGACACCTCGCTGGCAGGATCACCATTTTGCAGCGTGCCGCCTATTTCATCAGCCAGCGTGCCAAGCGTCAGTGCCATCACGCGTCTCCGTACGTGAACGGTTTCTTACCTGCCTGCCGACAACTTTTTCAATATCAGGTCGGTGATATCCACGCGGTCGCTGGCAAACATGACACCCTGCGCCATGATCAGGTCATAGTTTTCTGACCTGGCGAAGCTCTCGATAATCTCGCCGATTTCGATATTGACCTGGCGCAGCATCTCGTTTTTCCTGATATTCAGGTCATCGCGAAATTCATCCTGTGATCGCTTGAGATCGCGGCGCTTGCTGAGAATGTCCCGCTCCAGCGAACTGCGTTCGCTGTCGCTCATGACGGCACCATCTTTCGTCAGCTTCTCTTCCTGTTTACCCAGCTTGCGCTGCAGACTAATGAGTTCCTGTTCACGCGAGGAAAACTCCGCATCGATCTTACCCTGGGCCGCCTTGATTTGCGGCGCGCTTTCGCTCAGCTTGGCCAGGTCTACGAAGCCGACTTTCATCTCTGCAAACGCGGCGACAGGCATGACAAACATCGCAGCGACAAGAACCATTCCAACTACAGATTGCATATGCGTTTTCACATCAATTCTCCGAATTTTCCAGATAACTCCGTTTACATCACAAGCGGACAGGCAGGCATTCACAGACCTCGCGTATCCTCCATCAACTCTTACCAGCTTTTATCATATACCCGTTTACACTAACCGGGCCCAACCGTCCTCAGAAAAAGGTTCCGACAGTAAACTGGAATTTTTGCTCTTCGTCGGTACTCTTCGCATTCAGCGGGAATCCGAGACTGACCGAGATCGGGCCGAGCGGCGACGCCCAGACACCCGCCAGGCCGGCCGAGTAACGCAGATCACCCGCGTCAAACGTATTAATATCATTGTAGACATTACCGACGTCGAGGAAAGCACTCAAACGTGTTGCATTGCTTTTCTCCATGAACGGCACCGGGAATATGATTTCAGCATTGAAAACCGTCAGGAACGACCCGCCAATCGCTTCGCCGAATTCATCTTTCGGCCCCAGCGTATTATCTTCAAAGCCGCGCACTGAACGGATACCGCCGGCGAAGAAGTTCTCGAAAAACGGCATCACTTCAAAATCGCCATAACCGTCACCATAGGCCAGGCGCGCTTTCAGTCCGAGCGTCAGGTCACTGGTCAGCTGGATAAACTGTTGCTGATTGTAATCCAGCTTGTAGTACTCGAGCCCCGAACCCGGGATGGTACTTTCCAGCGAAACACTCTGCAGGCTGCCCGTGTCCGGAAACAGTGTTTTGTTGCGCGAGTCGCGACGCCAGCTGGCTGACACGACCAGGTCACCGAAACTGTTGCCGAAGTTGTTCTCAAAGTCAGTCACGTAACGCGGCGACAAGGTCGTCGATGTCAGGTCCAGACCGCGATAGCCGAAACTGAAGCGTATCCTGTCGTACTCGTTGATCGGCACGCCGAAGTTGACATCAAGCCCGCGCGTGTCCGTGTTGTACTCGGACAGGTTAGCCTCGCTGGCGTCGGTCTCGCGGAAGTAGGCACCAAACCCCCGACTGACGCCATCGATCGTCCAGTACGGATTGACGTAGGAGTAGCTGTAAATCGTATTGACATTGCTGTTATCGAACGTAAAGCTGACCCGCTTGCCGCTGCCCAGGAAATTATTTTGCTGTACGCTGGCATTGAATAGCAGGCCCGAGCTTTGCGAGAAACCGACACCGGCTGTCACACTGCCGGAGGACGTTTCCTTGACCGAGTAATTGACATCGAGCTGGTCCGTCGTACCGGGCACTGACGGTGTTTCGACATTGACCTCCTCGAAAAATCCCAGGCGATCAAGTCGCGTCCTGGATCGCTCTACCTTCTCGGCTGAATACCAGCCACCTTCCATCTGGCGCATTTCACGTCGCAGCACTTTATCTGCGGTGGTGCTATTGCCGGAAAGATTAATGCGTCGAACATAAACGCGTTTGCCCGGGTCGACAAAAAAGCCCAATGAGACGAGATTTCCCTCGTCGTCGATTTCAGGAACGGTATTGACGTTGGCAAACGCATAGCCCTGATTACCCAGCAGCGAGCTGATCTTGTCGACGGACTCCGTCACCCGCTTGCGGGAAAACACGTCACCGGGATTGATGTCGATCAGCGGATAAATTTCCTCCGGCGCCACCACCAGGTCACCCGACAGGGTCACCACCTTGATACGGTACTGATCACCCTCGGTGATATTGATCGTCAGGTAGATATCTTTCTTGTCCGGCGTAATCGACACCTGCGTGGAGTCGATCTGGAACTTCAGGTAGCCACGATCGAGATACCATGTGCGCAAGACTTCCAGGTCTGCGGACAGCGCCTGCTTGGAATACTGGTCGCGCTTGGAGAAGTTTGAAAAAAACGTCGGTGTGGTCAGGTTAAACTCATCCAGTAACACTTCGTCGCTGAATGTATGGTTGCCGATAATGTTGATCTTCTTGATACGTGCAACACGCCCCTCGGATATATCAATGAGGATGCCGACACGATTGCGCTCCAGTGGCGTAATCGTTGTGTTAATCCGGACCGCGTATTTACCACGACTGAAATACTGACGCTGCAGCTCCTGCTCCACCTTCTCCAGCAGGGAGCGATCGAACACACGCCCTTCGGCAAGCCCGATATCCTTCAGCCCTGCCAGCAACTCATCCGTATCAAGATCCTGGTTACCTTCCAGCTTGATACTGCTGATTGCGGCGCGTTCCCGTACGAACACCACCAGCACATCACCATCACGCTCAAGTCGTACATCGTCAAAAAAACCGGTTTTGAACAGTGTCCGGATAGCCCTGACACTGGCCTCGGTGTCCAGGGTCTGCCCGGTTTTCACCGGCAGATAGTTAAACACGGTGCCGGCAGATATCCGCTGCAGGCCCTCCACGCGGATATCGGACACCTTGAACGGTTCGAATGCCTGTACCGGGCTGCACAGGAACAAGGCCAGCAGCAAGGCTGGAATAATCAATCCATGAAATTTAATACGGTTGTGCATTCTTGTTACTTATTCAACCAGGCGCAAAATGTCGTTATAAAAAGCCACTGACATCAGCGTCAGCAGCATCACAATGCCGATTTTCTGTCCAACCAGTTGTGTCGCTTCCGTCACCGGGCTGCCCTTGACGAGTTCAACCAGGTAATACAGCAAGTGTCCGCCATCCAGTATCGGTACCGGCAACAGGTTCAGGACACCGAGGCTGACGCTGACGATCCCGAGGAAACCGAGAAACGCTGCCAGACCGATGGTGGCCGACTGGCCCGCGTACTGTGCGATACTGATCGGTCCACTGAGGTTCTCCACGGACGCCTTGCCTGTCACCATCTTCCACAGGGTACGCAGCGTGAGCGTGGTCACTTCCCAGGTCTTGCCAAGTGCCGCGGGAAACGCGCCCAGCAGGCCGTGTCGCACAACGACGCGCATTGTATCACGCTGTTCCTGGTCCGGTAGCTGCACGGATGCACCAATAAATCCGATGGTCTGACCGGTCTCAAGCTTGCTTTCCGGCACGAGCGTCAGGTCGATCTCAGCTCCAGCCCGCAGCACGCGCACCGCCAGCTGCTTCCCGGGCCGTTCGCGAACATACATGACCCAGTCATTCCAGCTGTCAATTAATGTGTCCCCGGCACCGAGTATGCGGTCGCCGCCCAGCAGCCCGGCCCGTTCAGCGGCACCACCTGCCACGATCTCGTCGAGAACCGGCGGCAACTGCCACAGGCCTACACCGAAATTCTTCAGCACACCACCCTTCTCCAGCAAAATGCCGTCACCCAGGTCAGACTGCAGACGCCGCAACTGGCCGTCTGCGCCACGCACGGTCAGCGCTAACGACGACTGTTCGTCAAGACCTGCATCAAGCAGCGCCATGACCGTCGATTCCCAGGTAGGTGTTTGTTTCCCGCCAACTGAAATTATCTCATCACCGGTCAGAATGCCGGCGGCGGCGGCGTATGACCCGACCTGCACATCACCAACAACCGGGCGCAGTCCCGGCACACCGGCAACAAACATTGCCCAGTACACAAAAATGGCAAACAGGAAATTGAACAGGGGACCGGCGACCACCACGGCAATGCGCGTCGATACCGGCTTGCGATTGAATGCCCGGTGCAACTCGCCGGCGGCAACCTCACCCTCGCGCTCGTCGAGCATCTTGACGTAACCGCCGAGCGGAATGGCGGCAACGACCAGTTCGGTGCGATCATTACCGAATGTCCGTGACCACAGTGGTTTGCCGAAACCAATCGAAAAACGCAGCACCTTGACGCCCAGGCGCCGGGCGACCCAGTAGTGACCAAACTCGTGGACTGTCACCAGCGCACCGATAGCAACCACAAACGCCAGTAACGAAATTAACACGCCGTTCATTGTGCCACTACGACCCGCGTCTGCAGAATAAGTTCGGTGGCCGTTGTACGCGCCACTGCATCGTCATCCAGTATGACCTGCAAGGTGTCAGCCGGATGGACGGCGCATTGCCCAAGTGTGTCCTCGATAACCCGGGGTATGGCAGTAAACGGGATACGCCGGTCGAGGAATGCCGCGACGGCAATCTCGTTTGCCGCATTCAGGATGGCCGGTGCCGTGCCACCCGTTTCAAGCGCTGCCGTTGCCAGCGACAGGCAGGGAAAGCGGGTCTCGTCCGGCGCCTCGAATTGCAACAGCCCGTGCTCAACCAGATCGAGGCCGTCGGCACCCGAGGTAATGCGGTCCGGCCAGCCCAATGCGTGGCTGATCGGAATGCGCATATCCGGATTACCCAGTTGCGCCAGCATGGAACCGTCGTCGTACTCTACCAGCGAGTGCACCAGTGACTGCGGATGTAATACCACCCGGATTCGATCCGCTCCCAGACCAAACAACCAGCCGGCCTCGATCACTTCCAGCCCCTTGTTCATCATGGTGGCGGAATCTACGGAAATCTTGCGTCCCATGTCCCAGTTCGGGTGCGCGCAGGCCTGCTCCGGCGTGACGCCATCGAGCTGGTTGAGCGGCAGCGCACGAAACGGCCCACCGGACGCCGTCAGCACAACCCGGCGTACGCCGCGCGGCGCCGTGCCTGCCTGGTAGTTATCCGGCAAACACTGAAAAATCGCATTATGTTCGCTGTCGATCGGCAACAGTGTGGCGTGATTGCGCTGCACAGCTTCCATAAACAGTGCGCCGGACATTACCAGCGCTTCCTTGTTGGCAAGCAACACATGCTTGCCCGAGTTCGCCGCCGCGAGCGACGGCAACAGCCCGGCCGCACCGACAATGGCGGCCATTACATGGGTTACTTCCGGCAAGCCGGCAACGCGAACCAGCGCCTCCTGTCCGGACAGCACTTCCACATCAGGTGCACGATCTTTCAATAAAGCCTGCAAACGCGTGGCCGCATCCGTATCGCTCATGACGGCGTAGCGCGGCTGGAACTGCACACATTGCGCTGCCAGCTTTTCTACCCGCGTGTTCGCCGTCAGCGCGACTACCCGGTAACGGTCGGGATGTCGTGCAACGACATCCAGCGTACTCAACCCTATTGAACCGGTAGAGCCCAGGATTGTGATGCCGGTCGGTGTCGTGGTCGTAGTCACAGTTCCAGCCACCGGTACGCGGCAAGAAACAGCGGTGCCGCTGCAACCAGACTGTCTATCCGGTCAAAAATACCACCATGGCCCGGAATTATATTGCCACTGTCCTTTATGCCACCCTGGCGTTTGAGCAGGCTGACCAGTAAATCACCGACGACGGAAAACATCATGGCTACCAGCGTCGCCAGCATGAATTTCACAGTCCACGGGAAATCGGCTTCCAGCAACCACCAGGCGATGGCACCGGCAAACACAACACTCGCCAGCAAACCACCGTACACACCCTCCCAGGTCTTGCCCGGACTGACGACCGGTGCCAGCTTGTGTTTACCCAGGTAGCGCCCTGCAAAATATGCCCCGCTGTCGGCCAGCCAGACCATCACCAGCAGGATAAGCACCAACCGTGGGCCGTCGTCCGCAGTGCCATGCACCAGTGTCAGCGCAGCCCAGGCCGGCACGCATACCAGTGCGCCGGCCAGCAACTTGGCAGTAACGCAGGCAGCGTTATTTGCCGCACACAGCTGCGGACGGGTCAGCCAGACCAGTGCGCACAGCCACCAGGCGCAGGCAGCCAGCAACAGCGGCATGGCAATGACCTCCAGATCCAGCTGGAAGGCCGACCAGAACAGGCCGGCGATGATGACCATGTAACCCAGGCGTGCCGCCACCGAGTGCAATCCGGCAAGGCGGCCCCACTCCCACACACCGGCGAGCAAAATCGCGGCGAGAACCAGCATGAAGG
Source organism: uncultured Halobacteria archaeon (assembly GCA_963847565.1). Taxonomy (GTDB): domain Bacteria; phylum Pseudomonadota; class Gammaproteobacteria; order UBA9214; family UBA9214; genus UBA9214. The sequence goes on from CAWKAE010000021.1 coordinate 45,289, forward strand.
CATCCGTGGACAGGTAAAGAACGCCGTATATAACCAGCGGGATCAGGACGAGCGCAGATATCAGGCGCGTTCTAAGCACCCGTTAGTTGCTCCACCTGCTCACCGGTACGCCCGAATCGACGCTGGCGATTGGCGAACCAGTCAAGCGCCTTGCCGAACTCCCCTTCGTCGAATACCGGCCAGAGGATATCGGTGAAGTACAGCTCGGTATACGCCAGCTGCCACAACAGGAAATTACTGATACGTCGCTCGCCACCGGTACGGATAAACAGGTCCGGCAACGGCAGATCGGCAATGCACATTTCCTGTGCAATGCGTTGCTGGGTAATTTCCTCCGCCTGCAACTCACCTGCCTGTACCCGGTCGGCGAGTCTTCGGCATGCCTGCGTGATGTCCCATTGCCCGCCATAGTTTGCGGCGATAACCAGCTCAAGCTGGCGGTTGCCTTCGGTTTGTAATTCGGACTCTTTGATCAGCTGCTGCAGGTTGGATGAAAATGCGGAACGGTCACCAATGAAACGCAACCTGACATTATTGCGGTCGAGTGCGGCGACTTCCTTTTTCAGGGTATTGACGAACAGGTCCATGATCTTGCTGACCTCGTCACTTGGCCGGCGCCAGTTTTCACTGCTGAAGGCAAACAGGGTCAGCGCACCGATCCCCTTGTCGATACAGGTCTCGACGGTGCGTCTGACGGACTTGACGCCTTCACGGTGACCGATCGCACGGGGCAGCATGCGGGCACGTGCCCAGCGGCCGTTGCCGTCCATTATGATGGCAACGTGTCGTGGCTGGCTGGTTGCGTTGCTGTCAGACTGCTTCAAGAAAACTTACCCGTTAACCAAAATAACCCGTTTACCGGAACCTAGATTTCCATCAACTCCGCTTCCTTGTCGGCCAGCACCTGGTCAACTTCCGCTACCCGTTCGTCGGTGAGCTTCTGGATATCATCGTGTGCCTTGCGCTCATCATCTGTCGAAATTTCCTTTTCCTTGACCAGATCCTTGAAATCGTTGTTTGCATCGCGCCGGATGTTGCGTATTGCGACCTTGGCGGCCTCGCCATCCTTGCGCACGACCTTGACCAGTTCGCGCCGCGTTTCCTCGGTCAGTGGCGGCATGGGTATGCGTATGACCGTCCCCGCCGTGGCAGGATTCAGACCCAGGTCAGATTTCATGATCGACTTTTCAATCGGCTGCACCATGGTCTTCTCCCAGGGCGTCACCGACAGGGTGCGCGCATCTTCCACACCGATATTGGCCACCTGCGAAATCGGCACTTCCGAGCCGTAGTAATCCACCGTGAGATGATCCAGCAAACTGGGGTGTGCACGACCGGTTCGCACCTTGCCGAGTCCCTGCCTGAGCGAATCGATTGTCTTGCTCATGCGTACACCGGCATCCTTGATAATATCGTCGATCATGTTGCCTGATTCTCCTTGCTGACCAGGGTGCCGACCGCCTCACCGGCAACGATTCTCTCCAGCTGGCCATGTTCGAATACATTGAAAACCCGCAGCGGCATATTGTGTTCACTGCAAAGCACCAGCGCCGTTGCATCCATGACACCCAGCTTCTTCTGCAGCGCTTCATCGTAGCTGATGAAATCAAACAGCGTGGCGTCCGGATTGGACACGGGGTCCGCCGAGTACACGCCATTGACCTTGGTTGCCTTGAGCATGATATCCGCGCCAATTTCGATAGCGCGCAGGCTGGCCGCCGAGTCGGTTGTAAAGAAGGGGTTGCCGGTACCGGCAGCAAAGATCACGACACGTCCGGCCGTCAGATGCTCGATTGCCTGGCGTGCCGAGTAGGGCTCGCACACCTGCTGCATGGTGAGTGCCGACATGACCCGGCAGTCACTACCGGCTTGTGTGAGTGCATCCTGCATGGCGAGCGCATTGATGACGGTTGCCAGCATACCCATGTGATCGCCGGTGACCCGGTTCATGCCGGCAGCGGCCAGGCCGGCGCCACGCAGCAGGTTACCACCGCCAATGACCAGCCCGATCTGTATGCCACGGGACACCTGCTCGTGAATTTCCGCTGCCAGGCGCCCGGTGACGCCCGGGTCGATTCCGTGAGTGCCCTCGCCCATCAGGGCCTCGCCACTCAGTTTCAGCAGTAACCGCCGGTATCCCATACTTAACCCTTAACTATCATGTATATAGGGTATTCTCACACCCCGCCCGGGTGCATTGTCTTACTTTTAATGGCGGATTGCCATAAAAACCGGGGCCGAATGTCGGCCCCGTTGTTGGTACGTAAATTAAAGTCTGCGATCAGTGCCCGGCGATCAACCGCCCTTCACCTGCGCCATGACTTCGTCGGCGAAGTTCTCGCTCTTCTTCTCGATACCCTCGCCCAGCTCAACACGCTCGAAGCGGCTGACGCTGGCACCGGCCTGCTCAAGCAGCTTGCCAACCGTCAGGTCCGGGTCCTTGACGAAGGACTGGCCCAGCAGGGTAATTTCACCGAGGTACTTGCGGATACGCCCTTCAATCATCTTCTCGATGATGTTGTCAGGCTTGCCACTTTCACGCGCCTGCGCGGTGAAAATATTGCGCTCACCTTCGATCAGTTCAGCCGGCACCTCGTCTTCGGACACACAGACGGGACGCGGGTCATGCGCAGCAATATGCATGGCCAGGTCCTTGCCGAGGCTCGCATCGCCGCCATCGAGTTCAACCAGCACGCCGATACGCACGCCGTGTGCATAGGCTGCCAGCAACCCGTTGCTTTCGATGCGCGTAAAGCGACGCACCGTGATGTTTTCACCAATCGTGGCGATCAGCGCCTTGCGTGAGTCTTCAATCGTGGTCGCATCGCCGTCATTCAACGGCATCGCCATCAGGGCATCGATGTCAGCCGGATTGTCGGCCAGTACACGCTTTGCAATTGAACTGGCAAAGGCCTGAAAGTCATCTTTCTTGGCAACGAAATCGGTTTCGCAATTGACTTCAACAATTGCCGCCGTCTTGTTGTCATCGCTCATCTCGATAACAACCAGGCCCTCGGCCGCAATACGGCTTGCCTTCTTGTCAGCCTTCGCCATGCCGGACTTGCGCAATGCCTCGATTGCAACATCCAGATCGCCATTGGCATCCGTCAGTGCCTTCTTGCACTCCATCATGCCGGAACCGGTACGCTCGCGCAGTTCCTTGACTTGCGCTGCAGTTATAGCCATTTCAGAAATCCTCCAGAATACTCGTCAATACGTGCTTTACCCGTGCCCGGTTACTCACTGGCGGCATCGGCATCCTGCGTTGCAGCATCCGCTTCAGCAGCAACCGCTTCCGGCGCGTCCTTTTTCACTGCCTTTTTCGCTACCTTTTTCACGGTCACTTTCTTCGCTGCCTTCTTCTTTGGCGCTGCCTTTTTCTTCGGCGCAGGAACAGCACCTTCATTCACCTCGACAAATTCATCAGCCGAGTCGGCAACGGCATGAGCGACACTCAGCTTGCCGGTGTTGGCCGCATCGGCGGCCGCCTCGACATACAGCTTGATGGAGCGAATGGCATCATCATTACCCGGAATGACGTAATCGATACCGTCGAGCGAGTTATTCGTGTCGACTACACCGATGACAGGAATACCCAGCTTGCGCGCTTCCTTGATGGCGATCTTTTCATAGCCGACATCAACGATAAACATGGCATCCGGAATACCGCGCATGTCCTTGATACCACCGAGACTGCGCTCCAGCTTGTCGCGCTCACGCGTCAGCATCAGCGCTTCTTTCTTGCTGATACGATCGAAGGAACCGTCTTCGGACATGGTCTCGAGATCTTTCAGGCGCTTGATCGACTGGCGGACCGTTTTGTAGTTGGTCAGCATGCCGCCGAGCCAGCGGTGATTCACGTAGGGCATACCACAGCGAATCGCATTTTCCATAATGGCAGTCTGCGCGGAACGCTTGGTGCCAACGAACAACACCGTGCCACCATTGGCGACCATGCTGCTCACGTAGTTCATCGCATCCGTGAACAACGGCATGGTTTTTTCGAGATTGATAATGTGGATCTTGCCACGCTCGCCAAAGATGTACGGGGCCATCTTCGGGTTCCAGTAACGGGTCTGGTGGCCAAAGTGCACACCAGCTTCCAGCATCTGGCGCATTGATACGTCTGACATGTCTGTTTCTCCAATGTCGGGTTGGTCTTCCATGCACCCCATGACAGCAACCTGCTGCGGCCGATCGAACCGGTCGCAAGCCAGGCACCCTGCTGCATGTGCCGGTGCATGTGTGTATTTTGCCGTGAGGACCGCGATCGGCCCACTTAACAAGCCCGCCTTTATACCATACACTGCACTTCCCGACAAACGGTTCAACCACCCCTGACCGGGACCAACCGTCAGCAGATCAGGACGTTACATGCCCGTCACCATCAAAACGCCCGAAGAAATCGAGAAAATGCGCGTGGCCGGCCGCCTGGCGGGTGAAGTCCTGCGAATGATCCGGCCGCACGTCGTACCCGGCGTCAGCACGGATGAACTGGACCGCATCTGTCACGATTACATCGTCAACGAACAGCAGGCCATCCCCGCCCCGCTCAATTATCGCGGTTTCCCGAAATCGATCTGCACCTCGGTCAACCATGTCGTCTGCCACGGGATACCGGGCAACAAGGTGTTGAAGAAAGGCGACGCCATCAACATCGACATCACCGTCATCAAGGATGGCTTCCACGGAGACACCAGCAAGATGTTTTTTGTCGGCGAGCCTAAAGTTGCTGCCGAGCGGCTGGCGCGCATCAGTCATGAATGCATGCGTATCGGTATCGACCTGGTGAAACCCGGCGTGCGACTCGGCGATATCGGCCATGCGATACAGCAGCACGCAGAATCCAACCACTGCTCGGTGGTGCGCGAGTACTGCGGTCATGGTATCGGTCGCGAATTTCACGAGGACCCCCAGGTCCTGCACTACGGCAAACCCGGGACCGGCATGGCCATCGAGGCCGGCATGACATTCACGATCGAGCCGATGGTGAACGCCGGCAAGCGCCACACTCGCCTGCTGCCGGACGGCTGGACCGTTGTCACCAAGGACCACAGCCTGTCGGCGCAGTGGGAGCACACCATCCTGGTAACCGCCGACGGCCATGATGTCCTGACCTGCGTACCCGGCGACGACATCTGATCAATTGACATCCATGTCCCGACAGCAGGCGAGCAGTCACAAGTCGGCGGATTACGCTGACTGGTACGACCTGACAGCACTGGCAGAGGAGCCGTCCACGGTCAACGCCATGCTCCACTCGCTGAAGCAGTGCCTGGCCGATGGCAACCGTGTCGTCGCTGCGCGCTTTACCCGGGGTGTCGCAACAAATCAGCTGCTGGCGGCACGCTCGTGGCTGGTCGACCGCGTATTACAGTACTGCTGGACGTACTTCATGGGTAGTGATGCCGATGCTCTGGCACTGGTGGCCGTTGGTGGTTATGGCCGCAGCGAACTCATGCCGGGATCAGACATCGACCTGATGCTGCTGATGCCGGACGCGGTTACACCACGCATCAACAGCCAGGCAGAAGCACTGATCACCTTCCTGTGGGATATCGGACTGGAAGTCGGCCACAGCGTACGCACCATCGCGGACTGCATCGAGCAGTCACAGGCCGACATCACCGTGGTCACCAACCTGATGGAATCACGCTTACTGGCCGGCTCCAGGGAACTGTACAGTGACATGCAGGCGGCGACAGCGCCGGACAAGTTATGGAACAGCCGCGAATTCTTCGAAGCCAAGTTAAACGAACAGCACAATCGCCACCGTAAATATCACGACACCGGCTATAACCTCGAACCGAATATCAAGGAAGGACCCGGCGGCCTGCGTGACATACAGATGATCACCTGGGTCACCAAGCGACATTTCGGCACGGCCTCGCTCGAGGAGCTGGTGGAACGTGACTTTCTTACGCTGCCTGAATACGAGACGCTCGTCGAGGGGCGTGACCTGCTGTGGAAAACCCGCTTCGCGCTGCATACGCTGACCGGACGTACAGAAGACCGCTTGCTGTTCGACTACCAGCGCACCCTCGCCGAACAGGCCGGTTACCACAATGATGAGAAGCGCCTCGGCGTTGAGGCCTTTATGCGTGAGTACTACCGCACCATCATGGAACTCAGCCGCCTGAATGAAATGCTGCTGCAATTATTTCACGAGGAAATTCTTTACCCGGAAGGCCCGGGCGAACCGGTACCGCTGAACAAGCGCTTCCAGGCAAGCAACGGTTACCTGGAAGCCGTCAATGCAGGCATATTCAGCTACAACCCGATTGCGCTGCTGGAAATGTTCCTGGTACTGGCGCAACACCCGGAACTCAAGGGCGTACGCGCCGACACCATACGTGCCATCCGTACACACCGCGACCTGATTGACGATGAATTCCGCAACGATATCAGGGCACGCAGCCTGTTCATGGAAATACTTCGCCAACCGCACGGGGTTACACATGAACTGCGGCGCATGAATACCTATGGCGTGCTGGCTGCCTACCTGCCTGCTTTCGGATGTATTGTGGGATTAATGCAGTATGACCTGTTCCACACCTACACGGTTGATGAACACATCCTGAGAGTTGTCCGTAACCTGCGGCGCTTTACCGTCCATGAGCATGCAACGGAGTTCCCTCTCTGCAGTCATGTCATCGGCACCATACCGAAACCGGAGCTGCTGTATATCGCCGGCCTGTTCCATGATATCGCCAAGGGACGTGGCGGCGATCACTCGGAGCTGGGCAAAGTCGACGCGCGTGAATTTTGCGAGCGGCATGACCTGAGCGAATACGATACTGACCTCGTTACCTGGCTGGTCCAACAGCACCTGTTGATGTCATCAACTGCCCAACAACAGGACATTGACGACCCGGTCGTCGTCAACCGCTTTGCCGAGACCGTGAACGACACGATACGCCTGGACTATCTCTACCTGCTCACGGTCGCTGACATCCGCGCCACCAACCCCGGGATGTGGAATAACTGGAAGGACGCACTGCTCAAACAACTTTACTACAATACCCGCCGCGCACTGCAACGCGGCTTGCAGGACCCGCTACAGCGCTCCGAACAGATACAGTCAGTCAAAGCGGCTGCGCTTGATGAGCTTGGTGGAGATACACACCCCGCAATATGGGAGCAGCTCGGTGACGAATATTTCCTGCGCCACATACCCGCACAGATCGCCGCTCACACACGGCTGCTGGAGCAGCACGACCGGGACAGCGGCTGCCTGGTCAATGTTGAACCGGACAGCGAGCGTGGTGGCACCGAAATTTTCATCTATGCCAGACTGCAGGAGCGCCTGTTCAGCCGCATCACTTCTGTCATTGAACAGCTGGGACTGAACGTGGTCGACGCCGGTGTGATCACCATGAAAGACCATTACATCCTCGATACGTTTCATGTGCTGGAAGCGGACGGGCAGCCGGTAACCGGTGATCACCGCATGAATGAAATCCATACAACACTCAAGCACGCCCTTGATGGCGATACGGACCATAGCTGGCATGTCTCGCGACGCCTGCCACGCACGCATAAACATTTCCCCATCAAGACGCACATCGCCTTCAGGCAGGACATGGACGACCAGCGGACGGTAATGGAACTGATCACCGCGGACCGTCCCGGCCTGCTGTCACGGGTCGGACGCGCATTTGCCGACTGCGGAGTCAGGCTATGGAATGCCAAGATCGCCACGCTGGGTTCGCGCGCCGAAGACTTCTATTACATCACCGACCTGAACAACAGGCCGCTGACGGAACAACAGCTTGAATGTCTTGAAAAGTCCGTGAAGAAATACCTGGAACAGGACGACAGCCGATAAACACCGGGCGGCACGGCCGTCATCTTCACGCTGGCTCTTTTTCAGAACAGCCTGCGCGACGCCATCGTCCCGGTCTCTATGTCCCGTTTGCCGCAGCACCATCCGGTTGTTCGACCAATTCAATAGCATTGCCATCCGGGTCGCGGCAGAACAGCGCCCGGCGCCCCGAGCGACTGAGGGTGTATGCAATACCGGCATTATCCAGCGCACTGATCAGTGCATCCAGATCATGCACGTCCAGCGCGACGTGGTGATCGCGTCCGCCGTGCGCCGGGTGCCGGCGCCCTTTGTCGGGCGATGACAACTCCAGCAAATGTATCTGCTGGTGCATACCAAGATCCAGCCAGGCGCCCGGGAATTCGAGATCCGGCCGATCCTGACTGACTGGCAATCCGAGTACATCGTGATAGAACGCCAGCGCGCGCTGCGTGTTTTCAACGAGCAGACTGACATGGTTAAGCCGCAGGATACCCGTCATGTGTCATCCCCTGCATGAATGCGTGCAGCCAGCCAGGCAGCCATGATTATCATGCCGCCACCGATCCATTCGCGTGCCAGGATAATCTCATCCGTGAGCAGCAGCGCCGAGATGGCACCGGCCACCAGTTCGAACAGCAGGATAACCGCCGAGCGATGCACCGGCATTCGGGTCACGCCATACAACACCGTCACTGTCATGATGAGAAATCCACACAGGCCCAGCAGGGCTGCCCAGCCGAAAACGGGCAAGCCGACGTCCGGCATCCCGGCACCGCTGATGACAATCCAGGCGATCGCAACAAAGACATTGCCACTCCAGCTGCAGGTCGATTTCAGCAACACACCGACTGCCTGCATACGCCGCACGAATACGTTACTCAGGGCAAAGGCGAAACCGGCTGACACGGCCAGCCAGTCGGCACGATCCGTCGGCCAGGGCAGGCCAATGTCCGTATTCCAGAGCATGATGAATGCGCCGATCACCGCGATGACGAACACCTGCAGGGAGCGCGCATCCAGTCTCTCATCCAGCATCAGCCAGCCGAGACAGACCGCCCAGAACGGTGACAGGTAGAACAGCAGCAACACCCGCACCACATTGCCGTCAATGACGGCAATAATGAAGGCCACGTTGGTCCAGCCCGCACTCAACCCCATTAACAGCAACGGCCAGGCGTTGCGCTTGAGCGAATCGATATCCCGGATAAAAACCCAGAGAAACAGGCAGAGTATTACGCCATAACTGACCAGCGCACTCCACGCCCCGGACAGGCCCTGCTCTTCGAGCAGGCGCAGTGGATACCACACCACGCCCCACAGGGTAGCGGCAAACAGCAGGCTGAGAACCGGCAAAAACCGATTTTCCGGTGCGTGGTCGATGATTTCCTCCCGGTCACGGGTTAATGCCGTGACAATAATCCATTATACTTCTGCGCCTTATCCAAACAGGCAACAAGGGAAATTGCAAACCGGCAACACCGGCAGGCAATCACTACAACACGATGAACCCTGACTTGGCACGGCTGCAGCCCTACCCGTTCGAACGGCTGGCGGCTTTATTCAAAAACACGTCGCCGCCACACAAGCTGCACGAGATTCCGCTCTCGATCGGCGAACCGCGGCATACCACGCCCGGCTTTATCGCCGAGGCATTGCTGGAACACCTGCATGGCCTGGCGCGCTATCCGCTGACGCGCGGCAGTGATGAATTACGCACGGCCATTGCCAGCTGGTTAACCGGTCGCTTCGCCCTGCCCGCCGGGCGCATGGATCCTGCGCGGAATATTTTACCGGTCAACGGCACCCGCGAGGCACTGTTTGCATTCGCACAATGTATCGTCGATCGCACCGACAATCCCGTCGTTCTCATGCCGAACCCCTTTTACCAGATCTACGAGGGCGCCGCCCTGCTGGCCGGTGCTGAACCGTATTTCATGAACACCACACGTGCGAGCGCGTACCGACCTGACCTGGATGCCGTACCCGAGGCTGTCTGGTCACGTTGTCAGCTCGTCTATATTTGCACGCCGGGTAATCCGAGTGGCGCCGTCATGCCGCTTGAACAATTGCAGCAACTGATCGAACTGGCCGACCGGCACGATTTTGTCATCGCCGCCGACGAATGTTATGCGGAGATATACCCGAATGACAGCACACCGCCCCCCGGCCTGTTGCAGGCAGCGGCTGCCATGGGCCGTGACGACTTCCGTCGTTGCATGGTATTCCACAGCCTGTCAAAGCGCTCGAATGCGCCCGGCCTGCGCTCGGGCTTTGTCGCCGGCGATCATGCACTGATTGAAAACTTCCTGCGCTACCGGACCTACCATGGCTGCGCCATGCCACCAGCCACCCAGGCGGCCAGCATCCGCGCCTGGACAGATGAGCAGCACGTCATGGAGAACCGCAAGCTCTACGACGAGAAGTTTTCCGCCGTCATCGATATCCTTGCGCCGCACCTCGATGTGCACGCACCGGATGCCGGCTTTTACCTGTGGCCGCAAACACCGATCGATGATGCCGACTTTGCCCGCGGGCTGTGGTCGCAGCAGCATGTCAAGGTATTGCCCGGCAGCTACCTGTCACGCGACAGCGGTGACGGCAACCCCGGGCAGCGACACATACGCATGGCGCTGGTTGCCCCGCTGGAGGACTGCATAGAGGCTGCACGACGCATTAAATCCTACATTCAGACCCTGTAGCAGGTATTATTACTGCTTTGTGAATTTACCCGGAGAGATCGAGCAATGAGCGACATACAGTCCACCATCGAAGAGGCTTTTGAACGGCGCGCGGATATCACGCCACGCAGCGTGGAAACACACGTCAAGGAAGCCACGCTGGAAGCGATCGACATGCTCGACCGGGGTGTTGCGCGGGTTGCCGAAAAGAAGGACGGCGGCTGGGTGGTCAACGACTGGCTCAAGAAAGCGGTGCTGTTGTCATTTCGAATCGAAGATAATGCCTTTATCAAGGGTGGCTTCACCAACTACTACGACAAGGTGCCGTCAAAGTATGCCGACACCAACTCGCGCGAGTTCCGCGACGGTGGTGTCCGCGTGGTACCGCCGGCGACCGCACGCCGGGGCGCCTTCATCGCCTCGGGCGTTGTACTGATGCCGTCCTATGTCAATATCGGTGCCTATGTCGACAGCGGCACCATGGTGGATACCTGGGCCACCGTCGGCTCCTGTGCACAGATCGGCAAAAACGTACACCTCTCGGGCGGTGTCGGCATCGGCGGTGTACTGGAACCGATTCAGGCAGCGCCGACCATCATTGAAGATAACTGTTTCATCGGTGCCCGCTCGGAAGTCGTGGAAGGCGTCATTGTGGAAGAAGGCTCGGTCATCTCCATGGGTGTTTACATCGGGCAGAGTACGCGCATTTACGACCGGGAGAAGGATGAAGTCATGTATGGCCGCGTACCGGCCGGTTCGGTGGTGGTCTCCGGCAACCTGCCATCGAAAGACGGCAAGTACAGCCTGTACTGCGCCGTTATCGTCAAACGAGTCGACGAGAAAACCCGTTCCAAGGTCGGCATCAACGCACTGCTGCGCGATATCTGAACCGCACCATGACGACGTTGTATGGCATCAAAAACTGCGACACCATCCGCAAGGCACGGCGCTGGCTGGATGAAAACGGCGTGGAATATGCTTTTCACGACGTACGCTCGGATGGTCTGGACAAAAAAACACTGACCAGGTGGGAGCAGCAGCTTGGCTGGGAGCAATTATTGAACCGCCGCGGCACCACCTGGCGCAAGCTGCCGGACGACGTACGCGATGGCATAGACCGGGCCAGCGCCATTCGCATCATGCTGGACAACCCCGCCATCATCAAACGCCCGGTACTCGCTCTCGACAAACAGCTGCACCTGGGTTTCAGCACGGACGACTACATTGACATCTTCGCCTGACATCAGCGCTACGCAATCCCTGGCAAACGACCTGATTGCACGAAAGTCTGTCACGCCGGTTGATGCCGGCTGCCAGGCACTGCTGGCTGAGCGGCTCGCCGCCATCGGCTTTGCAATCGAGCACCTGCGTTTCGACGACGTCGACAACCTGTGGGCACGACGCGGCACGGACGGGCCGCTGATTGCGTTCGCGGGGCACACCGACGTGGTCCCGCCCGGCCCGACTGACACCTGGGACTCTGACCCGTTTACACCCGAGGTGCGCGACGGCTTCCTGTACGGACGGGGTGCTGCGGATATGAAAAGCAGCATCGCCGCCATGGTCACCGCCTGCGAACGCTTTGTCGCGGCGCACCCGGATCACTCCGGCTCAATCGCTTTCCTGATTACCAGTGACGAAGAAGGACCGTCCATCAACGGCACTGTCAAGGTAATTGAACAGCTGGAAGCGCGCGGCGAAAAAATTGACTGGTGCCTGGTCGGCGAACCATCCAGCCGTGAACGCACCGGCGATACCATCAAGAACGGCAGACGCGGGTCGCTGAATGGCACGCTGCAGGTGCATGGCAAGCAGGGCCATGTCGCCTATCCGCAGCTGGCTGATAACCCGATACACCGCGACCGCACCGGCACTGGCCGAGCTTGCCGCACTCGAGTGGGATCAGGGCAACGACCATTTCCCGCCCACCACCTTCCAGATTTCCAATATTCATTCGGGTGACGGGACAGTGAATGTTATCCCCGGGACTGTTGAGATTCTGTTCAACCTGCGCTTCTCGACTGAATCAACGGTCGAGTCGATCCAGGCACGCACCCATGCAATTCTCGACCGGCACGGCCTCGATTACACGCTGGACTGGAAGCTGTCGGGCCAGCCGTTTCTGACCCCGGCGGGCGAACTCGTGGACGCCGCCACGGCCGCCATTCGGAAGGTAACCGGCATGCACACGGAATTGTCCACCAGCGGCGGCACGTCAGACGGTCGTTTTATCGCACCAACCGGCGCCCAGGTGGTCGAACTTGGGCCGGTGAATGCCACCATTCACCAGGTTAACGAATGTGTCAGCATTTCAGAAATTAACGATTTATCTGTAATATACGAGGAAGTACTGAAACACTTACTTAACTGAGCGCGCCCATGCGATCACGGACAGACGAGCGGCAATACACAACGCGCAAGGTAGCCGCCCTACCCGGCCTGCTGCTCATGGTTACCCTGCTGAGCGCCTGCTCGATGGGCCAGATGGTCGTCCGCAGCTCGGCAGCCATTCTCGACAGCGGCATCGACGCCATGAACCGCGAGACTGACCTGCAGCTGGCACGCGACGCCATGCCCGCCAACATCAAGCTCATCGAAGGCATGCTGATCGAAGACCCCGGCAACAAGGAACTGCGCCTGTATGCCGCGCAGGGTTTTTACGGTTACAGCTATGGTTTCATCGAAGACGAAGATCGCGCACGGGCCGGACTGCTTTATCGCCGCTGCTACACACACGCACTGACGGTGCTGGCGCAGTCCGGCATGCCACTGGATCCGGAACATACCAGCGCCGAACAGCTGACCACCGCGATCGGGCGACTCGATCGCAGCGCCGTGCCGGCACTGTTCTGGACAGCCTCCTGCCTCGGCAAGTGGATCGACCTCAATCGCGACAGCGTCCGCAGTATCGCCGGCTTCAGTAATGCCGCTGCACTCATGCAGGGCGTCCTCGACCTTGACGAAACGTACTACTATGGTGGCGCACACATATTCTTCGGCGTGTTCTACGGTGGGCGTGCGCCGATGCTTGGCGGCGACTTTACGCGCGCTGAAAAACATTTCCGGCGCGCCGCACAAATCAACGAACAGAAACTGCTGCTGGTGGACCTGTTGAAAGCGGAATACATGCATCGACAGCAGCTCGATCGCACGGCCTTCCATGACACCCTGGTGAATATCCAGTCGGCAGCGGATGACCTGTATCCCGAAATGGCGCTGGCCAACGCCATCGCCAAACAGAAGGCGGCGGCGCTGCTCACACACGAGGATGACTGGTTTTGAACCGCGCCGCCTTAAGCGCCTGCTTGTGCTCCTGTCGTTCGTACTGGTCATTGCATCCAGCCACGGGACAGGCCGCAGCCACCAAAACATACGAACTCAAATTCGCCACACTGGCGCCGGCCGGCACGACCTGGGTGAAACTGCTGGAAGAATGGGCAGACAAGGTCAGGCAGGAAAGCAACGGTCGGCTGGTATTCAAAATCTATCCCGGCGGCGTACAGGGTGACGAGCCCGACGTCCTGAAAAAGATCCGCTTTGGTCAGCTGCACGGTGGTGCATTCACCGGCTACGGCATCGGCCGCATTTTCTCGCCCGCACGCGTACTGGAACTGCCGTTCCTGTTCGAGAACATCTGTGAAATCGATTACGTCCGGGAACAGCTGATGCCCGAGATCAAACAGGGCTACCGGGATAACGGTTATGAAATGCTGGGCTGGATGGAAGTTGGCTATGTTTATTTCTTTTCCAAGAAGCCTATCCGCTCACTGGAAGACCTGAACAAGGCCCGCCTGTGGTACTGGCAGGGCGACCCGCTCGGCAAGGCGTTTTTCGATGCCAGCGGCCTGTCGCCGGTGCCACTGTCGATTATTGATGTGTACACCAGCCTGTCCACCGGCATGATTGATACGGTGTACGCACCACCGCTCGGCGCACTTGCCCTGCAATGGTTTTCCCGGACGAAGTACATTACCAACGTACCGATGGCCAACGGGATCGGCTCGCTGGTTGTCTCGCGCCGCTTTTTCCAGGGACTGCCGCAGGACCTGCAACTGTTACTGAAGCGCACCGGCCATGAAACCGGTGAGAAACTGGTTGCAGCCACACGCCACGATAATGAAGAAGCACTGGCGGTTCTGCAGGAACACGGCCTGGTACTGGTAGAGGGCGATGCAGACCTGGTCGGTGGCGAGATCAAGGCGATCAGCGACAAGGCCGGCCAGACACTGGTAGACAACGGCTACATTCCCGCCGCCCTGATCCGTCGCGTCCGGGAACTGATCCGTCAATATCGCTCCACTGACGAGGCAGCCACGCAGAATGCCGACAGCTGAACCCGGCTGGGTCACCAGCCTGCGACACTCGCTGGTTCGCCTGGACGGCTTCATGGCCTGCCTGTCGCTGTTACTGCTGTTACTGCTGGTCATTGGCCAGGTGCTGCTGCGCAACCTGTTTGACGGTGGCATACCATACGCGGATATCCTGTCTCGCTACCTGGTACTGTATGTCACGTTCTTTGGCGCGGCGCTCGCCATCGAGGAACATCGCCACATCAAAATTGATGTACTGACGATATTCTTCGAACCCGACCGTATGCAGGCACTGCGGCGGCCGCTCTACCTGATCTCTGCCATTATCTGTGTCATCCTGACGCGGGCAGCCATCCGCTTCTGGTATGACGACTGGCTATATGTGGCGGAGCACGAGCGCTGGTCATCCATACTTGCACTCATCACGCCCTTCGGCTTTGGCCTGCTCAGCCTCCACTTTCTGCTGGGCGCCGTGTACCCGAAACCCGCGCAGGATACGTCGGCATGATTGGCCTGCTGGTAATTATCATCGTACTGTTCGCGCTGCTCGGCATACCGCTATTTATCGCCCTTGCCGGTGGCAGTCTGCTGGCAACCTGGCAGGCCGGGCTTGATCCGGCGCTGCTTGCCGTTGAACTTAACCGGCTCGCTGCATCGCCTTACCTCGCCGCAATTCCGCTGTTCACATTTGCCGGCGTGGTACTCGCCGGCGGCGGCGCACCCCAGCGCATGATCCAGCTGTTCAACGCCATGGTCGGCTGGCTGCCCGGCGGCATGGCAGCCGTCGCGCTCACCTCGTGCGCATTCTTTACCGCCTTCTCGGGCGCCTCCGGTGTAACCATCCTGGCGCTGGGTGGCCTGATGTTTCCGATGTTATTGCGCGCCGGCTACGGGGAGCGATTCAACCTGGGCCTGTTAACCACGTCGGGCTCGCTCGGCCTGCTGTTCCCGCCGAGCCTGGCCATTCTGCTCTATGGAATCGTGTCGGGTGTCAGCATCGATCAGCTGTTTCTCGCCGGACTCGCTCCGGGCCTGCTGCTACTGGTGGTGCTGGGCGTCTACTGCATGTACCACTGCGGTTGCACGGATGTACCGCGTCATAAATTCTCGATGACACCGTTACTCAAGGCATTACGTGAGGGAATCTGGGACCTGCTATTACCAGTCAGCATTATCGTCGGCATCTTCGGCGGCTTCGTCACCATTAGTGAAGCGGCTGCCTGTACCGCCGTTTACGTACTCGTGCTCGAAGGCATCATTCATCGCAAGATACACTTTCACCCGCCAGCTGCCGGCACTAATGATAGACACCGCCATCCTCGTTGGCAGCATCCTCATCATTCTGAGCGTCGCGATGGGGCTGACCAACCTGCTGATTGATGCCCAGCTACCGATGAAGATACTCGGCTGGATCGAACAGCATATCGAATCGGAACTGCAGTTCCTGATACTGCTCAACCTGTTCCTGCTGATTGTCGGCTGCATGATGGATATCTTCTCTGCAACCGTGGTGGTGGTACCCCTGATTCTGCCGATTGCGGCGAGTTACGGTATACACCCCGTACATCTCGGCATTATCTTTCTCGCCAACCTGGAAATCGGCTACAGCACACCACCGGTGGGCATTAACCTGTTCATCGCCAGCCAGCGTTTCGGCCGGCCGGTACTGTCGCTGTTCCGTGCCGCCCTGCCGTTTCTGCTGTTAATGATTCTATGGCTGGCGCTGATTACCTATGTACCGTATTTAACGCTGTGGTGGCTGGACTAACCAGCGTCCTTACTGCGCGTCGATTGCCTGCTGCACAACCTTCACTACATCAGCTTCCAGTTCCGTGACCAGTGCCGGGCAGCCGTGCGGTTGCAGTCTTCCCCCGTCGCTCAGCGAAACCCGCCAGGTTGCGCCCGATATACGGCTCAAGTGCTACGAATATCCTGTTCTATTCCAGCGAGTTATAGATCTTCTCGAAGGTTGTTTCCAGGTCAGTGACAACGCGCCATTCGTGCACACCGGCCACCTCGCCGGCGCGGCGAAGTTCGCCATGCTGGCACGCAACAAGATAATTCCCCGATCATTATTCCCGTGACCCCGGCTGGCAAGCGCATGTACATGCTCATGTAAACTGTGCAGCATTATGACAGTTAAGCCGTTTAACAATTCACTTTACTGCACCCTGCTCACGCTGCTCGTGCTGATGACCGCCTGCAGTCAGCCGATACCGCAACTCGCACGACTCCCGGATGATGCAATCGTGCTGGCCTTCGGCGACAGTATTACGCATGGTAATGGCGCAGGCCCCGAAGAGAGCTACCCGGCGGTACTTGCCTCGCTCACGGGCCTGACAGTCATCAACGCAGGCTACCCGGGCGAAGTGACCGATGGTGGTCGCGAACGTCTGGCGGCACTGCTCGATACGCATCAACCCGCACTATTGCTGCTGTGTCACGGCGGCAATGACCTGTTACGCAAAATCGATCCGGTCGTAACGCGCAGGAATCTCGATGCCATGATAGACATGGCGCACACCCGCAGTATCCCGGTCCTGCTGATCGGCGTTCCGCAGCCGGGCCTGTTTATGCTCGAATCCGCAGAACTCTACAGGGAAGTGGCCACCCGGCACGGCCTGCTTTACGACGGTGACATTTTGCCGGACGTCTATTCGGACAACGGGCTCAAGGCCGACCAGATACACCCGAATGCAGCCGGCTACCGGAAAATAGCAGCGGCCATTTACCGTTTAATGCAGGACAGTGGATTGTTGCCGGGGCGATAACCGGGCTGGTGTGAGTGCACTAGACTTTTTACACATAAGAAAATAACTACCGTCATTCCCGCGTACGACTGCAGGGAGAAGGTGAGCTCGCATAGCGCAGCGACGAGGCTGGCCTGGGCCATGCCAGGAGCCGAGAGCAATGCATGGAGCAATTGCCGAGGCGGGAATCCAGTCACCCCGTCATTCCCGCGTAGGCGGGAATCCAGCCTTAAAAGAAAATGCCCAATTTAAATCAGACCAGTGAAGCACAAAGTCAAACGGACTCATTACATATTCATCGTCATCTTAATCCTGACGGGCTGGATTCCCGCCTGCGCGGGAATGACGGTAATTTTTAATCGGGGTGGGTGAAATCTGCTCACGGCTCACAGCTCACCTACTTCACCCTTCACCTTTCACCTTTCACCTTTCACCCTTCACCCTTCACCCTTCACCCTTCACCCTTCACCCTTCACCGACGCATCAAGCGGGTGGCTTGCGTTCATCGGCGACATTATTACGCAGGTAAACCGGTACGGCCTCGGCCGCATCCAGCACATGACCGGCGAGAAAATCCACTGACGCAAGCATTGCCACGTCATGCGCCCGTGGCTCCAGGTCGGGCATAACGCGCACGACCCGGTCTGCCGCAATTTCTGCCAGCACCTCACCGTGAGCGGCCCAGCCGCTGCCGACCCCCACCCAGTCGTCGTCTTCGGGTATCACCACCGCAGCAGGCGCGCAGACGACTTCTTCGGCGGCGAGCACCGGGCAGCCGTTAGCGGTAAAACGATACGCTGCAAAGTAAACCTCGTCCTTGCGCGCATCAAGTGCGGCCAGGATATTTTCCTGGCCGCTTTCGCGCGCACCACCGGCTGCCAGCACTGCCAGCGTCGACACCGCCACTACCGGCAAGTCAGCCGCAAAGGCGATTCCCTGGATCACACTGGCCGCGATACGTACACCGGTAAACGATCCCGGACCACGGCCGAACGCACAGGCATCGAGCGCCGTCACCTTTAGTCCCGCCTCGACCAGCAATGACTCAATCATCGGCAACAACAGGGACGCATGCTGGCGTGGCGCCAACGCATGCCGCTCGACGATTTCCCCGTCAATTAACAGGGCCGCGGAACACGCAGCCGATGAAGTCTCAATGGCCAGGATTGCCGTCACGTTGGCAATCCTGAAGAGAGCGGCTCGGCTATCACCGGCTCGACGCCGGCGAAAAATTCGTGGATATCATCGATGCTACGCGTACGGGGCATATCAGGCAGACTGTTGAGGAATATCCGGCCATAGGATTTACCCAGCAGGCGCGGATCGCACAACACCAGTACACCGCGGTCTGCCTGGTCGCGTATCAGGCGGCCAATCCCCTGCTTGAGGGTAATCACCGCATGCGGTAACTGGTATTCCATGAACGGGTTGGCACCCTGTTTGCGCAGTGCCTCGATACGTGCCTGCAATACCGGGTCACCCGGTGAACCGAACGGCAGCTTGTCGATGATGACGCAGGACAGTGTTTCCCCGCGGACGTCGACGCCCTCCCAGAAGCTACTCGTACCCAGCAACACGGCATTGCCCGCTGCGCGGAACTGTTCGAGCAATTCGCGGCGGGGTGCATCGCCCTGCACCAGCAGCGGGTAGGGAAAATCCTCTGCCAGTAATTTAGCCGCCGCCCGTAAAGCACTGTGACTGGTAAAGAGAAGAAATGCACGCCCGCCACTGGCCGTCAGCACCTCGCGCGCACAGGCCACGACAGCTTCGACATAGCCCCGCTCGTTCGGCGCAGGCATGTGCTCCGGCAAATACAGCATGGCGTTGCGACGGTAATCAAATGGACTGTCCAGCTTCAGCGTATCGGCATCTTCCAGACCCAGTTGTGCGGCAAAATGGGTAAAACTGTTGCCAACAGCCAGCGTGGCCGAGGTAAAGATCCATGCACTCGGCAATACCTCAAGGCATTCCCGAAATGCCGGCGCCACGTTCAATGGCGTCAGGTTCAGCCTGAATGAAGTCCGGAAGGTTTCAAACCAGTGGATATACTCGTCATCTTCCTGTTCACGCAGCTGCACCAGCCGGTCGCGTAACAGCACCGCCCGCTGACGACAGCTCTCCAGGCCCTTGCCGCGCTCGGCCACGAGCGTCAGCCAGTCAGACAACTGGTTGAGGGAATCCTGCAGGTCCTGCAATACGGTTTGCAGCGCGCGGGTCGCGGATACCTCGGACCAGGCCGCACGCCGATCTTGCTGACCAAGCGCCAGCCTGACCCGGTGTACCTGCCCTTCCAGAGTGCCGGCGGCATCCGGCAGGTCCTGCATGTCACCGGCCTCGCGCAGGTGCTCCAGGCGAATATCACGTGCCAGGTCGCGCAGCTGATGACTGCTTAGCGTAACGCCGAAAAATACCGAGGCCACCTCGGGCAGCTGGTGCGCTTCATCGATGACAAAGGCATCGGCACCCGGTAACAGTTCGCCGAAACCTTCTTCCTTCAGCACCATGTCGGCAAACAGCAAGTGGTGGTTGATGACGACAACGTCCGCTTCCATGGCATTGCGCCGTGCCTTTACCACGAAGCAGTCCTGGTAGTGCTCACACTCCTGGCCAAGGCAGTTTTCGGTGGTCGACGTCACCCGCGGCCAGATCGGTGAATCCTCGGACACCAGGCCGAGTTCGGCAATATCGCCCGCCCGGGTTCTGCCTGACCATGCACGCACCTCTTCCAGCTCATGCAATTGCCTGTCTTTGAGCTGGCGACCGTCATCCGCCGCTGTTGCCAGTCGGTGCAAACACAGGTAATTGGTGCGCCCCTTCAACAGTGCGGCATTCACCGCAGCACCGAGAGCATCGCGCACGACCGGCAGGTCCTTGCCATACAGCTGGTCCTGCAGGTGGCGTGTACCGGTAGAAATAATGACTTTACGACCGGCGCGCAGTACCGGCATCAGGTAGGCAAAGGTCTTGCCGGTGCCGGTACCGGCCTCGACAATCAGTTTTCCCTGTGCCTCGATTGTAGCGGCCGTCGCCTCGGCCATACGCTGCTGCTCTTCACGCGGCGCATAGCCCTGCAACACTTTTGACAGGGGCCCGGATTCACCAAGGAGTTCTGCAATCTCATGCATGGCAGACATTACCGTCCGCAGGTTCGCGTCTAACGCAACGCACGTGCCCTGCGCTCGGCCTCCTGCGCACCCGTTTCGTCATCGCGGGAACGGCGGGCGCTTGCTATCAGGTTCCAGTTACGTGCCTGCTGAGCCGTGTTACCCGTGGCAAGACTGTTGGATTTTACAGCCAGCTGTTCGGCCGCCGTCGGATTGCCCTGCGACAGGCGTACGGTTGCCAGGTGATACCAGAGCGCCGCATTGCGCGGGTCTATACGAATAGCGCGTTCCAGCGAAGCGGCAGCCGCTTCCAGGTCGCCGTCATTCGCCTGCGTCTCGGCGGTATCGAGCAACGCCACAACGGCCGCCGGCTGCGGTCGCTGCACCGGCTGCTGCGGCACCGGAACCGGCACCGATGGCCGGGTGACCGGTGGCACCGATTCACGTTCTTCAACGGGAACGCCGCTACCCTGCTCAATAACCGGCGGCAGCTGCCCGCCTGGCCGCGGCGGATAATAGGTCGGCGCAGTGCACCCGTTCAATACAACGACCACCAGTGTGGCCATAACGGGTATTGCGTATCGCATCGATATGTATGACTTCAATTAAACAGCTCCTCGAACCAGTCGAGTGGACGCGGCCCACGCGTGCAGGCCGCTGCCTCGGTCGGCGCACTGCCACGAATAAACGGTAATTGTACGGCATCTGCACAGCTTTCATCAGCCAGCAAACCGGAAACCGGGTCTATCCAGTGGTATTCAATATCATCACCGGGCGACTGCAGGTCGGTTCCGCCCGTGGCAGCGAACACGTCCCGCCAGATTCGCAGTGCGCCGCTCGACCCGGTCAGCCCGGTTGGCTGATTATCATCGCGTCCGATCCAGATCACGCCGAGTCGGTCACCGGTAAAACCGGCAAACCAGCTGTCGCGGAGGTCGTCCGTGGTACCGGTCTTGCCGGCCACCGTCTGCTCGGCCGGCAGCACATGGTAAATTGCCTGGCCGGTACCCTCACGCACAACATGCTGCATGGCCGTGGTAATCAGGTAATTGGGGCCCGGCTCGACTGCAGCGGTAACATTCAGCGGATAACGTTGCAATGGGGTCTTGTCAGCAGCAAGCACTGCGGTAATCGAGCGCAACGGCGTGGAAAAACCACCGCTGGCGAAAGTCTGGTACATCCGGGCCACCTGCAATGGCGACATCTCGAGTGCGCCCAGCAGCAGTGAAGGATAGGGATTCAGGTGCTGCTCAACGCCCAGCCGCTTTAATGTGCGCACGACCTTGCCCAAGCCAAGCGCGAGCCCGAGACGCGCGGTACTGATGTTGTAGGAATGCGCAAGTGCCTGGTAAAGCGGCACCTCTCCATGGTTCAGCTTGTCATAGTTGCCCGGCTCCCAGACGTCACCGTTGCGGGCCGTATAGGTCAACGGACTGTCATCCAGCAGCGTCGCCAGGGTGTAACGGTCCGGCTGCTCCAGCGCAGTCAGGTAGACAGCCGGCTTGACCAGCGATCCCACCTGGCGCACGGCATCGAGCGCACGGTTGAAACCGGCGAATTTTGGATCACGACCACCGGCCAGGGCCAGCACCTCGCCATTCCCGGCCGCAGTTATCACCGCCGCTGCTTCCAGCTTGCCAGGCTCGCCGCCCAGGGTGCTTTCGAGACCCTCAAGGCGTGCAGTCATAACACGTTCCAGCACCCATTGAACCTGTGGATCCAGCGTGGTGAAGATACTCAAGCCATCCGAGGTAATGTCATCGTCACGGTAATCACGCTGCAGTTGGCGTCTTACCAGGTCCAGAAATGCCGGGAATGTGTTGATCGCCTTGCGTCCCGTACTGCCGACACCCAGCTGCTGGGTCTTCGCACGCGTCGCTTCCTCGGCAGAAATCAGCGACATATCACGCATAACATCGAGGACCAGGTTGCGGCGGGCGCGGGCGCGTTCGGGATGTTTCCAGGGGTTATAGTAGGAAGGTCCCTTCACGATTCCGACCAGCAATGCATACTGGTCAACACGCAGCTCGGCCAGCGGCCGTTCGAAATAGAAATAACTGGCAAGCCCGAAACCGTGAACCGCGCGCTGGCCATCCTGGCCCAGGTAGACCTCGTTTAGATACGCCTCGAGGATCTCGTCCTTTTCATAGTGCAGCTCCAGTAGCACCGACATAATCGCTTCATTCAGCTTCCTGACCAGTGAGCGTTCGCTGCTCAGGAAGAAATTTTTCACCAGCTGCTGGGTCAGTGTGCTGCCACCCTGCACCACGCCACGGGCACGCAGGTTGACCCACATCGCACGGACAATTGCCAGCGGCGCGACCCCATGATGCCGGTAGAAACCGCGGTCCTCGATGGCAATCAGCGCATCGGTCAGGCTGACCGGCACCTTGTCCAGCTGTAACAGTACCCGGTCTTCGTTATGTGCCGGGTAGAAGCTTCCAACCAGTACCGGGTCGAGACGGGCGAGACTCTCCGCACGTCCGCTGTCGCGGTTGGCCAGGGTGGCGATCGTTGCGCCCGAGAAAGTGACACGCAGGTTTTTTGATGGCGCCTCACCGTCCCAGAAACTGAACGGACGCGTGGCCACATGAAAGGTATTGCGGTTGCGTGAATACTGGCCGGCCTGCTGCACCGACTTGACCGGTCGATAGTGCAAGGCCTTGAGTTCGGTTACAAACCGCTCTGCGGTCAGTGTCTGCCCGGCATACAGCTCCAGCGGGCGGGCATAGACACGCGCCGGCAATGACCAGCGCTTGCCGGTAAACTGGGAGGTCACCTGCACGTCGAGCCAGACGACGTAGCCCGCCAGCACCAGCAACAGGGCCAGTGTCAGCTTGATCCAGGGAAAATGTCTGCGACTTGTCTTGCGGCGGGTCTTTTTGCGCCCGCGCTTGCGGCGTTTCGCCACACCGCATGCGGCAACTGGTATTCCATGAACGGGTTGGCACCCTGTTTGCGCAGTGCCTCGATACGTGCCTGCAATACCGGGTCACCCGGCGAACCGAACGGCAGCTTGTCGATGATGACGCAGGACAGTGTTTCCCCGCGGACGTCGACGCCCTCCCAGAAGCTGCTCGTACCCAGCAACACGGCATTGCCCGCTGCGCGGAACTGTTCGAGCAATTCGCGACGGGGTGCATCGCCCTGCACCAGCAGCGGGTAAGGAAAATCCTCTGCCAGTAATTTAGCCGCCGCCCGTAAAGCACTGTGACTGGTAAAGAGAAGGAATGCACGCCCGCCACTGGCCGTCAGCACCTCGCGCGCACAGGCCACGACGGCTTCGACATAGCCCCGCTCGTTCGGCGCAGGCATGTGCTCCGGCAAATAAAGCATGGCGTTGCGACGGTAATCAAAGGGACTGTCCAGCTTCAGCGTATCGGCATCTTCCAGACCCAGTTGTGCGGCAAAATGGCTAAAACTGTTGCCAACTGCCAGCGTGGCCGAGGTAAAGATCCATGCACTCGGCAACACCTCAAGGCATTCCCGAAATGCCGGCGCTACGTTCAATGGCGTCAGGTTCAGCCTGAAAGAAGTCCGAAAGGTTTCAAACCAGTGGATATACTCACCATCTTCCTGTTCACGCAGCTGCACCAGCCGGTCGCGTAGCAGCACCGCCCGCTGACGACAGCTCTCCAGACCCTTGCCGCGCTCGGCCACGAGCGTCAGCCAGTCAGACAATTGGTTGAGAGAATCCTGCAGGTCCTGCAATACGGTTTGCAGTGCGCGGGTCGCGGATACCTCGGACCAGGCCGCACGCCGATCCTGCTGACCAAGCGCCAGCCGGACCCGGTGTACCTGCCCTTCCAGAGTGCTGGCGGCATCCGGCAGATCCTGCATGTCACCGGCCTCGCGCAGGTGCTCCAGGCGAATATCACGTGCCAGGTCGCGCAGCTGATGACTGCTTAGCGTAACGCCGAAAAATACCGCGGCCACCTCGGGCAGCTGGTGCGCTTCATCGATGACAAAGGCATCGGCACCCGGTAACAGTTCGCCGAAACCTTCTTCCTTCAGCACCATGTCGGCAAACAGCAAGTGGTGATTGATGACGACAACGTCCGCTTCCATGGCGTTGCGCCGTGCCTTTACCACGAAGCAGTCCTGGTAGTGCTCACACTCCTGGCCAAGGCAGTTTTCGGTGGTCGACGTCACCCGCGGCCAGATCGGCGAATCCTCGGACACCAGGCCGAGTTCGGCAATATCGCCCGCCCGGGTTCTGCCCGACCATGCACGCACCTCTTCCAGCTCATGCAATTGCCTGTCTTTGAGCTGGCGACCGTCATCCGCCGCTGTTGCCAGGCGGTGCAAACACAGGTAATTGGTGCGCCCCTTCAACAAAGCAGTGTTCACCGCAGCGCCGAGAGCGTCGCGCAAGACCGGCAGGTCCTTGCCATATAACTGGTCCTGCAGGTGGCGTGTTCCGGTAGAAATAATGACTTTGCGACCGGCGCGCAGTACCGGCATCAGGTAGGCAAAGGTCTTGCCGGTGCCGGTGCCGGCCTCGACAATCAGTTTTCCCTGCGCCTCGATTGTAGCGGCCGTCGCCTCGGCCATACGCTGCTGCTCTACACGCGGTGCATAGCCCGGCAACACTTTTGACAGGGGCCCGTCTTCACCGAGGAGTTTTGCAATCTCATGCATGGCAGACATTACCGTCCGCAGGTTCGCGTCTAACGCAACGCGCGTGCCCTGCGCTCGGCCTCCTGCGCACCCGTTTCGTCATCGTTCGATCGGCGGGCGCGTGCTATCAGGTTCCAGTTACGCGCCTGCTGAGCCGTGTTACCCGTGGCAAGACTGTTGGATTTTACGGCCATCTGTTCGGCCGCCGTCGGATTGCCCTGCGACTGACGTACGGTTGCCAGGTGATACCAGAGCGCCGCATTGCGGGGGTCAATACGAATAGCGCGTTCCAGCGAAGCGGCAGCCGCTTCCAGGTCGCCGTCATTCGCCTGCTGCTCGGCGGTATCGAGCAACGCCACGACGGCTGCCGGCTGCGGTCGCTGCACCGGCTGCTGCGGCACCGGAACCGGCACCGATGGCCGGGTGACCGGTGGCACCGAGTCACGTTCTTCAACGGGAACGCCGCTACCCTGCTCAATAACCGGCGGCAGCTGCCCGCCTGGCCGTGGCGGATAATAGGTCGGCGCAGTGCACCCGTTCAATACAACGACCACCAGTGTGGCCATAACGATTATTCCGTTCGCATCGATATGTATGACTTCAATTGAACAGCTCCTCGAACCAGTCGAGTGGTCGCGGCCCACGCGTGCAGGCCGCTGCCTCGGTCGGCGCACTACCACGAATAAACGGTAATTGTACGGCATCTGCACAGCTTTCATCAGCCAGCAAACCGGAAACCGGGTCTATCCAGTGGTATTCAATATCATCACCGGGCGACTGCAGGTCGGTTCCGCCCGTGGCAGCGAACACGTCCCGCCAGATTCGCAGTGCGCCGCTCGACCCGGTCAGCCCGGTTGGCTGATTATCATCGCGTCCGATCCAGATCACGCCGAGCCGGTCACCGGTAAAACCGGCAAACCAGCTGTCGCGGAGGTCGTCCGTGGTACCGGTCTTGCCGGCCACCGTCTGCTCGGCCGGCAGCACATGGTAAATTGCCTGGCCGGTACCCTCACGCACAACATGCTGCATGGCCGTGGTAATCAGGTAATTGGGGCCCGGCTCGACTGCAGCGGAAACATTCAGCGGATAGCGTTGCAGCGGGGTCTTGTCAGCAGCAAGCACCGCGGTAATCGAGCGCAACGGCGTGGCAAAACCACCGCTGGCGAAAGTCTGGTACATCCGGGCCACCTGCAATGGCGACATCTCGACTGCACCCAGCAGCAGTGAAGGATAGGGATTCAGGTGCTGCTCAACGCCCAGCCGCTTTAACGTGCGCACGACCTTGCCCATGCCAAGCGCGAGCCCGAGACGCGCGGTACTGATGTTGTAGGAATGCGCAAGTGCCTGGTAAAGCGGCACCTCGCCATGGTTCAGCTTGTCATAGTTGCCCGGCTCCCAGACGTCACCGTTGCGCGCCGTATAGGTCAACGGACTGTCATCCAGCAACGTCGCCAGGGTGTAACGGTCCGGCTGCTCCAGCGCAGTCAGGTAGACAGCCGGCTTGACCAGCGATCCCACCTGGCGCACGGCATCGAGCGCACGGTTGAAACCGGCGAATTTCGGATCACGACCACCGGCCAGCGCCAGCACCTCGCCATTCCCGGCCGCAGTTATCACCGCCGCCGCTTCCAGCTTGCCAGGCTCGCCGCCCAGGGTGCTTTCGAGACCCTCAAGGCGTGCAGTCATAACACGTTCCAGCACCCATTGAACCTGTGGGTCCAGCGTGGTGAAGATACTCAAGCCATCCGAGGTAATGTCATCGTCACGGTAATCACGCTGCAGTTGGCGTCTTACCAGGTCCAGAAATGCCGGGAATGTGTTGATCGCCTTGCGTCCCGTACTGCCGACACCCAGCTGCTGGGTCTTCGCACGCGTCGCTTCCTCGGCAGAAATCAGCGACATATCACGCATAACATCGAGGACCAGGTTGCGGCGGGCGCGGGCACGCTCGGGATGTTTCCAGGGATTATAGTAGGAGGGCCCCTTCACGAGTCCGACCAGCAATGCATACTGGTCAACACGCAGCTCGGCCAGCGGCCGTTCGAAATAGAAATAACTGGCAAGCCCGAAACCGTGAACCGCGCGCTGGCCATCCTGACCCAGGTAGACCTCGTTTAGATACGCTTCGAGGATCTCGTCCTTTTCATAGTGCAACTCCAGCAGCACCGACATAATCGCTTCATTCAGCTTCCTGACCAGTGAGCGTTCGCTGCTCAGGAAGAAATTTTTCACCAGCTGCTGGGTCAGTGTGCTGCCACCCTGCACCACGCCACGGGCACGCAGGTTGACCCACATCGCACGGACAATTGCCAGCGGTGCGACCCCATGGTGCCGGTAGAAACCGCGATCCTCGATGGCAATCAGCGCGTCGGTCAGGCTGACCGGCACCTTGTCCAGCTGTAACAGTACCCGGTCTTCGTTATGTGCCGGGTAGAAGCTTCCAACCAGTACCGGGTCGAGACGGGCGAGACTTTCCGCACGCCCGCTGTCGCGGTTGGCCAGGGTGGCGATCGTTGCGCCCGAGAAAGTGACGCGCAGGTTTTTTGATGGCGCCTCACCGTCCCAGAAACTGAACGGGCGCGTGGCCACATGAAAGGTATTGCGGTTGCGTGAATACTGGCCGGCCTGCTGCACCGACTTGACCGGTCGATAGTGCAAGGCATTGAGTTCGGTTACAAACCGCTCTGCGGTTATTGTCTGCCCGGCATACAGCTCCAGCGGGCGGGCATAGACACGCGCCGGCAGTGACCAGCGCTTGCCGGTAAACTGGGAGGTCACCTGCACGTCGAGCCAGACGACATAGCCCACCAGCACCAGCAACAGGGCCAGTGTCAGCTTGATCCAGGGAAAATGTCTGCGACTTGTCTTGCGGCGGGTCTTTTTGCGCCCGCGCTTGCGGCGTTTCGCCATCAGGTCTCTCTAATTCAAAAAAGCAGGGATACGACACTACACAGACGAGCGCCATGGCGTCAAACCCGCACGCCAACCGGCCTGCTCGGCAGCAATTGATTACAGACGACTCGTGACCGGGATTACTGGAAAGCGCCAAACACCTTTTTCAGCAGGTCGGAGGAACGCGCCAGCGGATTCTCGCGAATACGCTTCTCTTCCTCGGCCACCATCAGGAACAGGCCATCCAGGGTCTTTTGCGTGACATAGCCGTCCAGGTCAGTGGTGTCTTTCGAAAACATACTGGCAAGACCACCCGCCTTTTCCGTCATGTTCTTGTAGTTGGACGTCACCCCGGTGCGTGAAGTCGCCTGCTCGACAATCGGGCGCATCTTCGCTGTCAGGGCATCCGATGTCGTCCGACGGAAATACTGCGTGGCCGAATCGTCCGGACCGGTCAGAATGCCTTTCGCATCATCCAGTGTCATGGTCTGGATAGCGTCGCCGAAAATAGCTGCCGCCTCGGGTACCGCCTGCTCTGCAGCATGATTCATGGATGCCACGAATTCATCGGCAAGGCGGTCCTGGCGCAGGGTGCGCAGGGTTTTTTCTACCCATGACAGGCTTGCCGGCATGGGGATACGGACCAGGTCATTATTGAGGAAGCCACCGTCCTTGCCGAGATTCTCAACCGCAAAGCGGGTGCCCTTGTTGAGCGCCTCCTTGAGACCGGACACCATTTCTCCATCCGTGGGAGTGGCTGCCGTCGCGGTTGCCGGGGTTGTGGCGACCGTCTCCCCGCTGTTGCCTGCCCCCTTGAACACATCAAGCAGATCCGACAAACCGGCCTGCGACGGACTGCCGGCAAAAATAGCAAGTAAAACCGCGAGTGTAACCAGTCCTGTCCTGTTCATGATTAATTTCCTTGATAAATAAATCGGGATCTAACAGGCTAAAGCATAGCACTGGTAACACAAGAACGCCCGGTCGAGAATATCGACCGGGCGCAATTTTGTGCGTATCAGACTGTTGATTTGTAAACGAGTGTCAACGTTTCCTGCGACGGGCCATACCCAGCAGCCCAAGCATGCCGGAACCCAGCAGCCAGACACTGGCAGGCAGCGGCACTACCGTGGGCGGACCATCTACCAGGCGTCCGCCATAGAAATAAGCACTGATGTCGTCAGCAAAACATTTATCATCCTGCCCAAGCGCATCGCAATCAGCAAACAGCCCGGTTACACGCACCGCAAACTCATCGAGAATATCCTCGATGCTCAGCCCCTCGATAAAGAACTGCAGCGGGTCCTGCGGATCACGCCCGAACACCGTGACGTCATACATCGAAGACTTGTCGTGACCACGGTTGAATTTGGCATACCAGCCATCCGGCAATTCGAAATCACGACGTGTGAGAACATCGCCGTTTTTGCCGTTTTTGCCGTGGTTGCCGTTTTTGCCGTGGTTGCCGTGGTTGCCGTTTTTGCCGTTGTTGCCGTGGTTGCGACTTTTACCTTTATGCCCCTCACCTTCATCATCATTACCGTAGGTGTGACCGCCACCCATATGATCGATATGTCCGCACCACTGGCCGCGCATCTCCCCACCCCATAGACCCGATCTGCCATAACCACCGGCCTGCACGCCATCACCAACATTGAATGAGAATGCTTCGATACCCGCATTACTACCCAACAGTGACCGCAGTGCCGGCAAGATACTCACTGTGACGCTCAGCATGCCTTCATCTGCATCATCCGAGAGCGTGACCGAAAGATAGTCAACGCCGTCTTCAAACCGGCTTGACTGATCCAGTATGTAAGAAACTGATGCGGCCTGGGTACAGGTTGCAAATAGCAGCAACATGCCTGTTGTTATAGTGTTGCTTATGTTTTTAATTATCATTTATCCATCTCTCCGTTTGGATGTTCATATGCAATTAACGCGTCCGACATAATTCTTAGCGACCACGCACTGACTTGATCATGCTCAGCCCGTCGCCGGGAGGATTTTTCATCCCGGAGGCATCGTCAGATTCAGGTTCAAAGCTGTCGCGAATGGCCTCGAGCAGGCCCTTATAGGTTGAAAATGGTTTGCCGTTATCCTGATTACCAACGCGCTCGACCAGGCCGGCGATCTCATCGTCCTGACCATTCTTGCGCGTGACGTGCCGGTATACCCGTACGATGTAACAATCCATAGCTTGACCTTTTATTGTGGTTGGTTCTTGTTCTTCACTGCGTTTGCCAGACTCTAGCCATACGTGACTTACAGATAACTTACAGATCGGAAATTAATTCGGTCTACCGGGATTGCTGCGCCGGATCGTCAGATAAACCCGTGCAAGGATGAAAGATCACCACAACAGTGCGAACATCCCGAAAACGGGACAAGTCTTGACTGGAGGAGGAGGCGCCGTCAGGCGCCGGGACAAATGCTAGCCGGCCTGTTGCCGGTAGTGAGTGAGGACAGAGTGATAAATTGCCTGTGTTTCATCGGTCGGTTGCAGGCCAAGCACGATACCCAGCACGTGCGCACACTGGCGATAGCTGGCAATGGCTTCCGGCTGCCTGCCGACCCTGGCCAGGCACAAAATCAGGCGCTGGTAGAAAGTCTCGACCAGGTCATCAACCTCGATACCTTTCTGGTAACAGACAATTGCCTTCGCCGGCAAACCCTGTTGCTCCCAGAAGTTTCCCAGTGCCAGCATGGCATGAATAAACCGGCTACGCAGACGCTCTTCCATCGAAACCGACCAGCATGAAGACTGCTCGCGCGACAGAAAATGTCCCTGGTAGTAGCGGATTAAACTGTCCGAGCACAGACTGATTTCCGCGGTAACATCGTGATTGACATGGTGTGACAGCAACCCGCGCAGTTTCGTCATCTTGCGCTCACATTCCCAGACATCGACCCATACCCGTTCGCTGTTAAGCGTCAGCCTGCCATCTTCCATCAGCAGATAGG
>CAWKAE010000022.1:0-112191 GCA_963847565.1 uncultured Halobacteria archaeon
ACCCAGTGGGGTGATGAAGGTAAAGGCAAGGTCGTTGACCTGCTGACGGACCGTGCTGCCGCCGTGGTGCGTTTCCAGGGCGGTCACAATGCGGGCCACACGCTGGTCATCGATGGTCAGAAGACGGTATTGCACCTGATTCCCTCGGGCATCCTGCGTGATAACGTCCTGTGCCTGATCGGCAATGGTGTCGTGCTATCGCCGTCGGCGTTGCTGGAAGAGCTCGAGATGCTGGAGACGGCCGGGGTGCCGGCCCGTTCACGCCTGAAAATCAGTGAATCCTGTCCGCTGATCCTGCCTTACCATATTGCGCTTGACCAGGCGCGCGAGCGTGCGCGCGGCAAGAAGGCCATTGGCACCACCGGCCGCGGTATCGGGCCGGCGTACGAAGACAAGGTTTCGCGCCGTGGCCTGCGCCTGGGCGAGTTGCTGGATCCGGCGCATTTTACCGAGCGGCTGCGTCGAGGTGATGGAGTACCACAACCATGCGCTGGTACATTATTTCAAGGCCGAGCCGGTTGATTATCAACAGGTGCTTGACGAAGCGCTGGCACAGGGCGAGCAGATCGCGCCGATGGTCGATGATATCCCGGGGTTACTGCATGACTTGCGACGCGCTGGCAAGGACATCATGTTCGAAGGCGCGCAGGGCGCGTTGCTGGATATCGACCATGGCACCTATCCCTATGTCACCTCGTCGACCACGACTGCCGGCGGTGCAGCCAGCGGCAGCGGTGTGGGCCCGCGTCATCTGGATTACGTGCTGGGTATCGTCAAGGCCTATACGACGCGCGTCGGTGCCGGTCCGTTTCCGACGGAATTGTTCGACGAGGACGGCCAGTACCTGGGCGAGAAAGGGCATGAGTTCGGTGCAACCACCGGCCGGCAGCGTCGCTGCGGCTGGCTCGATGCGGTTGCCTTGCGCCGCTCACTCGATATCAACAGTGTGACCGGCATGTGCATCACCAAGCTGGATGTACTGGATGGCATGAAGACGTTGCGCATTTGTGTGAGTTACAACCTGAATGGCAACAGCACCGAAATTCCACCGGTCGGCGCGGACCTGATCGAACAGTGCAAACCGGAATATATTGATATGCCGGGTTGGTCGGAAAGTACGGTCGGGGCGAAAAGTTTCGCCGACCTGCCTGCCAATGCACAGACTTACCTGCGCAAGATCGAGGAATTATGCGAAACGCCGATCGCGATCGTGTCGACAGGCCCGGATCGCGCCGAGACCATTATTCTGCAGAATCCGTATGATTAGTGAGTCAGGGACTGACCGGAAAGAATGGTGCCGAGGAGAGGACTTGAACCTCCACGGGGTTTCCCCCACTAGCACCTGAAGCTAGCGTGTCTACCAATTTCACCACCTCGGCTTGATGTGGCTCAGCGTGACGCTGTTTTTCGAGCCGCGAACTGTACCGCCTGATAATTCTCTTGTCAATTTGACCACCACCGCCGCAAACTACCCCTATGACAGATAAAAAGAAAACTGGCTCGAAATCCGGGCACAAGAAGGACCCGCACGCACAGCGCGAGGCCTCACGTTACGACCAGCCCATCGCGAGCCGGGAGCTGATTCTCGACGTTATCGCCGAGGCCGATCGTCCACTGAAAATGGACGAACTGCGCGGGCTGCTGGACATTCGCGGCGATGAAGCGGAGGAGGCCCTGCGGCGTCGACTCAAGGCCATGACGCGCGATGGCCAGCTGGTGCGCAACCGGCGTAAATGTTTTGCGCTGGCCGACCGTCTCGATCTCGTGCAAGGCCGGGTGATCGGTCACCAGGACGGTTTCGGCTTCCTGGTAACTGATGATGAAGAGTGGTGATGTGCTGCTATCGGCGCGCCAGATGCGTGCGCTGTTCCACGGCGACCGGGTGCTGGTGCGTATTACCGGGCTTGACCGGCGCGGGCGGCGCGAGGGCGACGTTGTCGAGGTGCTCAAGCGCAACACGCATACCGTGGTCGGGCGCTTTTTCAACGAGCGCGGCGTGCAGTTCGTCAGTCCGGACAACAAGCGTTTGCCGCTTGATATCGCCATTCCGAATGGCGAGGACGGTGGTGCGGCTGACGGCCAGATTGTCTCGGTGGAGATCATTGAACAGCCATCGCGTCGTTCGCCACCGGTCGGTCGCGTGGTCGAGGTGCTGGGCGACCACATGGCGCCCGGCATGGAAATCGATATTGCCATTCGTAGCCACTCGGTACCGCAGGCATGGCCGCCAGCGGTTGAAAAAGAGATTGGCGGACTTGACGAGCAGGTGCCGGCAGCGGCGAAACGCGGTCGCGAAGACCTGAGCGATTTGCCACTGGTGACGATCGACGGTGAGGACGCGCGTGATTTCGATGATGCGGTCTATTGCGAACGCACGCAGGGCGGCTGGCGGTTGCTGGTGGCGATTGCCGATGTGTCGCATTACGTAAAACCGGGTACCGCACTCGATAGTGAAGCGCACGAGCGCGGCAATTCGGTGTATTTCCCTGAACGCGTGATCCCCATGCTGCCGGAGGTGCTGTCCAACGGGCTGTGCTCGCTGAATCCCGAGGTCGATCGCCTGTGTATGGTGTGCGAAATTATCTTCAAGCGCGACGGCAGTATGGTGCGTTCGCGCTTCTTCAATGGCCTGATGCGCTCACATGCGCGGCTCACCTACAGCGAGGTGGCGTCCATCCTGGTGGATGGCGATGCCAAGGCGCGCAAGCGCCGTGCCGCGCTGGTGCCACACCTGGAAGAACTGCACAGCCTTTACACGGCACTGCGGCGCGGTCGCAGCAAACGCGGTGCTATCGACTTCGATACGCGTGAGACGCGTATTGTTTTCGGCAAGGATCGCAAGATCGAACGCATTGTGCCGGTCGTACGAAACGATGCGCACAAACTGATCGAGGAATTCATGATCGCGGCCAACGTGGCGGCGGCGCGTTTCCTCAAGCGACACAAAATGCCGACCCTGTACCGCGTGCATGCCACGCCGGCCGATGAAAAGATCACGGACCTGCAGGAATTTCTCAATGAACTCGGCATGGGGCTGCGTGGCGGCCGCAAACCCTCCGCCCGCGATTACGCGGCCGTCATTGAACAGGCGCGCGGACGACCGGATGAGCATCTTATAAATACCGTGCTGCTGCGTTCCATGCCGCGGGCGGAATACAGCCCGGACAACATTGGCCACTTTGGCCTTGCCCACGAAGACTATGCGCATTTCACCTCGCCAATCCGGCGCTATCCGGACTTGCTGGTACACCGCGCCATTCGCCACCTGCTGGCTGACAAGCGGCCCGACAGTTTCAGTTACGGCCATGCCGACATGCAGGGTTTTGGTGAACACTGTTCAGCAACAGAACGCCGGGCGGATGACGCGACACGCGACGCCGTTGACTGGCTGAAATGCGAATTCATGCTGGACAAGGTCGGTGAAACCTATGACGGGATCATTACCGGCACCACGTCATTCGGGATTTTTGTCGAGTTACAGGATATTTACGTGGAAGGCCTGGTGCACGTGACGGCCCTGGGCAATGACTATTATCACTATGATCCGACGCGACACTGGCTGATCGGTGAGCGCACCAACCGGATATTCCGTCTCGGCGATTCGGTCAAGGTCAAGGTTGTGCAGGTCAACCTTGATGATCGCAAGATCGATTTCGAGTTGAATGAAAAGAAGACTCCCGGTGGCAAGAAGCAGGCCTCCGGCGGCAAGAAGCAGGCCTCCGGTGACAAGAAGCGGACCAAGGGTGGCCGCAAGACCTCGAAGCGTCGCAGGTCACGCGGGTAGCTGATGACAGACAGGCAGATCATCTACGGATGGCATGCAGTCAACGCGATCATGGAGCGCAACCCGGCTGCCGTCGATCACTTGTTATTGAGCGCAGGCAATGACCGTCGCATACAGGACCTGCAGGCGAGTGCCGCAGCCAGCGGTATCGCAACAGAATCCCGTCCGCGTAGCGAAATCGACCGGCTGTATCCGGATACAACACACCAGGGGGTGGTTGCGACCCTGAAATCAACCGACAAAATGCTGACCGAGAAACAACTGTCGGTCTTTCTGGATAATTTGTCTGCACCGGCATTGTTACTGGTACTCGATGGCGTGCAGGATCCGCACAACCTGGGCGCCTGTCTGCGCACTGCGGATGCCGCCGGTGTGCAGGCGGTCATTGTGCCGCGGGACCGGGCCGCCGGGTTGACGCCGGTTGTGCACAAGGTGGCCTGCGGTGCGACCCAGTCGGTACCGGTGTTTGCCGTGACCAATCTTGCCCGGACATTGCGCATGCTCAAGGAGGCCGGTATCTGGTTGTATGGCGCCAGTGACCAGGCGCCACAGGCATTGTATGAAACCGACCTGAGCGGGCCGCTGGCACTGGTGCTCGGCAGCGAGGGGAGTGGCCTGCGCCGCCTGACGGCCGAGTTATGCGACTTCCAGGTCGCCATCCCCATGGCCGGTGTGGTCGAGAGCCTGAATGTATCGGTGGCTGCCGGTGTGCTGCTCTACGAGGTGCGGCGCCAGCGGCTGCAGGCCAGCGATACCTGATTCAACATATGGAACAATAACTTGTAGGAGCGGACGGTGTCCGCGAATCGATTAGCCTGTATGCTTCGCAGGCGCCGCCCGTACCACCAGCCTGTTATTGCATCCACCGCAGCCCTCACGTAAAATTCCCCGGCTCTAACAATTTGATTATTAACTCCTTGCCTGCGGCATGTGACTGCAGGCTACCAATCCGTAAGGGGTCTTTGATGAGACATTATGAAATAGTGTTTCTGGTCCACCCTGACCAGAGCGAACAGGTACCCGCCATGATTGAACGCTACCGTGCCACGATCGAGGCTGACGGTGGGGCGATTCATCGACTGGAAGACTGGGGCCGTCGTCAACTGGCTTACCCGATCCAGAAACTTCACAAGGCGCATTACGTGCTGATGAATATCGAGTGCGGCACAGCCGTGCTGGAAGAACTCAACAGTTCATTCCGTTTTAACGATGCAGTGATCCGGAACATGGTGATCAGTCGCAAGGAAGCGGAGACCGGGCAGTCGTTATTGATGAAGAAGCCGGAAGAAAAGCGTGAGCGCGAGCCGTCGGCTGCGCCGGCTGCAGACAGCGAAGCACCGGTTGCAGACAGTGATGCCGAGAAGACGCCGGTAGTTGCAGCTGCTGATGAAAGTGCTGCTGGCGATGAACCCGCTGCCACGGCAGAGTAAACGAAACAGTTAACGCAGAGGAATACCCATGTCCCGTTATTACCGTCGACGCAAGTTTTGCCGCTTTACCGCGGAAGGCACCAAGGAAATCGATTACAAGGATCTGGCTGTCCTGAAACAGTATGTTTCCGAGACCGGCAAGATCGTTCCCAGCCGGATTACCGGTACCAAGGCAAGGTATCAGCGCCAGCTGTCTACCGCGATCAAGCGTGCGCGTTACCTGTCGCTGTTACCGTATTGTGACGCCCACTGACAGTTAGTGATCCGGTCAGGGATTTAGCGCCTGGCTTCACCCGGCGCGACTTATGAACATACTGGCCGCATATATCGTCAGGGGCCGCTGGCAGGCGGTGACAGTCGCCGCTATATGCGGTGCGATGACATTCATACTGCCGCCGTTCGGCACCATGCTGAACTACCTGGCAGCAAGCACAGTCGCACTGGTGACCCTGCATGTCGGTGTCCTGCAGGGTTTGCAGGTTTTGTTTATCGCGGCAGCGTTAGCCGGCCTGTTTTATCAACTGCTGGGCATACAGGCCACAGTAGTTGCCATCATGGTAGTGATGTTGTGGCTGCCATGCTGGATACTTGCAGCGGTCCTGCAAACGACCCGGCGACTTGATTATGTGCTTGGCACTGCCGTGTTGTTCGGTGCCATGTTGTTGCTTGCAGTGTACGGGTTGTTTGGCGACCCGGTACCCTGGTGGATTGAACGGTTACAGGTTTTACAGGAAGCGCTCGCCAGTGCCGGCCTTCCCGTAACGAACCTGTCCGACGCGGAATTGATGCGCGGCCTCGCAGCACTGCTGACGGGGCTGGTACTGGCATCGCTGCTGACAGGTATTCTCGGCAGCCTGATGCTGGCGCGCTGGTGGCAGTCCAGGCTGGTGCATCCCGGTGGTTTCCGGGACGAGTTTTGCAACCTGCGGATGGGCTACCCGGTGGCCCTGTTGACGCTGGCGGCCATGCTGGCCGCGCGTTTTACCAGTGGTGCTGTCGGTGAGTTGCTGGCGCAGCTATCGATGATCATGCTGGTGCCATACCTGCTGGTCGGCCTTGCTGTTGTACACAGCGTGGTTGGCCAGGCGGGCAGAGGCAGGATTTGGCTGACTGTCGTATACGTGCTGCTGGCACTGATACCGCAGGCGACACTGTTGCTGGCGGCTGCGGGTCTGCTGGATACATGGATCGATATTCGCCGGCGTGTGCGGGCGACGTGATAATGAACCGGAATATGAACAGGTAAATACAGAGGTTGGAACAATGGAAATTATCCTGCTTGAAAAAATCGAGAATCTTGGCGCCATGGGCGACAAGGTTAATGTCAGGCCCGGTTATGGCCGGAACTACCTGGTACCCCAGGGCAAGGCGAAGGCGGCGACGGCTGAGAACATTGCCGAGTTCGAGGCGCGTCGCGCAGATCTCGAAAAAGCGGCTGCCGAAACACTGGCCGCTGCCGAAGCACGCCGTGAGCAGATAGACGGCAAAACAGTTGAAATCGTCGCCAAGGCCGGTGAAGAGGGCAAACTGTTTGGCTCGATCGGAACCGCTGACATTGCCGATGCCGTCAAGACGACAGGTGTGGAAATCGAGCGCAATGAGATCCGCCTGCCGGAAGGTGCTTACCGTCAGATTGGTGAGTATGACGTCGTTCTGCATCTGCATACGGATGTGGATGCCACTATCAAGCTGATTGTTAGCGCTGAATAAATATTTCTGCGGAGCCGGACGTAACCGTCCGGCTCAAATCAGTCGGTTACGACTGCATCGTGTTTGTGGTTTGTAAATTTTGTGTGTGCAGGGGCGGCACGCATAAACATCACCTCAAAGCAATAGTGTCTTTACACCCTGTTTGTGATATCTATGTCGCTTCGCAAATACGGTTTCGCAACACTACCTGAATTATAAAAACTATATGGTCGAAACTCTACGTTCCGCAGATCTGATGCAGGCAAAGACGGATGCACTCAAGGTGCCGCCGCATTCGCTGCAAGCCGAGCAGGCAGTGCTTGGTGGTCTCATGCTGGATAACAACGCCTGGGATTCCATTGCTGACGTTGTCTGCGAGGAAGATTTTTACCGCCGTAATCACCGTCTTATTTTCCGTGCCATTGCGCAGCTTGCCGAGCAGGGCAATCCGCTGGATGCAGTGACCCTGTCAGAGTGGCTTGAGCAGAACAGCCTGCTGAATGACGTGGGCGGGCTGTCGGCGCTGGGTATGCTGGCGCAGAGCACACCCAGTGCGGCCAATATCAAGGCCTATGCCGCAATCGTGCGTGAAAACTCCGTCATGCGGCAGCTTATTGACGTGGGTAACAAGATTGCCGGCAGCGCCTACGAGACAGAAGGGCGTGACTCCGGTGAGCTGCTGGATAACGCCGAGAAACTGGTGTTTGATATTGCCGAACAGGGCAAGCGCAGTAAGCGCGGGTTTCGCAATATTCGCGGGCTGCTGGCCGCCGCGGTTGACCGCATCGATATGCTGTTCCAGCAGGATAATGCCATCACCGGCGTATCCACCGGGTTTACCGATCTCGACAATATGACGGCCGGCCTGCAACCGTCGGACCTCATTATCGTGGCCGGCAGGCCGTCCATGGGCAAAACCACACTGGCGGTCAATTTTGCAGAGAACGCGGCCATCAAGGACCAGGTACCGGTCGCTATTTTCAGTA
This sequence comes from uncultured Halobacteria archaeon, assembly GCA_963847565.1. Classification (GTDB taxonomy): domain Bacteria; phylum Pseudomonadota; class Gammaproteobacteria; order UBA9214; family UBA9214; genus UBA9214. The sequence goes on from CAWKAE010000022.1 coordinate 7,890, forward strand.
TGGAAATGCCGGGCGAGCATCTGGCGCTGCGCATGATGTCCTCGCTGGGACATATCGACCAGCACAAGATCCGTACCGGCAAGCTGGACGATGACGACTGGCCACGGCTGACTTCGGCCGTCAGTCTGCTCGACGGTGCGCCAATCTTCATCGATGACACCCCGGCACTGACGCCGATGGAACTGCGTGCCCGTGCGCGACGCCTCAAACGTGAACATAACCTCGGCCTGATCGTGATCGATTACCTGCAGCTGATGCAGGGCACCAGCAACAGGGAGAACCGGGCAACCGAGATTTCGGAAATCTCGCGTAACCTCAAGGCACTCGCCAAGGAACTGGAAGTGCCGGTCATTGCCCTGTCACAACTTAACCGCAGCCTGGAGTCCCGTACCGACCGGCGACCGGTCATGTCGGACCTGCGCGAGTCCGGTGCGATCGAGCAGGACGCCGACGTCATCATGTTTATTTACCGTGATGAAGTGTACAACGAGGACAGTCCGCAAAAAGGGCTCGCGGAAATCATTATCGGCAAGCAGCGTAACGGACCGATCGGCAAGTGCACACTGACCTTCCGTGGCCAGTTCACGCGCTTCGAGAATTACGCGGCGGATAACTATTACTCCGGCGGTGATTTTGAATGACACGTCCCGCGCGTGCATGTATCAACCTGCGCGCACTGCAACATAATTTCCAGCGCGTACGGCAGTCGGCGCCGCAAAGCCGCATCATGGCAATTATCAAGGCCAACGCCTACGGGCACGGGCTGGTACGCGCGGCGCAGGCCATGCCTGCTGCCGACGCCTTCGGCGTGGCCAGTCCGGAAGAGGGTGTTGCACTGCGCGAAACCGGTTTCGATCGGCGCATCGTTCTCCTCGAAGGTATTTTCACGCCGGAAGATATTGCACTGGTCGGCGGTTATCGCCTGGATGTTGTCGTCCATCACGTTAGCCAGCTGGAAATGCTCGAGCACTCACATCCCGCGCGACCGATCGATGTCTGGCTCAAGCTGGATACCGGGATGAACCGCCTGGGGTTCGAACCGGATGCGGTTGCCCATATTACTGCCCGGCTGGAAGGACTCGACCAGGTGGGTACCGTGCGTTACATGACGCATTTCGCCTGTGCGGATGATGTGGAAGATAGCACTACTGCAACCCAGCTGGAGCGTTTTACCGACGTGCTGTCACCGCAGGCGGGCGAACGTTCATTGGCAAACTCAGCCGCAGTACTGGCCTGGCCCGACACGCACGCGGACTGGGTGCGACCTGGCATTATGCTTTACGGTGCTTCGCCACTGGCGGGCAAGCGCGCTGACGAACTGGATTTGCGTCCTGCCATGACGTTGAAAACGCAACTGATCGCGATCAATGGCTGCCAGGCGGGCGACGCGGTTGGCTATGGCGGTGACTGGCGCTGTCCGGAAGCGATGTCGGTGGGTGTTGCGGCAATCGGTTACGGTGACGGCTATCCACGTCACGCAGGCAGCGGAATGCCGGTGCTGGTGAACGGAAAACGGGCCGCCCTGATCGGACGCGTGTCGATGGATATGATCTGTATTGACCTGCGCGGCCATGAACAGCCAGCCGTGGGTGATGAGGTGATACTCTGGGGCGACGGACTGCCGGTCGAAGAGGTCGCCGAGGGTGCCGGTACGATTTCTTATGAATTGCTGTGCGGTGTCAACCATCGCGTTGCGCACGAGTACATAAGCTAACACTTCTGATTAGTACCTTTGTATTAATTGACATCATTCGATTCCAGACTACCTTAAATGGTGATGAGTCCACTCATCACGAAACGAAATCAGCCGGTATTTATTCTGCTTGTTCCGGATAAAACCGGTTGATGGCGCGACGTTCATTTGGACTGCTCGAATTACGAGGAGGGACAATGGAATACAGTGCCACACACAGCAATCAACGGCAGCAATCGACGTTTCCACCGCAATCACTGTCATCCGCTGAAGATCGGCTCGCGGCGATCGAGGCCCGTGTTGAAAAGATCGAAGCATTCACTCCACGTGTCGATCAGGTGACGTTGCTGGTCTTTTCAGGCGAACTAGACAAAGTATTGGCGGGATTGATGATCGCGTCCACGGCTGCCTCCATGGGCATGAACGTGACGGTGTTCTTCACGTTCTGGGGAATCAACGTATTGAAAGAGAAACGGAGTTTCTCAGGTAAAGGCGTCAAGGAGCGCATGATTGACATGATGACGCCGACCGGCCCCGGCAGTATGGGCGTATCGCAGATGAATATGCTCGGTGCCGGGCGGACCATGCTGAAGCAGATGATGCGGGACAAGGACATTGTTTCGGCGGAGGAATTACTGGATATAGCCCGCGATAGCGGGGTCAGGCTGGTGGCCTGCAGTATGACAATGCAGGTGATGGGTATTCGCGAGGAAGAGCTGGGCAGCGGGATCGAGATAGCAGGCGCTGCCAGTTACCTGGTGGATGCCAGTCATTCAGGTTGTACCCTGTTTATCTGATCACGGAGTGGTCGAAGAGTTGACGGAGTAACGGGTTGACGTAACCGTCATTCAACCATCACAGGGGGTGAAACATGACAGGTGTTGCATATGAGTTGGACCGGAATCAGGCGAAGAAGATTGAGATTGTTGTGCACATCGACGAGGAACTGGGTGATTCAAACCGGGGTGAACTGACAGAGTACCTGGCATCGACTGATGGTGTCAGTACGGCAGAGTTTTGCCCGCTGCGGTTTCACCTGATGCTGGTGCAGTACGACAAGGACAGGACCAGTTCGCAGGATATAATACAACGGATAAATTCACGCAAGATCAGTGCGCAGTTAATCGGTCCGATCTAGTGGTTGTAAGTCCAATTACCAGGCCGGGGTATTTCCCCGGCTTTTTTTCGTCAGGCGATATTTCGTGAATTACTGGACAATAACTGTTCGAATTCTGCGGCCGGCATGGGGCGTGCAATATAGTAGCCCTGGACGATGTCGCACTGCATTTTTCTTAACAACTGGATGTGTGATTCATCTTCCACGCCTTCGGCAATGACCTCGAGGCTGAGGCTGTGCGCCATGGCAATAATGGCGGAGACAATGGCGATGCCTTTCTCTCCTTTGTCCATGTTTACAATGAAGCTGCGATCAATCTTCAGTTTATCGAGTGGTAACTGCATCAGATAGTTGAGCGAGGAATAGCCGGTACCGAAATCATCGAGCGATGTCTGCAGCCCCATGGACTGGATTCTTTCCAGTGTCCTGATTGCGAGTTGCGGGTCTTGCAGAACACTGGTTTCCGTCAGTTCGATCTCGAGGCGTTTCGGGTCAAAGCCGGTCTGTTTCAGTGTATTGTGAATCAGGCCTTCCAGGTCGTGTCCGCAGAAGTGGACGGCGGAAATGTTGATGGCCATGGTGGTATGCGCGGTAAATTCCTTTGACCATGCCTGTGCGCGTGTGCATATGTCATGTATCAGCCACTCGGTAATCGGGATGATAAGCCCGTATTCTTCCGCGATCGGAATAAATACATCGGGGGATACCATGCCCAGTTCTTCGTCTTTCCAGCGCAGTAAACATTCGGCGCCGGCAATCTCACCCGTTGCCAGTGCCACCTGTGGCTGGTAATACATTTCAAGCTCGTTGTTTTCAACGGCATGACGCAGCTTGCTCTCGATTTTCAGCTTGAACATGGACTCCTCGTTCAGCCTTTTCGAGAAGTACTGGTAGTTATTGCGCCCCGATTTCTTTGCGTGATACATGGCAATGTCAGCGTTCTTCATCAGGTCATCGGCGTTGTCACCATCATCCGGGAACAGCGCAATGCCTATGCTTGTACTGATATACAGTTCCTGCTTGTTGACGACGAAGGGTTCCGACATGAGCTCAAGGACGCGACGGGAGACTTTCTGCGCATTGGCAGGACCAGTAGTGCGGGGAAGCATGATGGTGAATTCATCGCCGGCGAGCCGCGCCATAACACTCTCGCTGTCGTCCAGCGGCGTATGTGAAATAACATCGGTTTCACGTAAGCACGATTGCAAACGCACGGCAAATGCCTCGAGCAATTTATCACCGACGACATGGCCCAGTGTGTCGTTAATACGCTTGAAGTTATCAAGATCAAGAAACAGGACAGACAGTTCCTGGTTGTTTCGACGTGCCTCTGCCGTTGCGCGCTTCAGGTAGTCCTTGAACATCAGGCGATTGGGTAACCCGGTCAGGCTGTCATGGTAGGCAACGTAGCGGACCTGTTCATGATAATGATTCAGGTTCTCGCCCATTTCCTTGAATGTATTGGCGAGGTCGCCGATTTCATCGCGCGTGTTGACGTTGATCGGAACCAGCAGCTGGCCACGCCCCATTTCCCGTGCAGCAGAGCTGAGTTTCTGGATCGGCTTGATCAACAGCGATTTGAGTACAGCAAACAGAAATGCAATGGTCAGCAGTATGGCAACACCTGCAATCAGGGTAACAGACTGGCCGAGATTATTGCGCTTGTCGGTAAATTCACTCTCCTCGTAGGCGGCAATACCATGTAGCCAGTTGTCCAGCTTGATTGACTGGTAGTGACCGGGCGCGTCCTGGTAGGGTGCATCAAGCAGGGTCTTATGGTCGCTGACGTTAGCAAGACGTGAATACAATCCGGGGTCGATCTGTTGCCCTTTGCGCGACTTGTCAGGATGGAACAGTATGGTGCCGCTTGCGTCTGTAAAGAATAAATCGCCGCTTTTGCCAACACTCATGTTTTGCGACAATCTGTCAAGAAATCCGAGATCGATCGTCAGCACCAGGTATCCATGCAGCTTCTGTGTGTTCTGACCGGTTACATTATCTTCTATGTTAGATGTCAGCGGTTTGCTGGTGAGTAAAACCGGCTTGCCATTGTCCGGGTTGGCTAAAAAGGTGGTATGAATTGCGCTGCCTGACAGACTTGCTTCCTTGAACCACTGGCTTGATGATTCGTCTTTTGTCCTGTTCTCCACATCACCGATGACGGATCGCAGTAGCTCCTTGCCATCACGCGAAATGATGCGAATCTCGAAATATTCCGGATAAGCCAGCTGGTAGTTGAACAGCAGGTCGAGAACGTCCTGTTCCAGCAATGCACGTTTGCTGGCGGAATAGGTCGATACATACTTCTTTACCAGTTCGGTGCTGGCGAATAAACTGGCATTCGCCCGGGCAGTTTGCAACTGGGTATCTTTATGCAGGCGAATTTGTTCCAGCAGGGTGGTGACCTGCTGCTGGGTACGTTGACGGGCGTCATCCATCAGCAACGCGTATGCTGTCCAGCCCAGCGCCAGGATGGGCAGCACAATCAGCGGAACCAGTAATACGAGGATTTTGTTCTGAAGGCGCAAAGTCGTTTCCTGTCTAAAGGTACTTTTTCCAGATCTATCCAGTAGTTAGGCGGCGATCAGGGGGAAAGCTTTAGTGTATGGTTGGGGTGACGCGGCCTCGCGCACTGAAATACAAATATAAAACAATAAGATATATTGCCCGGAAAGGGCGGGCGCCTGGTGTGACAGGATAAATATGGCCAAAGCGAAAATAACCTATACCTGCAGCGACTGCGGCAACGTATCCCCGCAATGGGCCGGTCGCTGCAGTGAATGCGGGGGCTGGAATACGCTGGGTGAGTCTGTCGCCGCCGTCAAGCCGGCCTCCGGCCGGTTCGCAAACTGGAGCGGCAAAAGCGTCGCGCAGGTTACCCCCCTGAGCGCCGTGCAGGCGGATACGCAAAGTCGCCAGTCGGTCGGTATGCAGGAGCTGGACCGGGTGCTGGGTGGCGGGCTGGTGGCCGGATCGGTTGTGCTGATCGGTGGTGACCCGGGGATCGGCAAGTCGACCCTGTTGCTGCAGGTGCTGGCAACGCTGTCCGGCAACATGGCTTCGCTGTACGTGACCGGCGAGGAATCACTCGAACAGATATCGTTGCGTGCGGGTCGAGTTGATATCGACGGCAGTCACATCCGTATGCTGTCTGAAACATCAGTCGAACGAATCATTATGACGGCGGCGAAGGAGCAGCCCCAGGTCATGGTGATAGATTCCATTCAGACGCTGTTTACCGAGACGTCGCAATCCGCACCCGGTTCGGTAGCACAGGTCCGGGAAAGTGCCGCGCAACTGGTCCGGTTTGCAAAACAGACCGGGATTGCCATGTTCCTGGTTGGACATGTCACCAAGGAAGGGACCCTGGCCGGTCCGCGCGTGCTCGAGCACATGGTCGACACGGTTTTATATTTCGAAGGTGATCCGGGCGGGCGTTACCGCATACTGCGTGCCGTCAAGAACCGTTTCGGTGCTGTCAATGAACTGGGCGTGTTTGCCATGACAGGTGGCGGCCTTAAAGAAGTGCGAAATCCGTCGGCGATTTTCCTGTCGCGGCATGAGTCGGCGGTACCCGGGAGTGTCGTCATGGTGACCTGGGAAGGTACCCGGCCGTTGCTGGTCGAGGTGCAGGCACTGGTTGACCAGGGCCAGTCCGGTAATCCACGCAGGGTAACGCTTGGCCTGGAGCAGAACCGCCTGGCCATGCTGCTGGCTGTATTGCATCGTCATGGTGGCCTGCTGCTGGCTGACCAGGATGTGTTCGTAAATGTTGTTGGTGGTGTGAAGGTAAGCGAAACGGCGGCTGATCTTGCCGTGTTGCTGGCTGTCGTGTCGAGTTTTCGTGACCGGCCGTTGCCGGATGACCTGTTCGTGTTCGGTGAGATTGGCTTGTCCGGTGAGTTGCGGCCGGTACCGAATGGCGAGGATCGCTTGCACGAGGCAGTCAAACACGGCTTCCGGCGTGCGATTATCCCGTCAGCCAACAAGCCGAGGCAGGCGGTGGCCGGCCTGTCGATCACGGCGGCAGGACGTTTATCAGAGGTGCTGGCGGCCGCATTCGATACTGATTGATGCGGCCTGTTGCCGTCAGGATTTTTTAAAATCCAGCGAAACCGAATTGATGCAGTAGCGCTGACCGGTTGGCGCCGGGCCGTCCTCGAATACATGCCCAAGATGGGCGTCGCACTTTGCACACGTGACTTCGATGCGCGTCATTCCGTGACTGTTGTCGGTCACGGTTTTTATATTTTCACTATTGCCGGCGCGAACGAAGCTGGGCCAGCCGCTGCCGGAATCGAACTTGTCATTCGAGTTGAACAGTTCAGCGCCACAGCAAATACAGGTGTAGGTTCCGTCGTCCTTGCAATCGAGAAATTCACCCGTGAAGGGTCGTTCTGTTCCCTTGCGTCGCGTTACATTGAACTGTTCATCCGTCAGTTGCTTGCGCCATTCGTCCTCGGATTTTCCGTCGGAGTCAGTCATTGCTTGTCTCCTTGCTGTCGCCGGTAAAAATAACCGGCAGTAATATATCCATGAAGTTCATGCCCGCTGCCCGCTATTCGCTGTGTGGTAACGATTTCAGCTAATCACCGGGGCGGGCGCGGATCCGCTTGCCTTCGACAATTTCCAGGTTGAACAGCAGTTTCATCAGCTACTCCCGGTGTCATCGGCGTCATCTCGTTGCAGGCGCGGGTGAATGCGCACGGTTTTAACCATATTTTCCTTTACCTGCAGGATGTCAACCGGGTGTCGGTCGATTAACAGGCTGATGTTGTTCTCCGGGATCATTTCCAGCGATTCGGTGATGTAGCCGTTCAGGGTTTTTGGTCCGTCAATCGACAGGTCCATGCCCAGTGCGCTGTTGAGATTGCGAATATTGACGCTGCCGTCAACCAGCCAGGTGCCATCATCCTCTTCCTGGATATCCTCGAACCGCGCCCATGGGTCCGAGGTGAATTCGCCGACAATCTCTTCAAGGATATCTTCCAGCGTTACCAGTCCCTGTATATCGCCGTATTCATCGACTGCGAACCCCAGCCGCCTGTGCTTGCGCTGGAAATTCAGCAACTGCCGGTTAAGCGATGTATTGACCGGGATGAAGTAGGCGTCCCGTGCAATGCGCTGCAGGGAGTCATGATCGAGTTCGCCATGATACAGGTGCGGCAGTACATCGCGCATGTGCAGGACGCCGATAACGTCGTCTATGCTTTCCCGGTACAGCGGCATACGGGTGTACTGGCTGTCCGACAGCGTGCGTGTAATGGTGTCCCAGTCGTCGTTGATGTCGATACCGGTCACGTCGTTGCGCGGAACCATGATGTCTTCCACGGTTACTTTCTCAAGATCAATGAGATTCAGCAGCATGGACGCGTGACGTTCCGGGATCAGGGCACCGGCTTCAGTGACAACGGTGCGCAGTTCTTCCTGCGTCAGTGCATGTCCGCGGCTTTCTTTCGCAGAAACGCCCAGTATCCTCAACAGGCCGTTGGCGAAGGCATTAACGACCCAGACGATCGGGTAGAGCAGCTTGAGCAACGGCGTATAAACATAGGCGGCCGGAAATGCAATGCGTTCCGGGTGCAGGGCAGCCAGCGTTTTCGGTGTGACCTCGGCGAACAGCAGGATGATGATGGTCAGCACGATGCCGGCAGCAAAAATAAAGCCGGCGTCATTGTAGATGCGCAGGGCGATCAGCGTCATCAGGATGGAGGCAAACACATTAACGACGTTGTTACCGAGCAGGATAAGCCCGATCAGCCGGTCCTGGCGCTGCAGGAGTTTTTGCGCGCGCATGGCACCCGGGTGTTTCTTGTCGGCCATGTTACGCAATCGATAACGATTGATCGTCATCAGGCCGGTTTCCGAACCGGAGAAGAAAGCGGAAAGCACTATGAGAAGGAACAGTGCTGCCAGCAGCACGCTCAACGGGGTGTCGTCCAAGCGGGGACAGCCTCCAGTGTTTTGATGAGGCCCTAGTGTACGAAAATCTGCTGCCTGTGTCAGGAAGCGACGGGTTTAGCCGTTCAGTACAAGCTCCAGGACGAATTTGCTGCCGAAATAGGCAAGCATCAGGAATATAAAGCCGCCGATAGTCCAGCGCAGTGCGGTTTGTCCGCGCCAGCCGAATCGCCAGCGCCCCCAGAGCAGGATGGCGAACACGAACCAGGCAATGATAGACAGGGTGGTCTTGTGAACCAGGTGCTGGGCAAAGATATCTTCCAGGAACAGGAAGCCGGTGACCAGCGCCAGCGTCAGGAGCGCGAAGCCGGTGGCGATCATCTGGAACAGCAGCGATTCCATGACTGCCAGCGGGGGCAGGGCACGGATAAAACCGCCCGGTTGCCGATTGCGCAAGTGACGGTCCTGGATAGATAACAATATGGACTGGAATACCGCGAGTGCGAGAATGCTATAGGCGAGCAGGGATGCAAGTATGTGCGTTTCCAGTTGCCAGGATGAATCGGTGACCAGGCGCTGGCCAGGCCAGGCCAGCAGCAGACCGATAGTGACAGCGGCAACGGGAAATACCACGATCCCCAGGTTGCCGACTGGCTGGAAAAACGTCGAGACAGCCAGCAGGAATGCACTGGTCAGTGCGACCAGCGAAGCGGCATAGACAAAGCCGAGGTTCAGGCCCCCTGGTGTGATGATGGCTGGATAGAGTAATGCCCCGTGGGCCGCGATCGCCGCCAGTGCGAGCAGTGTGGCCGGATCAGGCGCGCACTGTCCGTTCGAGTTGCCCCGGGACAAGCGCGTAACCAGCAGGCCGCTGGCCAGCAGGTAAAACAGGATCGAGAGCAGTCCCGGCAGTATTGGATTCATGGGTGAATCATCGCATAACTGCCAGAGGCAGAGAAGTATCCCGATCATGATGCCGGTGAGGGCCTGAATACAGTTATAATCTTCAACTGGTGAATATCAGTTAAAGCGGGAAGCAGGCAGACCATGTTCGACAATCTGAGTGACCGACTCTCAAAAACTATTCGCAATCTGCGTGGCCAGGGACGCCTGACAGAGGAAAACATCAAGGATGCCCTGCGTGAGGTGCGCATGGCTTTGCTTGAGGCGGATGTTGCCCTGCCGGTTGTCAAGGCATTCATAGACAATGTGCGGGAGCGGGCAATGGGGCAGGAAGTCCTGAAGAGCCTGACCCCCGGCCAGACGCTGGTGAAGGTCGTCAATGACGAACTCGTACACGTCATGGGTGATGCCAATAATGCACTGGACCTGAGTGTGCAGCCACCAGCCGTCATCCTCATGGCGGGCCTGCAGGGATCGGGTAAAACCACCAGTAGCGCGAAACTCGCGCGCATGTTGGCCGAACGCGAAAAGAAATCGGTATTACTGACCAGTTGCGATATCTATCGACCGGCTGCCATCGACCAGCTAAAAACGCTGGCCAGTGAGGTTAACGCCGGGTTCTTCCCGAGCAGTCCCGACCAGGACCCGGTGGAAATCGCCAGCAATGCTATCCAGCATGCGCGTAAACAGCACGTCGATGTCGTGATTGTCGATACCGCCGGTCGTTTACATATCGACGACGAGATGATGAACGAGATCCGTCGCATCCATGCAGCCGTCAACCCGGTTGAAACACTGTTTGTGGTTGACAGCATGACCGGCCAGGACGCAGCAAACACGGCGCGCACCTTTAACGAAGTGCTCCCGTTGACCGGTGTCATCCTGACAAAAACGGATGGTGATGCGCGTGGCGGTGCAGCCCTGTCGATTCGTTCCATTACCGGCAAGCCGATCAAATTCATCGGCGTGGGTGAGAAAACCGCGGCACTCGAACCATTTCATCCTGACCGCATCGCCTCGCGCATCCTTGGCATGGGGGATGTGCTCAGCCTGGTCGAGGAGGCTGAACAGAAAGTCGACCATGAAGCGGCTGGCCGGCTCGCAAAGAAGTTATCGAAGGGCAAGGGTTTCGATATGAATGATTTCCGTGATCAGCTTGACCAGATGCTGAACATGGGTGGACTCGCCGGTCTGATGGACAAGCTGCCGGGTGCGGCGCAGTTGCCGAAAGGCGGGATGCCGGATGATCGCCAGGTGCATCGTATGAAAGCGATTATCAATTCAATGACGCCGAAGGAGCGTTCGTTCCCGGCGATTATCAAGGGCGCACGGCGCCGCCGCATTGCGGCGGGTTCAGGTACCCAGGTGCAGGATGTCAATCGTTTGCTGAAACAGCATCTGCAAATGCAGAAGATGATGAAAAAGATGTCGAAAGGCGGAATGGCAAAAATGTTGCGCGGCATGAAAGGCAAGGGCCCGGCGGGGATGCCGTTCTAGCGCATGGCCGGGCAAGATTTCCTGACCCCCAAAAAACAAACGGTGGCCTAAGCCACCGTGATAAATCTGCGCAAAACCGATACCTGATTATTGTTATTGTTTCAGTTGTTGTGTTGTTGGCCTTCAATACCGCCGCGCAATAATTATTGTTGCTGTGCAATGAGCTCTTGTTCTTGGACTTGGCTTCCCCTCCCCCAAATATTCTGCTTATTCGTTGCTCGTCTGTGATTAGAGCAATTGCTGTGCCAACTGAAAAAAACTGTTTTGACAGGGTCACTTATCGACATCGGGTCGGTTCACTGCCGGGATGGGCCGGTTGTTTAGTAAGGAATCCCGACAATTTATGGTCCTGTGCGGGGTATTCGGGATAATTTAAATAGTTATTAAAAACAATATATTAAGACCCATGAGCCGGTGTCTGCCACAGTTCTGCCAGGATGTAACGTATTTCGACAGGTGGTGGAAATGCCCCTGCGTGGCGGCGATGCCGGGTATTTCGTCCTCAATTGCCTGCAAGTCTTCACTTTTTTTGTGATTCGCGTAAAATTGCCCGGCTTTCACGGGTGACTTTCGCAACACTGCGGCGGCCCCATAAATACTATTGAGGATACTGGGTCTATGGTGACGATCAGAATGTCACGTGGCGGTGCGAAGAAGCGGCCGTTTTATCACATCGTGGTGACGGATAGCCGCAACAGCCGTGACGGGCGTTGCATCGAGCGTATCGGTTTTTATAACCCGATTGCGAAGGGCGGTGAAGAACGCCTGCGTATCGATACTGCGCGGACCGAGCACTGGACTGCACAGGGTGCACAGGTTTCCAACCGCGTTGCCCGTTTGCTCAAGGAGCACCGGGCGCAGTAACACCTGCTGCTGGCAGGCGTTGGCGGTAAATGCAGGTGTCCGCAAGCAGCGCTCAGGCAGATGACATGCTGGTGGTGGGGCGGATTGCCTCGCCGTACGGTGTGAAGGGCTGGTTGCGTGTGACAGCGTTTACCGAGTTACCGGAAAACCTGCTTGATTATTTGCCCTGGTATTTGCATCGCGGGGGTAAATGGCGTGAGACGAAGCCGCTTGCAGGCAAGTGCCACGGCAAGGGACTGGTCGTCCGACTCGCTGACTGTAACGATCGCGACGCAGCGGCGGCACTGTCGGGAACCGACATCGCGATAAAGCGCTGCCAGTTGCCGGACACGCAAGAAAATGAATATTACTGGCGCGACCTGATTGGTTTGCAGGTTGTGACAACGGATAACGTCGTACTGGGACGTGTTGATCACCTGCTGGAGACCGGTGCCAATGATGTGCTGGTTGTGCGCGGTGACCGGGAACGGCTGGTGCCGTTTGTGCGTGATGATGTTATCCGCACGGTTGATCTCGCGGCCGGAGAAATCCGTGTCGATTGGGATCCCGAGTTTTAGCGGGTCGGTGCCATGCGAATAGACGTGGTGACACTGTTTCCGGATATGGTCCGGGTGAGCAGCAGCTATGGTATCCAGGGGCGCGCCATTGAGAACGGCCTGCTGGAACTGGTTACGTGGAATCCGCGCGATTACACCGATGACCGCCATGGTGGGGTCGATGACCGGCCTTACGGGGGTGGTCCCGGGATGGTGATGCAGGTGCAGCCGTTGCGCGCCGCACTCCAGGCCGTACGGGCTGATACAGCCGGTGCCGGGCGGGTGATTTACCTGTCACCGCAAGGCGAACCGTTCACGCAGCAAAAGGCGCGTGAGCTGGCGACGACAGACAGGCTGGTCCTGTTATGCGGTCGCTACGAAGGTGTTGATGAGCGCTTCATTGACAACAGAAGTGGATGAAGAGTTGTCAGTGGGTGATTATGTCCTCAGTGGCGGTGAGTTACCGGCGCTGCTGGTGATGGATGCAGTAACGCGGCTGCTCCCCGGTGCGCTGGGTGATGCGGATTCCGCAGCGGCTGATTCATTCATGGACGGCCTGCTGGATTTTCCGCATTACACGCGGCCGGAAGAAGTCGATGGCATGCGGGTACCGGCGGAATTGCTCGGCGGCAACCATGAAGTCATTCGCCGCTGGCGGGCCAAGCAGGCGCTTGGGCGGACCTGGCAACGCAGGCCGGACCTGCTGGAAGCGCTAGACGCTCGACGAAGAGCAACAGATTTTGTTGAACGAATTTATTCAGGAACAACGAACGGGCAATTGAGCGATCAATAGCCAACTAACAGAGGATTCAGACATGAGCAACATTATCCAGCAGCTTGAGCAGGAACAACTGCGCAAGGACATACCGGAATTCGGTCCTGGCGATACCGTCACTGTGCAGGTCAAGGTGAAGGAAGGTGAGCGTGAGCGTCTGCAGGCGTTCGAAGGTGTCGTTATTGCCAAGCGTAACCGCGGCATGAATTCCGCCTTCACGGTACGCAAGATTTCTCACGGCGAAGGTGTTGAGCGTGTGTTCCAGACGCACAGTACCTCGATCAGTTCGGTCAAGGTGAAACGCCGCGGCGATGTGCGTCGCGCCAAGCTTTACTACCTGCGCGAACTGTCCGGAAAATCTGCGCGCATCAAGGAAAAGCTCTAGGCCTGCCATATCGATCCGGTTTGTCTACAATGACGGGTACCTTGCGGTACCCGTTGTTCGTTTCAGGGGGTGAAAATGGGTCAATCATCTTGCAATTATTCGCTGGTGCTGGATTCGCCGCTCGGCCGCCTGGGTGTGCAGCTCGACGGCCACACCGTAACCCGGCTCGACTATCTCACGCAGCGTACACGCCTGCAGCCGGCCCGCACCCGTGCGGAGCAGCAGGTCGAGCGGGAACTGACCCGCTTCTTCGATGACCCGAAAGTTCCTTTTACCGTCGCCGTCGCAGGCAGAGGGACAGCCTTTCAAATGCGTGTCTGGACCGTTCTGCAATCGATTCCGCCGGGTGAAACACGCACCTACGGGCAGGTAGCTGCGCAACTCGGTAGCGGCCCGCGTGCCGTCGGCAACGCCTGTCGTCGCAATCCCGTTTCAATTATCGTGCCCTGTCACCGCGTGGTGGCCGCCAGTGGCATGGGCGGGTATTCCGGCAAGACCGCAGACCCTGCTATCTGGCGCAAGCACTGGCTGCTGTCACATGAAGGGGCGGACTGCGCCGGGTTGAAATCCGCAAAATTGCCCCAAGCTGTAACTGCATACCGTGAAATTCAGAGGACTTCGCACGCATGACTGTCGATACACAAAAGGAAACACTGGAATTCCAGACCGAGGTGAAGCAGCTGCTGCAGCTGATGATCCACTCGCTGTATTCCAACAAGGAAATATTTCTGCGCGAGCTGATCTCCAACGGATCGGATGCCTGTGACAAGTTGCGCTTCGAAGCGCTCGGCAACGATGCCCTGTACGAGGACGACAGTACCCTGCGCATTCGCATCGATTTTGATAAAGATGAGCGTACCGTCACGATTTCGGATACCGGCATCGGTATGACGCGAGATGAGGTGGTTGACAATATCGGCACCATTGCAAAATCAGGCACCCGCCAGTTTTTCGAGAGTCTCACCGGTGACCAGGCCAAGGATTCGCAGCTGATTGGCCAGTTCGGCGTTGGTTTTTATTCATCGTTTATCGTGGCTGACCGTGTGTCGCTGACAACACGCCGCGCCGGGCTGCCAGCAGAGCAGGGTGTGCACTGGGAATCGACCGGTGATGGCAGCTTTACGCTGGAAACCGTCGAGCGCACGGCGCGCGGTACCGAGGTGGTGCTGCATCTGCGTGAGGGTGAAGACGAGTTCCTCGATGCTTTCCGCCTGCGCAATGTTATTCACAAGTATTCCGACCACATTCCCCTGCCGATTGAAATGCTGCAGGAGAAAAGGCGCAGAAGAGGACGAGGCGCCACAGGAATACGAGTCAGTCAACAAGGCATCGGCGCTGTGGACGCGCCCGCGTAACGACATCGATGACGAGGAATACAAAGAGTTTTACAAGCATGTCGCGCATGATTTCGAGGACCCGATGACGTGGGTTCACAGTCATGTCGAGGGGGCGCAATCCTACAAATCGCTGTTTTATATTCCCGCGCGCGCACCGTTTGATCTATATGATCGTGACAGTCGCCACGGTATCAAGCTGTACGTCAATCGCGTCTTTATCATGGACGACGCCGAGCAATTGATGCCGTATTACCTGCGTTTCGTACGTGGCCTGGTCGATTCCGATGACCTGCCGCTGAATGTCTCGCGCGAGATACTGCAGCACAACAAGCTGATCGATACCATTCGCGCCGGTTCCATCAAGAAAGTTCTCGGCATGCTGGAATCGATGGCGAAAGACGCACCTGAACAGTATGCGAGCTTCTGGACGCAGTTCGGCAAGGTCATGAAAGAAGGTCCGGGTGAGGACCTCGCCAACCGCGAGCGGATTGCGAAGCTGTTACGCTTCTCGAGCACCGACACCGGTATGGAGGCACAAACGGTGTCGTTCGATGACTATATTGGCCGCATGAAAGAGGGCCAGGAAAAGATCTATTATGTGACGGCCGACAATTTTGCCGCGGCTGCCAGCAGTCCGCACTTGCAGATATTCCGGCGCAAGGGCATCGAGGTATTGCTGCTGTCGGATCGTGTCGACGAGTGGCTGGTGTCGCACCTGAACGAGTATGACGGCAAACAGCTGGTATCGATTGCCAAGGGCGAGCTTGACCTGGACGAGCTGGCTGACGAGGCCGAGAAGGAAGCGGCGAAAAAGGTCGAAGGTGAATTTGCCGACATGGTCAAGCGCATGCAAACAGTGCTGGATGAGCGCGTGCAGGAAGTGCGTATCAGTCAGCGCCTGACGGATTCCCCATCCTGCCTGGTGATGGGCGAGCATGATATGGCTGTACATATGCAGCAGATGCTCAAACAGGCCGGGCATGATGTGCCGGATACCAAGCCGGTGCTGGAGATCAATCCCTCGCATCCGCTCGTCAGTCGTCTGCAGGATGAGGCCGATGACAGCCGTTTTTCCAGCTGGGCCAATATCCTGCTGGACCAGGCCATGCTTAGCGAGGGTGGCCAGCTGGCGGACCCGGCCGGTTTCGTAAATCGTTTGAATGAATTGCTGCAGGACATGACAAAGACGGGATAACTCCCGCGGACAGGACTGCCCCGCAAGGGGCGGTCGGTCACTCTGGCGCTCTCCGCCCGGGAGAGGGCAACGATTGCGGAGGCAGCATGCCGGGAAACGCAAAGCCTGAGTTGCTTGCCACGGTCTTTTCCGATTACATCTGCCCGTTTTGCTATATCGGTGATCTTCGCCTCGAGCGCCTGCGCATGCATTATGACCTGCGCATTAACTGGTGCATGATCGAGATTCACCCGGAAACACCGTCAACCGGCCAGCCGGTCAGCGAGCTGGGTTATTCGCAGGATCACTGGACTACCATGATGGATAATCTCAACCGACTCGCCGGCGAAGAAGGTGTGACATTGTGTGAGCACGATTTCACCACCAGTTCGCACAAGGCGCTGCTGCTGGCGGAAGCAGCGAAAGAGGCCGGCTCCGATACGTTTTACGCGATCCACCGGCGGCTATTCACGGCATTTTTCGAAGATGGACTGAATATCGGTGATGAAACTGTCCTGACCGGACTGGCGACAAGCTGTGATGTGCCAGCGGATATTATCAACCGCGCCTGGTCAGACCGGAAATATGCAGACAAGCTCACGTTGAACCAGGCGGTTGCCGGCCAGTACGGCGTGCGTGCCACGCCAACCGTATTTTTCAGCGAAAGCGCGCGCCTCGATGGTGCGCTGCCATTCGACGCGTTCCTGCAGCAAGCCAAGCGCGGTCTGCAGGAGCAGCAGGGTAATTAATCCTGTGGTCGGTCTGTTTATATTTTAGGGAACTTCTGATTTTTCCAGGCAACCCCCGTCATTTGCCTGTACACCTTGAATTCCAGTGAAGCCGAATTAAACCGATTACCCTTGGCGGTTTTGCCGGGATTGCGCGAGAATTGATACATGGCTGACTCCATGCGTATCGACAAGTGGTTGTGGGTGGCACGTTTTTTTAAAACGCGCGCACTCGCAACAAAGGCTATCAATGGTGGCAAAGTGCACCTGGAGGGTGGTCGAGTCAAGCCGTCACGCCAGCTGAAGACCGGCGATACCCTCGTTATTCGCAAAGGGCCCTATCAATTCGAAATCAGGGTTGAGCACCTGTCGGCACAACGCAGGCCTGCCGTTGAGGCGCGCGGACTGTATAGTGAATCAAACGCCAGCGCTGACGAACGTCATGCCCTGTACGCACAGCGCAAGCTGGAGGGACACGGTGCCCGTCAGCGTGAGCGACGGCCTGACAAGCGTACGCGCCGGCTGATTCATGCATTCAGGGAAAAGCAGTCAACATGAGCAGACCTGTCACACCGGCCATCGCGGTCGACGCAATTATCGAGATGACTGACCGGCCGGGCAGTCCTATTGTCCTGATCGAGCGCCGTAACCCGCCGCATGGCTGGGCCATACCCGGTGGCTTCGTCGATGTGGGAGAAACACTGGAGGCGGCCGTGATCCGCGAGGCAAAAGAGGAGACCTCGCTGGACATAACACTCACGTGTCTGCTCGGGCTTTATTCAGACCCGGCACGTGATCCGCGCGGCCACACGGTTACACCGGTATATATTGCCGAAGCGGTCGGGGTGCCGGTTGCCGCGGATGACGCGGCAAACCTGTCGCTATTCGATCCGCATGACTGCCCGACGCTGGCATTTGATCACGACCTGATTATTGCGGACTATATTGAATACAGGAAACAGGGCAGGGTTACCCCGTTGAGAGTTCCGGGTGTTAATAATGAAAAAAGGTGAACACATGAAACATACCATTGCAGTACGGCTGTGCGCGCTGGCCCCGGTCAGCCTGTTCATTGCCGGCTGCTCCGGCGAGCCGTCCGAGGCGGATATCCGCGCGGTCTACGAGGCTGAAATTGCCCGGACGAACGAGCAGATGATTAACCTCGGTGGCGAGCAGGCGGCCAACCTGTTGGGTAAATCGGAGTTGCATTCGATTACCAAGCTGGCGTGCAAGGAGGCAGACCAGACCAGTGGCTATAATTGTGATGTCGAGGTCGACATGTCTGTTCCGTTACTCGGGCGTTCAACACAGATGCGTACCCAGCGTTTCGTCAAGAGTGATAATGGCTGGGTCGTCATTGATCACTAGTCACGGGTCCCAGTCTGGCAGCGGTTTCCGATTATGACAGATAGAAGTAATGTACTTATCATCGGCTACGGCGAGATGGGGCACGCCATGGAGCGGTTACTGTCTGCCCGTCACCGTTTGCAGTTCTGGGATATCCGGCCGGTCGCTGGTCATGAAACCATTGAACTGGAAACGGCCGTGGCTGATGCGGATTTCATTTTGTATTGCGTGCCGGTTACGCCGCTGGGTGAGTTGGCTGCGCGCGTGCGCCCGCACCTGTCGCCAGGCAGTATATCGCTCAGTGTCGCCAAGGGTCTTGACGAACAGGGCCGGCCTGCGCCCGCTATCCTGACGGATGTGTATGCCGGCACACACCATTTCGGTGTGCTGTACGGGCCGATGATTGCCGAGGAAATTATTCGTGGACGGGCGGCATTTGCGCAGGTTGGTTGTTCGTCGCCCGATATATTCGCGCGTATCGATGATTTATACGCGGGCACCGGCCTGGTGCTTGAGTATTCTGCGGACACGCCGGGTATTGCCTGGTCATCCCTGCTGAAGAACGTCTATGCCATGCTGATTGGTGTAACGGACGAGTTATCGATGGGCGACAATGTGCGTGGCTACCTTGCCGTTGCCGCACTCCGCGAGATGGCAGACATTGTCGGGATCATGGGTGGTCAGCCGGAGAGTGTGCAGCAACTGGCGGGCCTGGGCGACCTGATTACCACGGCAACCAGTGCCAGCTCGCACCACCACGAACTAGGGCGACAACTGGCGAGCGGCGCCCTGGACGGGGTCAGCGGTGAGGGTACGCATACGCTTGCCATGGTTGAAGCGTTCCAGTTGTTTGACAGTTCGGCATTCCCGTTGTTTACGCTGATGCAGAATATCGTTAGACATCCGCAGGACGCGCAAGCGCGTATAGAGACATATCTGGAGTCGTTATAAGTCTGTTGTCCCGCGGAATATCACACTGGCCGGCCCATGATTTTGTTGGGTAAACCCAGTAGAATGCGTCAGCATTACTGCTCTGTCGATAATAATCCAATACAGGAATTTTCATGCGTCCCGCCCAGCTGCTTACTGTCCTCGAACGTGAATTCCAGGCTGCCATCCACGGCCAGCATACACCGGTGATGCTGTGGGGGCCGCCCGGTGTCGGCAAGTCGCAGATGGTGGCACAGGTGGCGGAGAAACACGGCATGCCGGTTATCGATATACGGCTGTCGCAGATGGAACCGAGCGATCTGCGCGGCATTCCGTTCCGGGTCGACAGCCAGGTCGAGTGGGCCGTGCCGTCAATGTTGCCGAATGTCGAGCGCCATGGCGGGCAGGGGATTCTGTTCCTGGATGAAATTACCTCCGTGCCGCCGAGTGTATCGGCCGCCGCCTACCAGCTGATTCTCGACCGCCGCCTGGGTGCTTACACGGTGCCGGACGGCTGGGCTATCTTTGCGGCCGGCAATCGCCAGGGTGACCGGGGTGTAACCTATTCAATGCCGGCGCCGCTGGCGAACCGTTTTTCACACTTCGATGTCGACGTCAATCTGGATGACTGGGTTGCCTGGGCCTATGCCCATGACATCGATGAACGCCTGATCGGCTTCCTGCGCTTTAGACCCGAACTGTTGTTCGAGTTCGATCCTGCGCATAACCCGGTGGCTTTCCCCTCGCCACGCTCGTGGGAGTTTGCCCATCGTGGCTTGCAGAAATTCGGTGACCTGCAGGAATTGCTGACCGGTACGCTGCAGGCCTGTGTCGGTCCGGCCGCCGGTATCGAGTTGTCTGCGTTTATCGAAAATCTCGACAAGTTGCCCGATATCGATGCCATTGTGCGTGGCGAGAAAGTACGGGTACCGAAAGAAACCGATTTGCAATACGCCGTGGCGGCCGCACTGGTTGGTCGTGCGATCCGGGCAAAAGTCGGAGTCCAATGCCGACGAAATTTACGGGCGGATTCTTGAATTTGCCGGGACGTTCCCGCAGCGCGAGATGGGCGTGATGCTGGTATCCGACATGTACCGCGCGGTCGGGCAGGATATTTTCGCAGTTCCGCAGTTTTCGAAATGGGCGAATATCGTGGCGGATGTGATGTTGTATGACAGTTAGAGACGAGATTTCGCGCAAAGTCGCCAAGATACAAAAAACCCCATTTCGCGCAAAGGCGCAAAAACTTCACGTCATTCCCGCGCAGGCGGGAATCCAGCCTGAAACGAATGCACTGCTTGATAAAATTTGTCACCGCTACAGTGAATTCTGTATCTTTGTACGAGGTGAAACATTTAATCGCCCAGAAATTCATTTCGGGCTGGATTCCCGCCTGCGCGGGAATGACGTGAAGTTTTTGCGACTTTGCGTCTTTGCGCGAGACCGATTGTATATATGTCAGACGAAATCGAAACCAAATTATCAGCCGCACGTACCCGGCTGATCCTCGACAAGCCATTCATCGGTGCGCTGGTGCTGCGTATGCCGATGAAGGCGGCCGATCCGAAGTGGTGCCAGACCATCGGCACGGATGCGCGGGCGCTCTATTACAATCCTGAGTACATCGACAGCCTGACGCTGGAGCAGACGCAGTTTGCACTGGCGCACGAGGCCTTGCATTGCGCGCTGTCACATTTTTCCCGTCGTGAGCACCGTAACGCGTCGCGCTGGGATGTGGCATGCGACCTGGCTATCAACCCGATCCTGGTACGCGAGGGCATGACGCCGGTGCCCGGCGCCCTGTTTAATATCGGCTATGAAGGCATGATGGCCGAGGAAATCTATCCACTGGTCAAGGAAAACAACGAAGAACAACCGCACGACCAGCATCTCTATGGCAAGGAGTCGAAGTCCATGCAACAACCGAGTGATGGCAACAGTCCATCACCGGACGAGCCGGATAATGACGGCGAGGCGGGCGGTGGCAGCAGTGCCGGCGGAGAAGAGCAACAGGACGGCGGTGAACCGGAGCCACTCAGCGAAGCCGAAAAGGAAAAGCTGTCGGTCCAGTGGCGACAGCGACTGGCCGGTGCGGCACAACAGGCCATGCAGGCCGGCAAGCTGGGTGGATCGTTGCGGCGGCTGGTCGATCATCTGCTGCAACCGCAACTGCCCTGGCGCATGTTACTGGCGCGTTACATGAGTGCCGCCAGTCGCGATGATTACAGTTACATGCGACCTTCGCGTCGCGAGGGCGAGGCGATTTTCCCGAGCCTGCGCAGCGCACAGACCGATATCGTCGTGGTGCTGGATACCAGTGGATCGATTCGAGGCGAAGAGATGCGCGAGTTTGTCAGCGAGATCGATGCCATCAAGGGACAGGTGCGGGCGCGCATTACCCTGCTGGCCTGCGATGCCGAGTTATCGCCCGGCGCACCCTGGGTGTTCGAGCCGTGGGAAGAATTCACGCTACCGGATGATATCCGCGGTGGCGGCGGTACCAGTTTTATCCCGCCGTTTGACTGGACCGAGCAGGCCGATGCCGTCCCGGACCTGCTGGTGTATTTCACCGATGCCGAGGGCCGATTCCCGGCGCATGAGCCGCGTTTCCCCGTCATCTGGCTGGTCAAGGGGCGTGAGCAGGTGCCGTGGGGACAGCGCATCCAGTTGAATTAGGACGATATAAAACAACTCCATCCCCCTATACATTCCGCTGTCTGGCCATGGCCCGTCCGGCCATGGATAATACGCGCACTTTTTAGCGTATCAGGACGAGGAGAACGACTATGCGGGTAATCCTGTTGGGTGGACCGGGCGCCGGTAAAGGCACCCAGGCAAACTACATTAAAGACAAGTACAACATTCCCCAGATTTCCACGGGCGACATGCTGCGCGCTGCGGTCAAGGCGGGCACACCGATGGGTGTCGCGGCCAAGAAGGTCATGGATGCCGGCGGCCTGGTTTCCGATGACATCATCCTGGGCCTGATTGACGAGCGCCTGAAGCAGGACGACTGCAAGAACGGTTACCTGTTTGACGGCTTCCCGCGCACCCTGGCACAGGCTGATTCATTGAAGAGTCAGGGCGTACCGGTGGATGCCGTGGTCGAGATCGACGTCGATGATAACGAGATCATCAAGCGTATGAGCGGCCGCCGGGTGCACCTGGCATCTGGTCGTACCTACCACGTGACGTTCAATCCGCCGAAGGAAGAGGGCAAGGACGACGAGACCGGCGAGCCGTTGGTCCAGCGTGATGACGACCAGGAAGATACCGTGCGTGAACGCCTGAATGTCTACCATGACCAGACCGAGCCGCTGATCGAGTATTACTCGAAGTGGTCGGCAGCCGGCGGTGAGGGTGCCCCGCGTTACGTGAAGATCAATGGCATCGGTAAGGTTGATGAAATTCGTGATGCCATCTTCAAGGGTCTCGATGGATAAGCGTTTGTAGGTGTTCTATAAAAAAGGCCGGCATCGCCGGCCTTTTTTGTTTCCCCAGTTCTTCAGGGGTTGTCTAGTACCTCTGTACCACTATTAAATGTCCGGCTTTAGCTGGTACACTCGTTTCACGTCAATTAAGTGACATTTCGGGAGTCGGTAACCAGGCTCATAATAACAGTAAGTAATTGTTTTTAAAGCTCAGAATTCCAATCGACCGATTTTATTAGGTGGCCGGATTGGCATCGATTTTTCATGACTTAATGCAGGGCCTGGCACCCTGTTAAGGCACCGGGAGGTGCCGGAGACTCTATGGTTGCGGGAACTGACAGACCGGAGGCAATTGATCCCGGCAGCACACGCAAGTTGCTGCAGTTGCTGTCATCATTGCGCAATTCTCCGGCCGGCGACCTGATCTATCGACAGGTCGAGTCCATTCTCGATGAAGTCACTACCGACCATATCAAGTCGGATATCGCCTACGCGGGTTTTCTGAATGTATTGCTGGAGTCATTCAATACACACCAGGTCCCGGGTACCGCCGAATACCTGCAGGTAAAACTGTTACAGGCGCGCCTGCAACCCCCCCTGACGCCGTCTGAACTCAACGTCCTTAGCGATTTCATCGATAGCTGTGGCGACCAGATACGTAATGCGGACATGCTGGAGCCGTCCGTCATGCTGCATGCGATTCAACCCTTGCTCGCAGAGTTTGGTATCGATTCCGTGCCGGCAGCGGCCAGCGACCTGCCGGAGGTCGAGACATTCACGGATATGCCGGATTCGTTTGCGCCGGTTAGCGACGATGAATCGTCACTCTTCCCTGGCCGGCGAAAGCACGGCGCCGGACGAGTCTTCAGCGGACAGTACAGCTGAAAATATTGCCGATATCAGCGCGGTCATACCGGCCGGCCAGGATCTGAAAACCATTAACCGGAGTGAGCTCGAGGCGCGTCGTGAGGACATTGCCAAGCTGCAGGCAACGCTTGCCGACCAGGTGCTGGAAACCATTGGCACCAACGAGGAATTCGGTGTAGTGCTGGAAAAGGTGCTGGACGATCTGCGTGAGATTGAAGATCCTGACGAACTCGAGAATGCGCGCTGGACCATGATACGGGAAGTGGAGAAGATGCTGACGGGTCATAACGACCTGGCGGACAAGCTCGACAGTACCCATCACTACCTGCAACTGTTTGAAACGGACAGTCGCGAACTCACCGACGAACTTACCCGTGTGCGCCTGCTGAGTCTCACAGACGAGCTGACCGCGCTACCCAACCGGCGTGCATTCATGCGCCGACTTGAAGACGAGGTAGCCCGTGTGCAGCGTTACGGTTTCCCCCTGTCGTTTGTGCTGATCGATCTCGATCATTTCAAGTCGATCAATGATGAGTACGGTCATGCCGCCGGTGACGAGGTGCTGCGTGTCTACTCGAAGAATATCCTGTCTATCTTCCGTCACCATGACATGGTGGCCCGTTACGGCGGTGAGGAGTTTGCCGTGCTGCTGCCGAACACGGACTCCGATGGCACTGTGCGTGCACTGAACAAGGTGCGCCGTCGTGCCAACGAAACGCGCTGGCAGGTGAACGGAACGGTTGCCGATGTGCCGACATTCTCTGCAGGTGTCTCGCTGTACAAGCCCGGCGAATCGGCCGGTGCCTTTATCGAGCGTGCGGACAAGGCCCTGTATCGCGCCAAACGCCTGGGCAGGAACCGCGTCGAGCTTGATATGACCTATCACAAGGAAAGTAACGAAGATACGCCACGACGCCGCAGTTCTGACGGCTGAATCTGTGCCGGTTCGCGGTATACTGTCGTGAAATTACACGGCAGAGGGGCGCGAAATGGCAACAATCGATATCACGAAAGAGTCGTTCGAGAAAATCATAACCGAAAACGATATTGTCCTGATTGATTTCTGGGCATCATGGTGTGGTCCCTGCAAACAGTTCGCGCCCGTGTTCGAGTCCCTGTCGGAAACCCATCCCGAGGCGGTTTTTGCCAAGATCAACACCGAGGAGCAGCAGGAACTGGCCGGGCATTTCCAGATTCGTTCCATTCCGACGCTGATGATTTTCCGCGAACAGATTATTGTGTTCTCGCAAGCCCGGCGCGATCCCGCCGGCAGCGCTGGAAGATGTACTGGGCAAAGTCGTTGCACTCGACATGGATGATGTCCGCCAACAGGTCGCGGCGCAGGCTGCAGAGGAGGGGGGATCAGCATGAAAATGACATTGACAGTTTTGCTGTTCTTGCTGTGGCAATCGATCGCCCTGGCGGGCACAGAAGAGCAACGCTATAACCTGATTCACCTGCAGGCGGAACGCGCCGAAAAGGTGAGTAACGACACCATGCATGTGACCCTCAATACATACGGCGAGGATCGTGACGCATCTCGTCTGGCAGAGCGTATCAATGCGGACATGGCATGGGCATTAAAGCAAACAGGTATGTATAAATCGGTCACGGCGAAGACCGGCAGTTACCAGACCTGGCCGGTAGAACGGGACAAGATACTGACCAAGGGCTGGCGCGGCCAGCAGACACTGGAACTTGAAAGCACCGACATCGAACTGTTGAGCAAGCTGGCCGGCACCTTGCAGGAAAAATTAAAGATTAACTCCATGCGCTTCAGCGTCTCGGATGAACAACGCGAAGCCGCCGAAAACCGCCTGGTGGAAACGGCGCTGGACGCTTTCAAGGAGCGTGCGCGTATTATCCGTGTCAACCTCAAGGCGAGTGGTTATCGTATCGTGGATATCAATATCGGCACCTCGACGCAGCATCCGCCAATCCGCTACCAGTCACGCATGGCTGCCGCCGATATGGCTGAATCCCCGGTGGCGGTAGAGGGGGGCGAAAGCGATATTCGCATCACGGTCAGCGGGCGAATCGAGCTGGCGGTGCCGGTGCCGTCCAATCCTGTTTCGTCCGCCGTGCCTGATAGCCTGCCCTGAGCGGCCTTTACACGTCCTGCTTGCCAGTCAGTCTTTTACCAGGTCAGGTTCGCCGGTATGTGGCGCCATTTCGTCGCGGGATGCGTTACGTAGATCCAGTGCAACCTGCCAACCCTCGCCGTTCGGTTGTATCGGCGGCAGAATTGTCACCTCGATAGCGCCCCGCTGCGGGAACCAGTCGCTGCCGCGCTGAATTGCGCGTGCGCCTTTTATGGCGACGGGGACAACCGCTACCTTCGCCCGTACCGCCGTGACAAAGGCGCCCATGCGGAAGGGTTGCAGGCCCTCGAACGTGGTGAAGGTACCCTCCGGGAAGAATACAATGGACTGACCCTTGCGCACCTTGTCCGCAATGCGGCCAACGTCACTGGCACCCTTGCTGGCGTTGAACCGGTCGACAAATTCAACACCAAAACGCTCCAGTAGCACGCGTATCGGCGTAATGCGCGCCAACTCACCCTTGACGATAAAGTGGATTCCCGTATCCAGTGCGGCCGTCACAATGATGCCGTCCAGGTAACTGCTGTGATTGGCGACAATGATCTGTGCATTGTCGTGGTCGAGGTGCTCATGTCCAGTTACCTTCAACGGCGTAAAGGTCAGCATGAACAACAGGCGGGCGCACCAGTGTCCGACTTTTCTGCGCGCACCTTCAGTCGGTGTCAGTACCACCAGGAACCAGGCAAGCAGGGTAAGTAGCGCGAACACCGGCCATGCATACAGGGCAAACAGCCATTCACCGGCCGTTCGTTTCCTGCTGGCCACGATGTTGCTGGCAGTGCTGAATTCCCCCATCAGCAGGTCTGATGCATTGCTGCCGTACGCGCCGCTGCTATCCGTACGGATGTCCGGATGCTCGATAATGCGCATCAGTTCACCGGCATTTGCGGCGAGGACGGCGGCATTGTCGGGCAATGTTATGCCAAGCGATTGTTCGATGCGGCCATGCAGCTCCGCGCGCGCCATGCTGTCCAGGCCGAGTTCCGCTCGAGATGCGTGTCCGGCTGGAAATGCAGGTTCTTCCAGTGGGGATGAACTTCACCGACCATGTCGCGGATTACCGCGAGCAGTGCGTCCATACCAGGCGTCTTGTTGTTTTCGTTATCTTCCATCGTGCACGTACCCCGGTTCAGGCGCTTATGCTAGTGTAATACACCCATGAGTCAATTCATGAATGAATCAGCCGGTTGAAACGGTGATACGGGACAATGCACAACTTGCAGATGAACTGCAGGTGATCGAACGTTTTGCCGACGCGCTGTGGATGGAGCGCGGGCTGAGTGAAAATACCCTGGCCGCCTACCGTAACGATCTCAGTGGCCTGGCCGGGTGGCTGGCCGGTACAGGCCGGCAGCTCCTGACAGCACATCGGGAGGATCTGCTGGCCTACCTGTCGCAACGCGTGGCCGATGGCGCGCGACCGCGCACCACGGCGCGTCTGCTATCCTCCATACGCCGTTTCTATCGATACCAGGTGCGTGAAGGCCGGCTGCAGGATGATCCGAGTGTGCGTATCGATACACCACGCATCGGCCGTCCCTTGCCGGACTCTCTCAGTGAGCAGGAGGTAGAGGAATTGCTGGCTGCACCGGATGTGTCGACAGCACTCGGTCTGCGTGATCGGGCCATGCTGGAATTGCTGTACGCCTGTGGCCTGCGTGTATCCGAGCTGGTCGGGCTGAGCCGGGAGCAGCTGAACCTGAACCAGGGGGTGGTGCGCCTGCTCGGCAAGGGTCGCAAGGAGCGCCTGGTGCCACTGGGTGAAGAGGCGACTCGACTGGCTGGCGCGCTACCTGGAGGCGGGCCGCCCTGAGCTGGCCGCGGGGCCGGATGACGGCCACGTGTTCCTGTCGCGGCGCGGGACCGGCATGACGCGCCAGGCCTTCTGGTACCGGTTGCGTGAATATGCAGTCAAATCAGGGATTAGCAAACACCTGTCGCCGCACACGCTGCGCCACGCCTTTGCCACGCACCTGCTGAATCATGGCGCGGATTTGCGCGTGGTGCAGATGCTGCTGGGGCATAGTGACCTGTCGACGACACAGATATATACTCATGTAGCCCGGGAACGACTCAAGGATCTCCACGCAAAACATCATCCACGCGGTTAAGTCGGGCGAATAAATAACTGAAACTTAGCCACGTGCGCGACTGTCCAACCCGCAGATTCCCCGAACCTGTCGATTATTTATGGAAATCATTATGAAAAAACGTATTGCCGCTCTTTGCCTGCTGCTGTCCGGTGTCCTTCTGACGGGTTACCTCGTTGCCGAGGAAAGTGTTGAAGCTGTCATCAAGCAATCGCTGTCCAGGGCCATCCCCGCGGCTGCCATCGATCATGTCGTACCCTCGCCGCTGGACGGTATCTCCGAGGTGCTGGTTGGTATGAACGTGTTTTATGTCAGCAATGACGGTAAATATGTTTTCGAGGGCAAGCTTATCGATATGAGCACGCGCACCAACCTGACCGAGGCAATTCTGGGTAAGGTGCGCAAGGAAGCGATCAGTGCAATTGATGAAAAATCCATGATCGTGTTTCCCGCGAAGGATGAACGCCACACCATTACCGTGTTTACCGACATCGATTGCGGTTACTGCCGCAAGTTGCATAACGAGATCGATGCTTATAATGCGGAGGGTATCACCGTCCGCTACCTGAGTTTCCCGCGGTCGGGTCCTGACACGCCATCCTATGACAAGGCGGTTTCCGTCTGGTGTGCCGATGATCGCAACAAGGCCATGACGACTGCCAAGTCCGGCGGTAAACTGCCGGCGAAGGATTGCGCGAACCCGGTCAGGGATCATTTCAATGTCGGTGTTGAAATGGGTGTTGCCGGCACACCGGCTATCGTGATGGAAAACGGTGTCCTGTTGCCGGGCTATTTACCGGCCAAGAAACTTGCAGAAGAGCTGGACGGGAAGTCAGGCAAACAGTCCTGAGTGTTCGGCAGCCGGTTTAATCAGTCTTGACGGCGGATTGTAATCCATCCAGCCAGACCAGTTCAGCGCCGGCGGTAAACAGCAGCGCGGCGCGGACCGTGTGGTTCGGCCAGAGACGGGTGACGGCCGCGTTGTAATAACGCATTTGGTGCGGTAGTTGTCGGCCAGTTCATCCAGGCTGGCGACGGTTGCAGTTGATGCGTCTTGTAATCAATGATGGTGACTTCTCCGTCACTGACAAGCAGGCGGTCGATGATGCCATGCACCATGTGATTGCCGTCCAGATACTGAACCGGCACTTCGTTGTAGGCCTGCTGGCTAACAGTCGGATCGAACAACGGCGCAACGATCGTGTTTGCGTCACTGCAGCGCTTCCGTCCACCATGACAGTAATTCAGCATCGTCCGGCGAGCGTTCCAGCTGCGCCGCAACCTGTCGCAACACGGTGTGTTCGTGCTGCCTCACTTGCAGCGCGCGTCAGATGATTCCAGCATGAGGTGAATGGCAATGCCGCGTGTACGGCCGTCCTGTCAGGGTGACCCGACTGCGTCGACAGGCTGTGGCGGCTGGGTGCAATCAGTCGGCGGTCGCAGCCTGTGTAATGGATCGGGTGAGACCTGGTGGAATACCGATACCGGTTTGATCTGGTTGTCACTGCGCAGCAGCCGGCTTGTGCGGTGCCGGATTGAAAGAGCGGATTACCGTCACTGCTGCGTTCGCACGACCTGTCATGGCCTGCTCGACCAGGCCGTACCAGCCGGTATCACGCGCGGAGGGTTTGCAGCTGCCGGAGATAAACAGGTACTGGCGTGCGCGCGTCAGTGCGACGTATAGCAGGTTGGCATCTTCGCAGCGGGCAGCCGTTGCCTGCTGTTCCAGCAGGGCCGCCGTTCGACTGTCACGATTGGCGGCCTTACCGGCCAGCAGGATGAAGATCCGGGCGTGCGGCGTCATCTCGGCCAGTCCACTGCTGGCGTTGTAGGCACTGACGGTCGCGCGGTCGCGTGGCGCATCGGCGAGAAAGACCACGGGCGCCTCGAGACCCTTGGCGGCATGCACGGTGA
Organism: uncultured Halobacteria archaeon; assembly: GCA_963847565.1. GTDB lineage: Bacteria > Pseudomonadota > Gammaproteobacteria > UBA9214 > UBA9214 > UBA9214. The sequence continues at coordinate 37,481 of CAWKAE010000022.1, forward strand.
GCAGTCGCACCCGGTCGCCCTGTGTATCATCCGGCGAACTTTCATCCGGCTGGTCCTGGTCTGATTGGCGCAGCCGGTTCAGCAGGTCCAGGAAACGCGGCAGGCTGGGATAGCGACCGTTATCGAGCTCCAGCGCCAGCTCGATGAAACGTGTCAGGCTGGCGCGCACGCGCGGTTGCAGCGTCGCAGGGAAGGCGGACTCGTAACGCTGCAACACCTCACCCTCGTGGAATATGCGGTCGAGCAGGTCATGTACCGGCAGCTGCCCGGCGAGCGCGCGCCAGCCCTGCGAGCAATCCCGTGGATAGCGCGCCAGGGCGCATACACCGGCAGCGGCCAGTTGCTGCAGGCGCGCATACCAGTGGCTGCCATCTTCACCCGGCAGCGCCAGTAACTGTTCACTGTCGAGACCGAACAGCGGCGAGCGCAGCACCTGCGCCAGGGCCAGATTATCATAGGGCGAGATCAGGCAGTTGAGCAGTGCGACCAGGTCGCGTACTTCCAGGTTCTCCAGCAACAGACCCCGGCTGGCACCCAGGCAGGGGATGCCGGCGTCGCGCAGCGCGGCTTCGTAGGCTTCGGCATGGGTGCGCTGGCGCAGCAGGATCATGATGTCGCCGTAGCCGAGCGTGCGTACGCTGTCGTCCTTCTCGACCGTGGCACCGGTATCAACAACTGGCGTATCTGCGCGGCAATCTGTTCACCTTCACGCCGATGACGCGTATCTTCGTCGAGGATGCGGGGTTCGATCAGCGGATTACGCAGCTGGGTGATTGCCGCGTCGTCGCTATCGGCTACAGATTCGCCGGTACTTAATGGCAGTAACATGACCTGTCCGTATACATCGGGCAGGTGTGTGTCATGCGGGGAGAACTCCGCCAACAGCCCGGCGGCGGCCGGCTTGCGTGAACACCGCGTTGACGCAATCCATGATGGCGCGGGCGGAACGCCGTGAACTGTTGAGCGGGTAAGCCTGTCCACCGCGCTTCTCACTGATCCAGTCGGCGGCGGTATTCAGCAGGGCCGGGTTGGCGCGACGAAAACCGTAGATTGACTGTTTGCGGTCACCGACCACGAATACCGAGCGTTGGCGCGCATCACTGCCCGCAGCCATTTCCTCCAGTAGCGGTAACAGCATGCGCCACTGCGTCGGATTGGTGTCCTGGAATTCATCAATCAGCAGATGATCGATGCGCGCATCCAGCTTGTACTGTACCCAGCTGGCATGTTCACTGCGGTTAAGCAGTTCGCAGGCGAGCCACTCGAGGTCGGCAAAATCGAACACGCGCTGCTCACGCTTGATGCGCTGGTAATGATCGAGCAGGGCACTGCCGGCGCGGTACCAGGCGGTTGTGATTGCATAACGGGTGTGACGGGCCACGCAGTCATGCCGCTCCATCAGCTCGGCCGCAATTTCCGCATGCAGCAACAGAAAACGCTGCTCGTTGTCCGCGCCAAGCCGGCCGGCCTGGGTCTTGCCGGCCACGCGCTTCAGTGGCTGGCCGTCTATTTTCAGGAAGGCCGGTGTGATGGCGGCCAGGTAGTCAGCACCGGCCAGGCCAGCATGGCAGGCACTGTCTATCAGCGCCGCATTGCGGCTGTTCGTTTTCGTGGTGTTGGTCTTGAGCAGGTCGGCAAATGCCTGGTGTCGGGCGCGCTGGCTGTCATCCGGGTAATCGGCCAGCGGGTTTTGCCCGGGGTTGATGTCGAGAAAATCAGCCAGCTGTCGACCGGCGTCCGCTTCACCCTGCGCCCATGCCCACCAGTCGCTGCGTTGTGCGATGAAGGCATGCAGGGCCTGGCGCGTATTGGGTAATCCCCCGCATCCGGCGACCAGTGCGTCAAGTGCAACGGATACCGGGTCAGCAGGTGCGCGCGCAGTGACAGCCAGCAGGGCATCGTAGGCCGCCTGTTCCAGCTGCCCGGTTTTTTCGATGACCTCGAAACCCGGTGGCACGCCGGCCTCCAGCGGGAAGCGTTGCAGCAGTTCCTGGCAGAGTGCGTGAAAGGTCGTGCAGCGCAGCCGCCGGGGATTGCACAGCAGCGTCTCGTACAGCTGCGGCGCGCGTTGCATGTTGTCCGGATTAATGTCGATGCCCGCGCCCGCCAGCTGGTTTTCCAGTGCCGGCTGATCCGCAGTCGCCAGTGTATGCAGGCGTTCCATGATGCGCTGTTCCATTTCTGCAGCAGCCTTGCGTGTGAACGTGACAGCGAGGATACCGTCCGGACTGGCGCCACTCAGTAACAGGCGCACCACGCGGGTGACCAGTAACCAGGTCTTGCCGGTGCCGGCCGACGCATGCACGCTGGCATCGAGCGCGGGGTGGGTGGCCTCGAGCAGGGTATTCGCGTTCATGACTCGGGCCATGCCTGGCGGCGACACAGGCCGTCCATTTCGCAATATTTGCAGGTCTGGCTGTCGCCCCAGGCCGGCAACGGCGTGCCTGCCTCGATTTGTGTCAGCACGGTCTCGAGCCGCACGCGGACCTGTTTGGATAATTCGCTCAGCGCCGGGCCGGACAGCGTGCTCCCGTCACTGACCTTGCGATCCAGTTTGACGTACTGCACGCAGGCAGGCATGTCATCGAGGAGTAGTGCGTAGGAGGGCAGTTGCACCGCCTCGCCACAGTCGACCGCATCCTGGTCCGGTGCGGCACCGGTCTTGTAATCGATAATCAGTTGACCACCAGCGCTGTCGTCCAATCGGTCCAGCCGGCCTTCCAGTAATTGACCGCTGCTGAGTTCGCAGCGACCGTCCTGTTCGCCGGCGCGGAACTGCCAGTCGGTGCCGTGTTTAATTTGCCAGTCAATGTAGTCGGGGATCAGCTGCTGCCAGCGACGCAGCCAGGCACGGTGTTCGTAGTTGTCTTCCAGTTCCTGTGTAAACAGTCGCTTCGATACCTGCTCAAGTAATTCAATCGCGACAGTGCGGTTGTTTGCCGTGACCGGCGTGGCCAGCGGCGTCGGGTAGCCGCTATGGCCCTGGTGGAAGATTTCCAGCACCCGGTGCACCAGGCTGCCGTACTCGGCTTTCTCCAGTGCCAGCCTGACCTCTTCGCGCGCGCGTAGTCGCAGGCCACTGGCGGCGAAAAAGCGATACGGGCAATCGATCAAGGTGCCATGCGCGCTGACACTGAGGTGGCGGGGCAGTGCAGCGCCCGGCAGGGTGACCCGCGGTGCGGGTAAGCCGGGTGGCAGCGCCAGCGGATGACTGCCGGCAACCCGGGTGTCCGGGTGATCAACCAGCGCGGCGAGTGTGGTGTCTGCCAGCGACTCACCCCAGGCCATGTCGTGAAAGGTCTCGATACGCGCCAGCCACGGACTTGGTGTGCGTTCCTCGCCGTTATTCTCACGGTGCCAGGTCAGCAGTATGTGCGGGGCGCTTTCCAGCAAGGTGCAAAACCGGTCCAGTTGACGGTGATAGTGCTCGGGCCAGGTCGGCAGGCCGAGTTCAGCGCGCACGCGGTCGTTGAAAAATGGTGACCGCGCCGGAGCCGTCGGCAGATATTCTGAATCACAGGCACCGACCACAATACCTTCGAACCGGCCGAGACTCGCCTGGGCGAGTGTCAGCAGCATCACCGGGCTGCCAGTGGCGGCGGGTCGGAACACATGCCGCTCCAGTGCACTGCCCAGCCAGGCGCGGAAGTCGGTCCACTGCATGCGCAGTTCGCTGTGCATGGCGGCATCCTGCAGCAGTTGCCACTCCTGCAGTACACGCTGACCGGCCGGGTCCTGTTCGAACACCGCCCACATGCCGAGCTGTTCCATGCTGTCGCGCAATTGCGCCAGCAGGTGCGCGGTGGTGTGGTCACCGGCCAGGCAGGGTCGCAAGGGTTCGGCGGCATGGTCAAGCCGGTTGAGCAGGATGTGCAGGCGCTCGGTCGTGGCGGCTGTCCAGCGGTTTTTGAAATGTTCCAGGCGGGCATCGATGTGTTGCCGGTAGCGCTGCAGTCCGCGCGCCACGTTCTCGCGGCGGATGATATCGGTCTCGAAACGAAACACACAGTTGGCCAGTTGTTCGCGGTCCTCGTCCGGCAGGATGAACGTGGACTTCAGGGTGTCGAGCAGCGGCTCATGGGCGAAGTCTTCTTCAACGGTCTGCAGCCAGCGCTCCAGCGCGGCGGCGGCACGTGTGGTCGACAGTGCCCAGCCACCGGGATCCTGCAGGGTGATGCCGGCGCGTTCCAGTAATGCACGGACGCGTCGTCCGAGTCGCCGGTCCTCGGTAACGATTGCAATCGGCTGTTTGCCAGCCAGTAACCACCGCCGCACCTGCAAATCGATGGCGCGCGCCTCCTGTTCCGGAGAGGCGGCGGCAAAGCTGTGCAGGCGGCCCGTGAGTGGCGAAGTCGGCAATTGTTGTCGCAGCGCGTGGGTGCGTGTACGTAACGATTCGCCCGGTACAGTAAATATACTGTCGAGGCTGTCACTGAAGGGGTCGTCAGCGCCGGCCCCGGCCGCCGTGTCAGCAGGGAATGCCGGCAGGGCCTGGCTGTGCGCCTGGCGATGCAGCAGGTATTCGCCCGCGTTCTGTTCGAGGACCGCGGCTGAGCCATTCCGCTTCGGCGTTGCTGACGTCATCCAGGCCGACAAAGTAGAGGCGCGTACCGGATGCCGCGGGTTTGTAATGTGCCAGGCGCGCCAGCAGTGCGGCATTGGGGTCAAGCATGTCACCGGCGTGCAATTGCGTATGCCAGGCTGTCCACAGGCGCTGCACGATGCGCGCCTCCATGTCGAAGGGTTCCGGCAACGCGCCGGCCAGTCCGTAGGCGGATTGCAGGCGTTGCGTAAAGGCGGCGGGGTCCACGTCAACCGGAACGCGGTTCAGTGTCAGCTCGTCAAACAGCGTAATCAGCGTGCTGGCCAGTGACCACGGGTCCTGTTCGCCGAACAGGCTGGCGTGTGCCTGGATGGCCTCGACCAGCATGAGTTCGCGACGTGCGCGACCGGGTATTTCCTGTGTCAGCGGGACCTGCCCGGCCAGCCACTGGGGCAGTGTGTTGATGTGTGGACCCAGCAATGCCTGGCAGTCATGTTCGTGAGCAGCCGCCAGCAGGTGGCGTCGCAGGTCGGCGGCAAACAGCAGTTCAGGCAGCAGGACAACTGTGTCTGTCAGGTCCGGCAGCTGGCCGGCTTGCGACACGATGTGTCGCGCAGCCTGCGCCAGCAAGTCATCCCGACGGGGGTACAGGATGACAGCTGGCGTTTGGGTCATGCGCGGGTGAGGCGGGGTATCAGCGTTCGAGGTATTGCAGTTTGTCCGGTTTGTCTTTCCACTCGTCTGCATCGGCCGGTGCATCTTTCATCTGTGTAATCACCGGCCAGTTGGCGGCGAGTTCCGCGTTCAGTTCGAGAAAGTGCTCCTGGCCGGCGGGCAGGTCGCCTTCGTCAAAGATGGCATTGATCGGGCACTCGGGTTCGCACAGGGTGCAATCGATGCATTCGTCCGGGTCGATGACGAGGAAATTCGGTCCCTCGTGAAAGCAGTCGACCGGGCAGACTTCCACGCAGTCGGTGTATTTGCACTTGATGCAGTTTTCAGTCACAACGAAGGTCATGCAATTCTCCAGCTGGCTCGGGTATTTAAGGCGCATGTAGCCATGCCGCCAAGTATCTGTACTCCCGCGTATTAATAATGTTCACCATGTAGAGCGGCTTGCGCGAACACGCCTTTTGCGAGTCGTCTAGCGTCTCGCGGGCTGCCAGCCCGCTCCTGCAGGAGCGTGAAGTATACCTGTAAAGCCCGCAGATTATGAATGCAGTGATTGCTGCAGTTGCGCCTGCAGCTCGTAGAGAACCTTGAGCGCATCCCGCGGCGACAGGCTGTCCGGGTCGAGCTTTTCGAGGGTGTCGATAACCGGCTGGTGTTCCGCGGCCTGGAACAGCGGCATCTGCTGCGTGACGCGCATGCCGGTATCCGGCCCGGCCTGCTCGAGTTCCAGCAGGCGCGCCTGTGCATTGTGTATGACGCTGGACGGTACCCCGGCCAGTGCGGCGACATGCAGACCGTAGCTGCGATCCGCCGGGCCCGGCTGCACGGCATGCAGAAACACGATGCGGTCTTCGTGCTCGGTGGCATCGAGGTGAACGTTAACAATGCTGTCGTACTGCTCCGGTAACTGCGTCAGCTCGAAATAGTGCGTGGCGAACAGCGTACCGGCGCCGACACGGTCGGCCAGGTCGACGGCGCAGGCCCATGCCAGCGACAGGCCGTCATAGGTGCTGGTGCCACGGCCGATCTCATCCATCAACACCAGGCTGTGTGTCGTCGCGTTATGCAGAATGTTGGCGGTCTCGGTCATCTCGACCATGAAGGTGGAGCGACCGCCGGCCAGGTCATCGGCGGCGCCGATGCGCGAGAAGATCCGGTCGATGGTGCCGATGTGCGCGCGTTCTGCCGGTACGAAACAACCGATGTGTGCCAGCAGCACGATCAGTGCCGTCTGTCGCATGTACGTGGATTTGCCGCCCATGTTGGGCCCGGTAATGATCAGCATGCGCCGGTCATTATCGAGCAGGGTATCGTTGGGGATGAAGGCATCCTCCATGATCTGTTCGACCACCAGGTGGCGGCCCTTGCGGATGTCGATGCCGTTACCGTCGAAAAACGTCGGGCGCGTCAACTGCAGGCTGATACTGCGCTCGGCGAAATTGGCCAGCACGTCCAGCTCGGAGATGCCGGCGGCCAGTCGCGACAGCGGATCGAGCTGTTCGATGAGCGAATTCAGCAGCTCGTCATAGAGTGATTTTTCCAGCGCCAGTGCGCGCCCGTGTGCACTCAGTACCTTGTCTTCGTGCGCCTTCAACTCCGGGGTGATGTAACGCTCGACCGCTTTCAGGGTCTGGCGGCGCTGGTAGTTGTCGGGTACGCGATCCACCTGCAGCCGGCTGACCTCGATGTAGTAGCCGTGCACCCGGTTATAGCGGATCTTCAGGTTGCTGATGCCGGTGCGTTCGCGTTCGGCCTGTTCCATGTCCAGCAGCACCTGGTCGCCGTGTTCACTCAAACCGCGCAGCTCGTCCAGCTGGCTGTCGTAACCCGTGGCGATCACGCCGCCGTCGCGCAGCAGCACGGGCGGTGTTTCCCGAATGGCTGACGCGAGCAGGGCATGCGTGCCTGTGTGCGTGCCGATGTCGGTTGAGAGCCGCCGGATCAGCGGGTCGGTATTGGCCGACAGTTGCGCCTGCAGGTCAGGCAACAGTGCCAGGCTGTCACGCAGGCCGGACAGGTCGCGCGGACGTGCCGACTTCAGGGCAATGCGGGACAGGATGCGCTCGATGTCGGCGCAGCCACGCAGGGTCTCGATGAGTGCCGGGTAGTTGTCTGCTGCAATCAGGCTGTCGATGCATTGCAGCCGTTGCTCCAGCACAGAGTGGTCACGTAGCGGTCGGTGTAGCCAGCGTCGCAGCAGGCGTCCGCCCATGGCCGTGGCGGTGCGGTCGAGGACGCCGACCAGCGTATGTTGCTCGGTGCCGGTGCTGGAATGTTCCAGTTCAAGGTTACGGCGGGTGGCGGCGTCCAGTACCAGGCTGTCGTTGCGGTTCTCGACGGCCAGTCCGCGGATATGCGGCAGGGCGGTGCGCTGCGTATTGGCGACGTACTGCAACAGGCCGCCGGCAGCACCGATGGCGGCGTGCAGCGTCTCGCAGCCGAACCCGGCCAGGTCGTGCGTGCCGAATTGTGCATTCAGCTGGCGGCGCGCGCTGTCGGTCTCGAACAGCCAGGCCGGCTGGTTACGCAGGCGAGGATCCTGTGCAAGTTCGGGCGGCAACGTGATGGCTTCGTTGACAATTATCTCGGCCGGATGCAGGCGCTGGATTTCACCCAGCAGCGCCTCATTACCGGTGGCTTCCTGCACACAGAAGCGTCCAGCCGAGAGATCCAGGGCGGCGATACCCCAGCAGTCATCGCGCTGTGCAGGGCGACCAGCAGGTTGTCCTGGCGGTCATTCAGCAGGGCCTCCTCGGTCAACGTGCCGGGCGTGACGATGCGCACCACCTCGCGCTTGACCGGTCCCTTGGCGGTGGCGACGTCGCCGACCTGTTCACAGATCGCCACGGATTCACCCTGGCGCACCAGTCGACCGAGGTATTGATCAATCGCATGCACCGGGACGCCGGCCATGGGAATCGAGTCCCCGTTGGATTTACCGCGTGAAGTTAATGTAATGTCGAGGAGTGAGGCGGCGCGCTTCGCATCCCCAAAGAACAGCTCGTAGAAGTCGCCCATGCGATAAAACAGCAGGATGTCGGGGTGCTCGGCCTTGATGCCCAGGTATTGCTGCATCATGGGAGTGTGCGCGGCGGTCATGGCGGGGGAGTTTAGCCTTTCTATTCGCGCTTGCGAAGCGCCCTGCAAACTGTTGGTCTGCTTGCAGGCGTGGAGGTGGGCCTGTAGGAGCGGATCGCATCCGCGAAGATCGCTAACAGCGTGCCGATGTCATTCCCGTGCTGGGGAAACCAGCAACCCCGTCATTCCCGCGCAGGCGGGAATCCAGCCTTAAAAGAAAATGCTGTATTTAAATCAGATGAGTGAAGCACAAAGTTGAACGGAATCATTACATATTCATCGTCATCTCAAGCCTGACGGGCTGGATTCCCGCCTGCGCGGGAATGACGGTTGGTTTGAGTGGGTCACCCTATAAGGAGGCGCATTGCTGTCCTTGATTTCGGCCAGCAGCGCCAGCATGACGCAGGCCAGCCTCTCACGCGCCAGGCGGCGCACCGCCACCCTGTAATAGTGCGCGGTGAAGACAATTGTGTATCGTAGGCGGTAGCGTGTTCATTCAGCCGGGAAGGGCGGAGAAGACTGCATGTCCGAATTAAAAGAATTATCAGAAAGGCTCGCCAAGTTGTTGCTTGATAGAGGAAAGCGGCTTGCTGTTGCTGAATCCTGCACCGGTGGCTGGCTGGCCAAGTGCCTGACCGATATCAGTGGCAGCTCCGGCTGGTTCGAGCGCGGCTTCGTCACCTACAGCAATGACGCCAAGCGGGAAATGCTCGGTGTCGATGCCGCCACGCTGGCTGAGTACGGTGCAGTCAGTGAAGCCGTTGTGCGGGAAATGGCACAGGGGGTCCTGTCGCACAGCCCTGCGGATATTGCCGTGGCCATCAGCGGCATTGCCGGCCCCGGTGGCGGTAGCCCTGGCAAGCCGGTCGGGACCGTCTGCTTTGCCTTTGCGGAACGCGGCGGTGACGTCCAGGTCATGACCTGCCATTTCGAAGGCGATCGCGAGGCGGTGCGCCGCAGTGCCGTGCGCTATGCGCTCAGTCAACTGGTCCGGCAGCCCGGCGATGGCTGAAGCCACGCGCCGCCTGTTTTTTGCGCTATGGCCGGAGGATGCGGTGCGCATCCGCTGTGACTGGTATGCCAGCAGTTTAGTGGGCAAGCGTATCCGCCGGGTGCCGGCCGACAATATCCACCTGACACTGGGTTTTGCCGGGTCGGTCACCAATGAGGTCTGTCGCTGTCTTGAGGCACAGGCCGAGACCGTGGCGGTCGAGCCCTTTCAATTACAGATCGATCACCTGGGCTACTGGCACCGGCAGCGATTGCTGTGGATGGGGCCGACACAGGTGCCGAATGAATTAGGGGCGCTGGTGACGGCTATTCGCGCTGCTTTCGATGCCTGTGGTGTGCCAGTCGACCGGCGTGATTTCCAGGCGCACATCACGCTGGCGCGCAAGTGCAGCGCGGCCTTGCCGGCCGGGGAGGCGCCGGCCATCGACTGGCCGGTCAGCAGTTTCTGCCTGGTCCAGTCAGTCAATTCTGATATTGGTGTCAGTTACCGGGTACTTCGGCGCTGGACGCTAGAGGGCGCGCAGTGAATGTGTGATAATCCGCCCGACCGGCGGGTCAGGGAGGATGCGCCATGAACATAACCGGAGGGGCCAGATGGACGATAATAAACGCAAGGCATTGAGCGCAGCACTGGGACAGATTGAAAAGCAGTTCGGCAAGGGTGCCGTCATGCGCATGGGTGATGTCCCCGCGGTCGGAGCGGCCGATGCCATTTCCACGGGTTCTATCGGTCTCGATATCGCACTCGGTATCGGCGGCCTGCCGCGCGGGCGCGTGATTGAAATCTACGGTCCGGAATCGTCGGGTAAAACGACATTGACATTGCAGGTGATTGCCGAGGCGCAGAAGATCGGCGGTACCGCTGCCTTTATCGATGCGGAACATGCGCTCGACCCGGCGTATGCCGAAAAGCTCGGCGTCAATGTTGACGAGTTGCTGGTGTCGCAACCGGACACCGGCGAGCAGGCACTGGAAATTACCGACATGCTGGTACGTTCCGGTTCCGTCGATGTCGTGGTGGTCGACTCGGTGGCGGCGCTGACGCCGAAGGCGGAGATCGAGGGCGACATGGGCGATTCGCACATGGGCCTGCAGGCCCGCCTGATGTCACAGGCGCTGCGCAAGCTGACCGGCAACATCAAGCGCTCCAACACCATGGTGATCTTCATTAACCAGATCCGCATGAAGATCGGTGTCATGTTCGGCAACCCGGAAACGACCACCGGTGGTAATGCGCTGAAATTCTATTCCTCTGTGCGACTCGACATCCGTCGTATCGGCGCCATCAAGAAGGGCGACGAGATCACCGGTAACGAGACACGCGTCAAGGTGGTGAAGAACAAGATGGCGCCGCCCTTCAAGAAGGCCGAGTTCCAGATCCTCTATGGCGAGGGCATTTCACGCGAGGCCGAGCTGATCGACATCGGCGTGCAACTGGGTTTCGTCGAAAAATCCGGCGCCTGGTACAGCTACGGGGAGGACCGCATCGGCCAGGGCAAGGACAACGTGCGCGAATTCCTGAAGCAGAACCCGGATATCGCCGGCGAAATCGAGGCGAAGATCCGTGCGGAGTTGCTGGATAAACCCGCACCGGTTGTCGAGGACGAAGCGGCACTTGAAGAAGCAGAGGCCTGATACAGACCAGACACCGGCAAATGTTCGCAAGTCCGCCATGGATAGCCTGGCGCGCCGCGAGCACGGTGAGCAGGAGCTGGCGGCCAAGCTGGTTGCGAAGGGCTTCGAGGCGGCGGTCGTCGCCGAGGCCCTGGCCGGGCTGATCGAGGATAACCTGCTCAGCGATGAACGGTTTGCCGAGGCATTTGTCCACTCGCGTTACCAGCGCGGCTCCGGTCCACACAAGATCCGGGCCGAGTTGCGCGAACGTGGAATTGACGAAGGCCTGATCGAAGCCAGTATTGCGCGCTACAGCGGTGAATGGTCCGGCCTGGTTATCGAGGTGCGTGAGCGCAAGTACGGGTCCGATATCCCTGCACGATTTCCGTGAGCGCAGCCGGCAAATGCGCTTCCTGCAGCAGCGTGGTTTTACCCCCGAGCAGATCAGGCAGGCCTTCAGGGATGGTAGTGAAAAAGCAATTGGGAGTTGATGGGCCCGTTGCTGCAGTCTGAATTGAGACGATGCGCGCAGTCAATTCCATGTAGGAGCGGGCTTGCCAGCGAACAGCCTAGATTTGTTCGCGGGCAAGCGCTCGCGTACTTACGGCTAGTTCGTCGGAAGCGCTGCCTAATGACGGCTGGATCGCTCGCGGGATGCGGCTGCGGAATGACGGCGGGGGAATGACGGCTGGCGGGAATGCAGCTGAGATTAATCCGGGGACAGACCACGTTTTCCAGCCTGGCCCGGCGTATTGCATACGGCCCGCCAGCGGAAAACGTTGCCTGTCCCCAATTTTCTTCTGTGAAGTGTTCCAATCCGGTCCAAATCACTGAATAATAAAGCCTGAACAGAACAGGCCAGTAAATTCCCGAATGCAAACCAGCGCAGAACTCCGCCAGGCCTTCCTGGACTACTTCAGGGCGCGCGACCACGAGGTCGTGGCCTCCAGTTCGCTCGTGCCGGCGGATGATCCGACGTTGCTGTTCGTCAACGCCGGGATGGTGCAGTTCAAGGACGTATTTACCGGCAAGACCGTGCGCGCGCATTCGCGTGCAACCTCCAGCCAGCGTTGTGTACGCGCCGGCGGTAAACACAATGATCTCGAGAACGTGGGTTATACCGCACGCCATCACACCTTCTTCGAGATGCTCGGCAATTTCAGTTTTGGCGACTACTTCAAACGCGAGGCGATTGTCTACGCCTGGGAGTTCCTGACGAAGGAAATGGGGTTGCCGGCGGAAAAACTGTGGGTCACGGTTTACGAGCAGGATAACGAGGCCGCCGATATCTGGCTCAAGGAAATCGGCGTCAGTGCAGAGCGCTTTACGCGCATCGGTGACAAGCCGGGTGGTGCGCAATACCAGTCCGATAATTTCTGGTCGATGGGCGATACCGGTCCCTGTGGTCCCTGCACGGAAATATTCTACGATCACGGTGCGGAGATCGCGGGTGGCCCGCCGGGCACACCGGAAGAAGACGGCGATCGTTACGTCGAGATCTGGAACCTGGTGTTCATGCAGTACGACCGTGACAGCAGCGGGACACTGAACCCGTTACCGAAGCCGTCGGTTGATACCGGCATGGGACTCGAGCGTCTTGCTGCGGTTATGCAGGGTGTGCATACCAATTACGACATCGATCTGTTTCAGCACCTGATAAAAGCGGCCGGCGCCATTGCCTCGATTGATGATCACGACAATAACTCGCTGCGGGTTATTGCCGATCACATTCGATCCTGTGCGTTCCTGATTGTCGATGGGGTGTTGCCGTCGAACGAGGGGCGTGGCTATGTGCTGCGCCGTATCATTCGTCGCGCCGTGCGCCATGGCTACAAGCTGGGTATCAACGACGCATTCTTCTACAAACTGGTGGCGCCGCTGTGTGATGTCATGGGCGATGCTTACCCGGAACTGCGCGATAACCGCGCCCATGTCGAACGCATCCTGTCCGTGGAAGAAGAACGCTTCGCCGAGACGCTTGAGCAGGGTATGCGGCTGCTTGAGGAAGACCTGGCAAAGATGCAGGGCACGGTTATCGCCGGTGACACGGTATTTAAATTGTATGACACCTATGGTTTTCCCCGCGACCTGACCGCAGACATTGCCCGCGAGCGTGGTCTTGAGATTGACGAGGAAGGATTCAACGCGGCAATGGACGCGCAGCGTGCACGCGCGCGTTCCGCCAGCCAGTTCGGTGCCGCACAGGGTGGCGACCTGCAGCTGGATGTCGCCACGGCGTTTACCGGTTACGAACACCTTGATGGTGAGGCGAGCGTGGTTGCACTGGTGCATGACGGTGCACAGGTTGAAGCGCTGTCGGCCGGCCAGGCCGGCCAGGTCGTGCTGGATGCCACGCCGTTTTATGCCGAGTCCGGTGGACAGGTCGGCGACCGCGGTGCGATTGAAACGGAATCGGCAAGGTTTGCCGTGCAGGATACGCAAAAGCAGGGCGGTTCGGCGTTTGTGCATATCGGCACACTGGAGCGTGGTCAGCTCAAGGTGGGTGATCGCGTCAGGCCGATGGTTGATGTGCAGCACCGCCAGGCGACAGTACTCAATCATTCAGGTACACACCTGCTGCATGCCGCGCTGCGAACCGTGCTGGGCGACCATGTGCAGCAAAAGGGATCGCTGGTCGGACCGGAGCGCCTGCGTTTCGATTTCTCGCACTATGAACCGGTGACGCCGGAACAGCTCGAGGCAATCGAGTCCATGGTGAATGCGCAGATCCGCGCCAATGCGCAGGCACAAACAAGGCTGATGTCGATGGATGATGCCGTGCAGTCAGGCGCCATGGCGCTGTTTGGCGAGAAGTACGGTGATGAAGTGCGCGTGCTGTCCATCGGCGAGTTTTCCGTTGAGTTGTGCGGCGGCACCCACGTAGCGCATGCCGGTGATATCGGTTTGTTCAAGATCACGGCGGAGACCGGTATTGCCTCCGGGGTGCGGCGTATCGAGGCAGTGACCGGCGATGGCGCATTGCAGTGGGTACGCGACAGCGAACACCGGTTGGCGGATATTGCCGGCCTGCTCAAGGGTAGCCGCGAGGATGCCGGTGAACGGGTGGCTGCGCTGGTGGACAAAACACGTGCGCTTGAGAAAGAGCTCGAGCAGCTAAAAAACAAAATGGCCAGCAGCCAGGGCAGTGACCTGGCGGGTCAGGCGGTGGAAATCGACGGCGTCCAGGTACTGGCCGCCCGCATGGACGGTGCCGACTCGCGTGTGCTGCGCGATACGCTGGACCAGTTGAAGAACAAGCTGGGATCGGCGGCGGTCGTACTGGCAACGGTCGACGGCGACAAGATCAGCCTGGTGGCCGGTGTCACCAAAGACCAGACGGCACGCCTGAAGGCCGGTGAGCTGGTCAATGCAGTCGCCACGCAGGTTGGCGGCAAGGGTGGCGGGCGGCCTGACATGGCGCAGGCGGGCGGCAATAATCCCGCCGCACTCGATGCCGCACTGGCGAGTGTCGAAGGCTGGGTCAGGGAACAGTTAGGCTAATTGCAGAGAGAGAAACAACCGTCATTGTGAGGAACCAGGTGACGAAGCAATCTCCAGACGATTGCTACAAGGTTACGGGATTGCCACGCTACGCTCGCAATGACGGCATGAAAAAATTATGGCATTGATAGTTCAAAAATACGGTGGCACCTCGGTGGGTTCGACAGAACGCATCGGCGCGGTTGCCGACAAGGTCATCAAGTGGCGCGAGCAGGGTAATGACGTCGTTGTCGTTGTCTCGGCAATGAGCGGCGAGACCAATCGCCTGCTGGAACTGGCCGGTGAAATCTCGGCCCGACCGGTTCCGCGTGAACTGGACGTGCTGTTATCGACCGGCGAGCAGGTGACCATTGCGTTACTCAGCATGGCGCTGGAAGAACGCGGCTGTGCAGCCCGTTCCTATACCGGGTCGCAGGTACACATTCGCACCGACAGTGCACACAACAAGGCCAGGATTCGCGAAATCGATGACCAGCGCATCCATGCCGATCTTGCCCTGGGGCGGGTCGTGGTCGTGGCCGGTTTCCAGGGTGTCGACGAGGACGGCAATATCACCACGCTGGGACGGGGTGGCTCGGATACCACGGCGGTGGCACTGGCGGCGGCACTGAAGGCCGATGAGTGCCAGATCTATACCGATGTCGACGGGGTGTATACAACGGACCCGCGGGTGGTGCCCGAGGCGCGTCGCCTGACGCGGATTACCTTTGAGGAAATGCTGGAGATGGCCAGCCTGGGTTCCAAGGTATTGCAAATCCGGTCGGTCAGTTTTGCCGGCCGCTACAACGTGCCGTTACGCGTGTTGTCCTCGTTCGAGGAAGGCGAGGGCACGTTGATCACGTATGAGGATGAAGAGATGGAACAGGCACTGATTTCCGGGATTGCGTTCAATCGTGATGAAGCGAAACTGACAATACTGGGTGTGCCGGATACACCGGGCGTCGCACACCAGCTGCTGGGGCCGATTGCCGATGCCAATATTGAAGTGGACATGATCGTGCAGAACGTGGCGCCGGATGGGGCGACCACCGACTTTACCTTCACTGTGCACCGCAATGACTATGCGCGGGCACTGGAAATCCTGCAGCGCATAGCCAGTGAACTGGGCGCGCGGGAAGTCCTGGGCGATGACAAGATTGTTAAAGTGTCACTGGTTGGCGTCGGTATGCGCTCGCACGCAGGCATTGCCTCGACCATGTTCGGGACGCTGGCCAGGGAAGGTGTCAATATCCGAATGATTTCCACCTCCGAGATCAAGATATCGGTCGTGGTCGACGAGAAATACCTCGAACTCGCCGTTCGGTCGCTGCACGACGCTTTTGAACTGGATCAGCCGCCTGAAATCAGGGGCTGAAGCCCGTAAATTACCACAACGCGTGTAATGGAACTGGTCTAATTATTTTCTTTAACTACTTTAATATATAATCACTTCGTTGTAATGCGTATAGATGGCCCAGGCAAAGGGCTGCAGCGCCTCAGAATAATAAAGATGCCCCTAAAAGGTCTAAATTAGAAAAAGGAGTGTTAAGCATGTTGATACTTACGAGAAGAGTGGGTGAGACCTTGATGGTCGGTGACGAAATAACGGTTACCGTGCTTGGCGTCAAAGGCAACCAGGTCAGGATCGGTGTGAATGCGCCCAAAGATGTTGCCGTTCACCGCGAAGAGATCTTTGACCGAATCAAGCTCGAGGAGAGCCAGAAAAACGGTACCAACTAAAACAATCGGCAGCCGATAATGGTCGGCCGGTGTTGGTCATGCATGCTGAAACAGGCCGTCACGCTTTTGCGCGACGACCTGTTTATTTTCGAGTTACCTCCACAAGATACCTCCCAAAACAGCGGTTCTGGAATTCTGCGCACGGTTCCCGCTATAATCCAGCGCGGCAGACGGGCAGGCACTGACGGGCAATGCCCGTTATAATAGCGGTTTGCCGGTTACAAGGTAATTTCCTGGAGAGGTGGCCGAGTGGCTGACCAAATCGCCGGGAGCGATTTGGAACAGCTGAGCGTAGCGATGCTGGCCCGAAGGGCGGAGGGCAGGATGCCCGGAGTAACGCGCTCCCCTGCTAAGGGAGTATGGGTTAAAAGCCCATCGAGGGTTCGAGCCGAGCGCCGCAGGCGCGAGACAGCGTCGTCGCGAAGCGACGGCGACCCCGAAGGGGCGAGGCCGGCAGGCCGAGTAATCCCGACCGGTGCTGGACGAAGCACTGGTCAGACGAAAGTTTGTTTTATCCGGAGAGGTGGCCGAGTGGCTGAAGGCGCTCCCCTGCTAAGGGAGTATGGGTTAAAAGCCCATCGAGGGTTCGAATCCCTCCCTCTCCGCCAAATCCTTTTTATTGTCACTGCCATGACAAAGAACGGGTTTTCTGTATAATCCCTTTCTCCAATTTATTGCGCCCGTAGCTCAGCTGGATAGAGTACCTGGCTACGAACCAGGCGGTCGGAGGTTCGAATCCTTCCGGGCGCGCCATACAAACCAATAGACCCGCCATCGGCGGGTCTATTGGTTTGTGCGGTATGGTTGTGGGATTCGAACCTCCGACGAAATCAATTGATGTTCGACAACCGACTGGAAGTCGGTTGAACGCCGGAGCGTAGCGACGACGGCCCGAAGGGCGAGGGGCGTGAGCCCCGAGTAATCCTTCCGGGCGCGCCATTCAAGTATAAACAGCAGGTTAGAGAAGACTTCACAGGTCTTTTCTACTTGCTGTTTTTATCCTGCCTTTTTCCAGTTCTCACGAAAACAACGGGTTAACTGTTAACCGGACTACCTGGTTAAAAACCAGTTGGTCGGACAACTCCTTAGGGTACTTCTGTACTGCCTGCGGTGTTTTCCTCAATCCTGAACTCCCTGCCATGTCCCTGGCAAAACGCCAACGGTCTGAAGTAAATACCTCCCAAATTGGGATATTCCTGCTTGCTCCCATGGTGGGAGCATGCTAGGGTATGCCAATGAGGGTGATCGCAAAGTCCATGCTGCGGGAATTTTGGGAGAGTAGCCCGAAATACAAAGATGCAAAGAAGCAAATGACAGAGTGGTACAACTACTGTGCAACGGCAAAATGGAATACGCCACACAAATTAAAGGCAGACTTGCGTAATGCGAGCATCTTAAAGAACAACCGTGTAGTTTTTAATCTATGCGGTAACAAATACAGAATTGTTGTGCTTATGGATTATGTTCGGCATGGAATGCTTATTCGCTTTGTGGGGACCCATAAGGAATATGACGAGATCGAGGATATTGAAAATATTTGAGGTTCATTATGAAACTTAAGCCTGTTAAAAATGACCGTGAGCTGAGTCGTGCGTTAATGCGCATCGATGAGCTGTGGGGTGCAAAACCCAATACACCAAGAGGCGATGAGCTGGATGTCTTGATGCTGATCGTTGAGAAATATGAAGATGAACACTATGCAATTCCTGTCTCTGACCCAATAGAGGCGATCAAGTTCTTGATGGAGCAGAACAGCTTGTCGCGTAAAGATCTGGAGCCTTATATCGGGACAAGTGGACGTGTGTCTGAGGTGCTGAGTAAAAAGCGAAATCTGACGCTAACAATGATCCGAAAATTGCACGAAGGCCTGAAGATTCCCTACGAGTGTCTTATTACGTAAAGCGATTAGAGACGTTAAAAGCAATGGACAATTAACTGTCCAATAGGTGGCGCCAAATAACCCCGAATACAGGTAAATAAGGCCAAACAGGCTGATTTTATTGGACAGTGTAAGTCAGATAAAAGTATAGAATTACAATGAGGTATGCGATTTCAGCCGGAACACTACGAACCAGGCGGTCGGAGGTTCGAATCCTTCCGGGCGCGCCCCATATTGCTCAAAGGCTTACACAAGTCTGTGGGCCTTTTGCATTTCTAGCGTAGAGAAATATTAAATTACTGAATGTCAGTTTTCGGCCAAACCCGGAAGTACAGCGCAAACCAAAACGACTCCCGAAGGAGCCGTTTCAATTATACTGCGTTAACGGTTACGCCGTTTTCCTTCTCCGTGCGATTCCAACTAGCCCCAGAAGACCGGAACCGAACAGCCAGACGGCCGCAGGGACCGGTATGACTTGAACGTCAACTTCCAGGACGGTGCCGTTAATGAAGCCTACAGCGTAGGAATTTGCGCCTATAAGTGTCACAGAGGTGTCACCGCTCCAGCTGGCACCACCATCCATCGAGATTCCAAGGATGAAATTGTCTGAGCCGGTCAGTGTCAGCGTGGCTGCGGCTTCATTGGTGGCGGTGAAGTCACCGCTAAAAGGGCCGGTGAAAGCCACAAGCTGGGGTATAGGTACATCAAGGTTGCTGCCGATGAACGTCTGATCGGAGTCGTCGAAGATGGCGAGCGTTGTGCCGGCCGGGAGCGATGAAAGTATAAAGTTTACGTCTCCATCGGTTGGCGCAAATACCGTCACGGCATTTGCCGTTCCCGATGCGAGTAATGCTATACCGATTAGGATATTCCTGATTTTCATTGACTTGTGATTCTCCGTAAATCCAGTTATCGTTTTTTTTCAGCCAGAATAATTAATATCCTTGGCCGCCTAGACAGTCTATTTAATACAAGCAAATATTATGCCCAATTAAATAATTACCTCACATTCAGTCTATTAGCTCATAGGTAAAGGTGTCGCACATAGTTAAAGTGTAAGGTATTCCAACAGCATTCCGGCAAACCTTACAGATAGCCTACAAAGTGGTGCGACCGGAGACGCCGGTCCGGGTGTGCTAGCGACGGCGTCGGTGAATATCACCGCTGTCGAGCCGGAGCCGTCAGTGCCGGACCCTGGTCCTGTGCCTGATGCTGAACCCGGGGAGGGCACACCACCGGAGGAAAGTATAGCTACCGAGCCTGGTATTCCTGCAAACACCGTAAACGCAGCAATCCCGGTTACAGGATATACACGACAGGAGCAACACCGCGGCTGTCATGCTCCCTGGGTCATCAACCTGATGTCCTCCATCGACAGGACCGACCTCAATTCGCTGGCTGTCAGGGCAAATAATCAGAACATAACGACCGGAATCGAGGAGGTCGAGATCCAGGGAACGCGCCACTGGCGCCTGCAGGTCACCGGCTTCGACAGCCGGTCAATGGCCATGGAAAACTCGGCAATCATCAAGCAATCGCTCGGCATCGACAACGTCTGGATCTTCAAAGAGGGCTAGTCGGCAAGGGGCTTCGCCGGTCCATGGTGCCTGTCAGGGCGCCGGAATGTTCGCTGGAGCAGTAGTAGGCGGAGCGTTTTTCTTGAGTTGAATCTGTTCCAGGATGTTTGGCCGTTTGGCGGGGGTATTATCGGGCTGCCGGGCATTTCCTGTGTTGCTGTCAATTTCCTGAGTAAGTTCGCGTACCTGCTGATCCTGTGTGAAAGTTGCGCCCGCCGTGCCAGTGTTTTTCTTGAGTTGAATCTGTTCCAGGGTGACGGGTTCCCCGGCGATGTTTGGCCGTTTGGCAGGTATATTAAAGAGCTGCCGGCGATTTCCCGGGTTGGTATCGATTTCCAGAGTAAGTTCGCGTACCTCCTGATCCTGTGTGAAAGTTACACCCGCCGTGCTGACGTGCTCGAGCTTCCAGCCCTGGTGTTCTGTACCTTCTGCCAGGCGCAGCAGCTTTTTGGTGCTGATTTCGCGTACTACCGCGACCCGGGTTTCGGGTGTGATGGCAACACCTTCCAGCAGCAGGTTAAAGTGAGCGGGTTTTGCGGCGGTGGTTGGTGCCTGTGCATTGTCAGTTTCTTGCGGTGGCTCACGGCCCTCGATAAACATCGGGCGATCGAGAATCTCGTCAAATACCTCAATACCCGGCGCGGAATAGACTGCCGTTGCAAGTGTGTTGCTTGCAGAAGCCCCTGGTGGTGGTGTTTGCCAGATATCGGTAGTGGTGCGTTGCATCAGATACCATTCGAACGCCAGTATCACGGCGAGTACTACGCTGGCAGCCAGCAGGATGCGTGTCAGTCGATTACCGGGCAAAACTTGTTTCATAATGAGCTCTGCAAGTATCCGGCCAGCTCGAGATCAACGTCCAGATTTCTGCGCGTGGAAACTTTGCGTTGACTGCGCCGGCCACCACTGGCCTTGATGGTTACATTGTCAAGAAACAGGTAGGGCTCGCCGGTTTCCAGTGCATGGAAGAGGCGGACGATGCTCTCCAGCTCACCATTCATGCGTACCTTCAGCACAACACGTGTGTTCTCCTCGTTACGTCCGGTAGCCAGGATCTGGGTACTCAGGATCTTTGTATTGTTGGCGACGGCAATGCGCTTGACAAGCCGCTGCAGTTCCGCAGCAGCAAGTTCAATACTGTTACTTTTCAGATATTGAGTGTTGCTTCCATGCCAGCGACTGAGTTGTTCATATTGCGGACGGAGGCTGGTGCTGATTGTCGCGGCCCGGCGCATATGATCAAGACGGTTCTCCATATCGGCAATTATATTCTGGTTGGATCTGCTTGCCAGCCAGACCGGTAATGCCGTGACACTGAGTATGCCGCCCAGGAACAGCAACAGAATTGCCAGTGCCAGCCAGCGACGTTGCGTTTTATTCAGTGTGTGAATCATGGTGTCGGTGCCATGGTAGTGGCCGACAGGTGAAACCGTTCCAGATTCGATCTCGGCGCCTGGGTCACAGGGGAGCGGAATCTTGCGTTGTGCAGAATGTCGGAGGATTCAATGAGCGGGATAAGCGCTGCCGCGGATGCAGACTGTCCCTGGATCTGGACCTCTGGTCCCCTGATCTGCATCTGGAATACCCAGCTGTCGTCCGGGAGTATGCGGGTAACTTCATCCATGACCTGCAGTACCAGCAGAGTCGACTGTTTTTTGTTAACCAGGAACCGGGATTCCGCTTTTAGTCCGTCGACTTTGTCCCGCAATCTGCCGGCTACTTTTGCCTTCGTCTCCGCTGTCTCCAGCAGCGGTTCCAGCATCTTAATCTTGTGTCGCTGACCCAGCAGCGGCAGGGATACCGCACCGGTCAGCAGCACCAGTGCCATTATTCCGATCATTATATTGATAAGCTGTGGTGTAACCGTCTTGCGGCTTCGATGTTTTTCCGGAAGCAGGTTCACATTGCGAAGTTCGTCTGTGTTGTCGGAATTTACCGTAACCAGGTCCGGATGAATCCCGCGATCTGCAAGTGCGGTGAGAATTTCGTCCAGTTCCTGACGAGGCGTCAGGACAAGGGAGAGTTCGAGGGTTTGTTCCCTGGGATGGCGCGCGGTTACTGCAAAATCATAATAGACCTGCTCGGCCGTGAAGGGTGTCTGGCGGTCCATCTCGAAGGCAAGTACCTCACACAGATTTTCCTCCGTGGCGAGTGGTAATTTAAGGGGCTTTATTAACACCTTGTCGCGTGGCAGACACAGTACGATTTCGCGTACATCGTCCAGTACATTATCATCGACTGCGATGACAGGCGCCTTGTTTCCGGCAGCAACCGGAAAGTTTGCCACGGGTTCTCCGGCATGGGTCGAGCCACGACTTGCCACCACACCCGTCCCGTTGAGTTCAAGGAGCAGGCTTGTGCCGGCGGGCTTCAGGGCATTGCGCGCCTGTTCCGGGAGCATGGCAAGCAATTCAGAACTCCACCAGGACCAGAAGGCAGTGATGCCCGGCCATAGTCTGGCATTGAACAGTTGACGGACATTTTTGCGGGTGAGTTCCATTTCCGGTGTCTTGTTCAGGTGCCGTTATTTTCTGCGACGGCCGGTAGTCGCCACGCAAGGACGGTATAGGGCAGGCTGCCTGACGCTGCAGTCCTTACCACGGCTTCCAGGTGTACGATTGAACCTGCGTTGGTGGTGGCGATGGAATTTATGTGGTACGTGCCATTGTTCGGTGCGGCACTCAATGGCGCATCGGTTGCGAGCTCGTGGTCGCTGCCGGTGAGTGCCGTGTATAACCATGCAGGCGCATACTCCAGGTTGATTTCGCTGCTCCCGGAAAAAACCGTCAGGTAGGGGGCCAGGCGGGTGAAAAGCGCGTTTGTCATACCCAATACATAACGTATTTCGTCCACGCTGGCAAAGGGTCCGTCGCGGCTACCCCAGTCGAAGCCGGCATGTTGATAGTCGCTGTCTTCGGCTCCGTTCAGGTGTCGCAGGTTGTCCGGGTCGCGCCAGTCAAGAATGGCATCAACCAGTTGCGGCCGTGCGGCATCATCGAGTCCTGCACCGGCAAGCAGTGCATCAAGCTGCAGTGCACTAGCTGAATTCAGATCAAGCAGTCCGCTGGCGTGACGAATGCTCACGTTAACGGCGCCCTGGTCGAATCTGAGCATATTGACAGTACCGTCGATCCGCCAGCGTTCCGTGATGTTGCTGTTGAACAGTTCAAGGATTGCATGACTGATGCCGGATTCAGCCAGTGCGTGTGCCCTGGCAACTTCAAGCTGGTTGAAGGCGAGGCGGGTTTCGATATGCACATTACGAGCATGACTGGAGCCGATCACTGTGAGCAGTACCACCAGCCAGAGTACGATCACCAGTGCGATGCCGTGTTGTCTGCCGGTAATGTGCGGTTGCATATTCATGTGTTTCGCTGTCCTGGGCCGGAAAGTGTGCAGGCGACTGAATAACACTTTCCGTTATTGAACAGGCACCCGTGCTTATTGCAATCAGGCCGGATCATGATGGCTGACGGGCGCGTATGGCAATGATCAACTCGGGCCATTGCGACTCGGCAGGGTCCGCCTGTACGAGGATCCTTATTAGTTGCGGAAAATCCGCTGCATCCGGTGCCCATTGCCGGTGCCAGGCAGCTTTGGCAGTCGTCGTTCTGGCGCCAGTGACGGTGTTAATCCCGTAATATTCAAATGCCACGGCCGACAGGTTCTGTGCCAGGACCTGTTGTTGATCAGGTTCCGGTGTCTGGAAATTCTCGCCGCCTGGATTGAACGGCACGTATGACAATACCAACTGTTTGTCAGAGCCCTGTGTTTTCACTGCAAGTGTGTACTCAAACAGACCTGCGTATTCCTGCTGTTGCGGAGCCGGCCCGATAAACTGCAGCCGATCATGTCTGCCCGAAAAAGTGATGCGCCCGGCATTCTCCCCGGGCCAGGTCATGGCTACCGCCTGGTTGATTTGTCGATACAGGAAACCAGCTGCAGAGCGAAAGTCTCCGGTCTCGTGAGCCCGTGTGATACCTGCCTCCCAGCTGCGTGCACCCAGGCGCAGTGCACCGTAGGACGTGGACATAATGATCGTCAGCAGCAGGATCGCTACCATTACCTCCAGCAGGGTGAACCCGCCAGCGCGCTGCCGGGCGTGGCACGGGCATGTGTTATGTGTTGCTGCGGCGCGGTCTGCCATCAGCCGGCTCCGCCGGTAACGGTCGCTTTTTGCAGGCGTACGCTACTGAGCGTCAGCAGTTTTTCACGGCCGTCCCGTGTCCAGCTCACCTCGACGGTAACCCGATACGCTGCCAGGGGGCCGAGCTCGTATGCACTCTCGCCGCGGGGAACATAGTGCTCGACTGCACGCTGCCAGTTGAATGATCCTGCAACATCCCCGTAGGTCACGCCCGGAAACAGTGGATCGCTCACGCCGGCAGCTGCCAGACGGGATTCCGCTATTTGCACAGCGCGGGTGTAATCGCCGGATGCCGTGACATTTCCCAGGCCGCCGGAGAAGATCCTGAACAACACGGTCAGGGACAGCGTCAAGATCATGAAGGCGACCAGTACTTCAATGAGCGTGAAGCCGCTTGTGGAGCGTCTACTGCGCATTATATTCCGTATCCTCTATGGTAACCCTGCCGGTCAACCAGTCCACATCGAGTCGATAGCCCCGGTCCGCGCTTTGCAGAGTAATTTGCGTTCCGCTGGAACTGCCATCAGGGAAAAACTTCACGACCTGATGTGCCGGTTCCGGTGCATTGGTCTGTACCCTTTGTTTTATGCCCATGCTGATGCCTGCCGGAATGGTGTGAGTCCGCTCGCTACCGATGTTGTATTGCGGTGACTCGTGGTCCAGGTGCACTTCCGTTACCGTATTCCTTGTGATTGCCTGGCTGCGTGCATAGTGCAGGGTTGCCGCCAGATCGCGTGCGGCGCCCTTGAGTTTTGTCCCGGGGACCGCACCGGAAAACAACGCGGGTATCAATGCAGTCAGCAGGCCCACGATGAGCAGCACGACCAGCAGTTCGAGCAGTGTGAATCCGCGCTGATACAGGCCGCGACGATTGCACTGTACGTTCACCAGCTGACAATGTCCGCCGCTTCGCCTTCGCCATCTTCCATATTGTCATTGCCAAGTGAATA
Source organism: uncultured Halobacteria archaeon (assembly GCA_963847565.1). Lineage (GTDB taxonomy): Bacteria > Pseudomonadota > Gammaproteobacteria > UBA9214 > UBA9214 > UBA9214. Next base: position 62,172 of record CAWKAE010000022.1, read on the forward strand.
AAGATCATATGCACCATTTTCCCCTGGCGAGCGATAGTGATAGGCGTTACCCCAGGGGTCGTTGGGGATCTGCTTTTTCTTCAGATAGGGGCCGTGCCAGTTGGCAACGCCGGTCGGTTCCTCGACAATGGCAATGAGGCCTTCATCTGTTGTCGGGTAGCGGCCGACCTCCAGGTGAAACAGATCAAGCCCTGCGCCCAGCTCACCAATCTGCAGCCGTGCCGTGTCGCTCCTGGCGCTGCCGAGATAGCGTAATATCTGCGGACCCACCAGGCCGGCAAGCAGGCCCAGAATGACCAGTACCACCAGCAGTTCGATGAGCGTGAAACCCGTGTGCCGGTATCCCGGTCTTGTGTGTATGTATGTCATATCCTGTCTTTTCCCTGTTGGTCAGAAAACCAGCTGGTTAATACCCAGTATCGCCATCAGTATTGAAATGATGACGGCTGCAATAATGACACCGAGCACCAGGATGAGTACAGGTTCCAGCAGGGTCAGGGTCCGCTTGATGCTCGTTTGAATCTCCCGGTCGTAGATTGTCGCCACCTGCAGCAGCATTTCTTCCAGTCGTCCGGATTCTTCGCCAACGCGAATCATGTGTACCGCAAAGGGCGGGAACCGGGCGGCTTCAGCCAGCGGGGTGGCCAGGCTCTGGCCTTCCTTGAGACTGCCGGCTACCTGCTCGATGCCGTCTGCGATGACCTGGTTGCCGACGCTGTCCTTGACGATGGTCAACGCCTTCAGGAGCGGGACACCGTTATGCAGCAATGTTCCCAGGGTGCGGGCGAAGCGAGCGACCTCTACCCTGATGATAATGGCACCGGCAAGTGGCAGTTTGAGCATGCGCGCGTGCCACTGATAGCGCTTGCGCGGAATCTGCAGCTGACGGCGAATCACCCAGACGACACCGGCGACCACTACCAGCATTACCCAGCCATAGTGCTTGAGGCCCTCGCCAGCCGCGATGGTAATCCGGGTCGGTAGCGGCAGCATCTGACCGGTCCCTTCGAACAACTCGGTGAACTGGGGAACCACATAGCCAAGCAGGACAAAGATCGACAGTACTGCGACAAAAACCAGGATGGCAGGGTATATCATTGCCGACAGCAGGGCATCACGAACCTGCTTGCTTTGTTCCATGTGCTCCGCGAGTCGTTCGAGTACTGTATCCAGGGCGCCACCGGCTTCACCGGCACGGAGCAGGTTGATGTAGAACGGGCTGAAGATGCCGTTTTGCTGTTCGATTGCGTCGGCCAGCGATGCCCCGCCCTTGATGCGCTCATGAACATCGCCCAGTACCTCGGTCATCCGTTCACCCTCGGCAAGGGAAATCAGGATGCCAAACGCGCGGTCCAGCGGGATGCCTGCATGCAGCAGGGTACCCAGTTCACGGGTTGCAGCAGTAATCTGATCATCGTTGATGCGCCGGCCACGCAACGGTCGACTGCGTTGCTTGACGGGTTTCCTGGCAGTTTCATCGATACGTATCGGGATCTGGCCAAGGGCGTGGAGTTGCTCGACCACCTGATTGCGGTCACTTCCCTCCAGGGTGCCGTGAATCACCGTACCGTCAGTGCCGACCGCCTTGTACTTGAAGCCGGGCATGTCTAGCGCTGCCCCGGGATGCCCCGTGTGTGCGATGCACCCGGGTGTGGCGCAATGCACTGCAACCGGTTCGAACAGGTTCCTTTGCTGCGGTTAACAGTCATGTTCATTCGCTGCTGTCCTTGGTCACACGCAGGACCTCTTCAATGGATGTAACTCCTGCAATGGCCTTGAGCAGACCGTCGTCGAACATGGAACGCATGCCTGTCTCCATTGCGGCTTTCATGATCATGCCGGCATCGGCATGGTCGAATATCATTTGCCGCAGCGTGTCTGTCATTTCCAGCAGTTCGATGATGGCGCTGCGTCCGGCATACCCGGTGCCGGAGCAATGGTCACAACCCGTTGCCCGGTAAAGTGTAATATCGCTGCTGTCGGCCAGCTGCCGGAGTCGCCAGCGTTCCACGACGTCGGGTCTTGGTGTATACGCTTCGCGACAATGCGGGCACAGGGTGCGCACCAGGCGCTGTGCCATGACTGCATTGACGGTGGAGGTCAGCAGGTATTCCTCGACACCCATGTCCAGCAGACGGGTAATACTCCCTGCCGCATTGTTGGTGTGCAAGGTTGAGAGAACCAGGTGTCCGGTCAGCGCGGACTCCACTGCTATTTTTGCAGTTTCCTCGTCGCGCATTTCGCCGATCATGATGACATCGGGGTCCTGCCGGACTATGGAGCGCAGTGCGTTGGCGAACGTCAGGCCGATCTGGGGCTTGGTCTGGATCTGGTTGACGCCCTCGATATTGTATTCCACCGGGTCTTCCACGGTGAGGATCTTGCGTTCCGGTGTATTAAGGTGTTTGAGTGCTGCATACAGGGTGGTGGTCTTGCCGCTGCCCGTCGGGCCGGTGACCAGCAGGATGCCGTGCGGCATGGCCAGTATCCTGTACATGCGCTGTTCCAGCTCCTCGCTGAATCCCAGTGGACCGAAGTTCAGGGCCACATCATTGCGTTGCAACAGTCGCAACACCACGCTTTCTCCGTGCAGTGTGGGTACTGTCGAAACCCTGAGGTCGATCACATTGCCGCGTGCGCGTACCTTGAAGCGCCCGTCCTGCGGTAATCGCCGCTCGGCAATATTCATGTTCGCCATAATCTTCACCCGGGATACGACTGCGGCGGTTGATCCGGTCGGTGGTGTGTCCGCTTCCCGTAACAGGCCATCGATGCGGTAGCGTACCTTGAGCTGGTGTTCGAAGGGCTCGATGTGGATGTCCGAGGCGCCGGATTCCGCTGCCCGGTTGATAATAAGGTTCACCAGCTTGATGACCGGGGCTTCGCTGGCAAGTTCCTTGAGGTGCTCCACATCGCCGATGTAGCTGGCTGAATCATCACGGGCGTCCGTGCTGCTGTCGTTGTCTTGCGAAGCCTGGGAATACTGCTCCAGCGCCTGTTCAATGTCCGAGGCGATGCCGATACACAGCGTGACCTGTTTGCCCGTGAGCAGGCGCAGTGCATCGATAACATACCGATTCAGAGGGTCAGCCATGACAATAGTCAGCTGATCGTCTTCCTCGGCCAGCAGCAGTGTCTTGTTCTCCTGCATGAACCGGGGAGAGATGCGCTCGTCCCGTGGAATCTCATCCGGGAACTCCTTCATTTCGATCAGTGGCAGTTCGAGTTGCTGCGCGAGGCATTGCGCCACGTCGCGTTCGGTGACAAATCCCAGCTTGACCAGAATGGCGCCGATGGGTTCATGCGATTCCTGGCCTGTTTGCAGGCGCAGTGCGTGCCTGACATTGTCAAGACTCAGCTTGCCGGCCTCGATGAGAAGATCGCACAGCCCCTTGCCAGCTGCGCTGCCGGTAGTACCTTCTCCCGCATCTGTTACGGCTTGCCGTACTTCTTCGTTCACTCTATTCCCTAAGATTCTGCTGGTGTTGTTCGGTCGCTCTCGGCACTATCCACTCAATGCATGACTGCGTGCCTTGTGATCAATTGTATGATGCTAAGTAATATTTAACCCACTGGCATAAAATTCATTCATTAATTCGCTAACCATTGACGGTGCTTGAGCCGGCAGGCCGTCAGCCGGCGGGCAGAACCGGGGTAGCAATAGATATCGGCATCCGCGTAGTCAGCATTGAATGCCGGCCGGTTCAGCTACAAGGCACTCTGCGACTATGAAAGCCGGCCCATGGGCCGGTTATTCGGTCTACCCGGGCAGGATGATGACCCGCAAACCCGTAGCTGTCACAGGTCGGGCCAGGCGCTAACAGGCAATCTTTCCCGCCGGGTGCAGTCCGCCAAGCTTGACTTATTTTAATACTACAGGTGAAATTCAAGGCTTTACAAGCTGATGCCGCTACGATCAAGTAATGAAAACCGGTAATTTCGCGTTTGCCGGAGGCTGGGCAAGGTGTCGTTGCAGGCATACTGCGGGTAATGATGTGTATGACGACTGCCTGTTGCGGCTGTGTGTATAGTGCATCGGCTATGAAACAGGGAAGCCAATGAAAGTTAATCCGATCGGTATTCTGAAGTCGCTGGTTTGCGTGCTTCTGCTGACCTCCTGTACCACCTTGCCGACGGCGCAGCCTGGCGATGAGCCGCAGCACGCTGAAGTGCCACCGCAGCCCGTTACCCGGTCTGCCCCGGTGGCGCAGCAGTCACCGGAAGCTGCCAACGTCGTTGCCAGTCCCCCCCTCAGGCCGCTCGCTACAGATGCGGTGGACAGCGATGCACGACCGAATATCAGGATCGGCACCGGCGTCTTCGTGACGCAGACAGCCGCCGACCGGGAGGCCGCTGAATTTCCGGCAGGAGACGTGACCCTGAATTTTGAGAGTGCAAGTCTCAGGGAATTCATCGGCGTGATCTTCGAAGACATAATGAAGGAAAACTACCTGATTGACCCGACGGTCAAAGGCGTGGTCACCCTGCATACGACCCGTCCGGTCGGCCGGGATGCCGTGCTGCCCATCCTGGAGTCGGTGTTGGAGCAAAATGCCGCGGCCCTGGTCAGGGATCAGGGTGTGTATAAGGTAATACCCATAGCTGGCGCAGAAGGCGAGGCGAAATCGCCGGTGGTTGGGCGGCGGCCGCTGCGCAGTGGCGCCGGTTATGGTGTGCAGATCGTGCCGCTTGCGCATGTGGCGGCCAGGGATATTGCGGATATCCTCAAGCCTTTTGTCCCGAAGGGGAGTGCAGTCCGTGTGGATCCTGCGCGCAACCTGCTGATCCTGTCCGGGCCGCGCTATCGTCTTGACCAGATACTGGAGACCATCGAGATATTTGATGTCGACTGGCTGAAGGGGATGTCATTTGGCCTGTTTCCGCTGCAATATGCCGATGCCGCAACGCTGGCCGGCGAGCTGCAGCAGGTGATCGGTACTGAAGGGGAGTCACCGTTCGCCGGTACGATCAGGCTGCTGCCCGTCGCGCGGCTGAACGCGGTGCTGGTGATATCCCACCAGCCACGCCACCTGGCAGAAGTACGCAAGCTCATCGAGCAGTTCGACTGGGGATCCGAGGCCTCGCCGGGCCAGCGCCTGTATGTGTATTATCTCGAGAACGGCAAGGCCGACAGTATCGCCGGGGTACTGCAGGAGCTCTACGGGCAGACCACGGATAGCACCCTGGACAGTACAGCAGGAGCCGGTGCCAGTGTGTTTCGTTCTGCAACAGAACTGACCAAGCCGGTGACCCTGACGGGCATGGGTGGTGCGGACGTTGATGTGCCGCAGCTTGCTACACCCGCCGAGGCGGCGGATACCTCTGTGGCAATTGAAAGCCGGGGCCCGGTCAACATCATTGCCGACCCGGATAACAATGCCATCCTGGTCATGGCCAGCCCGGGGGATTACCGGGCAATCGAGGCGGCGATTCGCAAGCTGGATATTCCGCCGCGCCAGGTGCTGATCAATGCCACCATCGCAGAAGTGACCCTGAGCGGTGGTCTGGATCACGGTGTACGCTGGTTCCTGGACAACAACAACGGCGAACTGGGCTTCAATTCACCGCTGCCTGGCGGTGCCGGTGGTGACGGCCTGACACTGGCACTGTTCAACGGTGCCGGTGATGTCAGGTTCTTTTTTGACCTGCTGGCGACCGAGTCCGGTGTCAAGTTTCTCTCTGCGCCACAGGTGCTGGTGCGCGACAACCAGTCGGCGACTATTCGCGTCGGTGACCAGATTCCGGTTACTGTGCGCTCCTCTCAGAGCACGCTCAATCCGGATTCCCCGCTGGTGACCGAGGTGCAGTTCCGTGATACCGGTACCCTGCTGACCGTGACGCCACGCATCAATGCGGGCGGGCAGGTGACCCTCGAGGTCAATCTGGAGGTCAGTCTGCCCGGCACCGAGCCGGCCATCGGTGGTGGGGGAAATGTCGCCATTGCGCAGCGCTCCATTGACAGTGTGGTGACCGTCCAGAGCGGCCAGACCGTGGTCATGGGGGGGCTGATTCGCGAGTCCAGCAATGATTCCACGTCCGGCATACCGGGGCTGATGAGTGTGCCCGTGGTTGGCAACCTGTTCAGCAGTAAATCAAAGGACAGCAACCGCACCGAACTGCTGGTAACCATCAACCCGGTGGTGGTCGAAGACCAGCATGCTGCGCAGGCCGTCACCCGGGAGCTGCGCAGCCGTATGCAGAAGGCGGCATCACTGCTGGAGCCTGCACCGGAGCCAACCCCCGAGCCACCCCCCGAGCCATGAGCGTGCGGCGCCGCGAGCGCTGTTCAGTATTTCAGTTAATCATCCCGCGGATCGGGAGCAAGCGTTTGTCCTGAATTCCGCGCTCCTTAGCTATCAATCAGGGTCTCTGTTTGTTCCCGGTTGAACGGCTGAAACCCTCCCTCATCATGACGCCCGGTCCCGCCAGCGGGTATTCGCTGGCAGTCCCTTTAATAAGGTGGATTTAACACCTAATCCGACAGACCTGTACCGGTGGCTTTTGGCACATCATTGCAGGTTATGGCACGTATCCCGGTACATCGGGGGAAAAATTTGTGGAAATATTCCCAATAAGTAAGAAAAAGGTAAAAGATGGATCAATGTTTCGTAAATGGTTGTAAGGAATACCTTACAAACACCGATTTCGTTAATTTACCCAAGTAAATCAAGGCATATACCCTAATTTACTCTAGTAAATGTAGGCATATACCCTGGGTTACGCAGATTCAGGTTTGTGTTGTGACACAATATTTAACAGTTGTGCAGGGGCGTGGCAGCTAAGTTATTGAAATATTAGCACTGGCATGGATGTTGCGTGTGACAAGTTGACGCAGGAATAATTAAGAAATTTTGTAGTCGTAAAAAAATAAAGAGGCATAAAAAAATAAGCTCTGTGAGCGATCTACCAACAGCCGGGAATAATCCGCTTGATCGATTCCGCTGTAACTCACCCAGCCAATATGCTTTCAAGAATATTAATCGTTACAGATTGCAGTCTGTGACTAATGAAAATGGATCAATCAACACATTCTTCAGTCGGGGTGTCGGATATGAATAACGGACGAGTAATTTTTCTGGGTAAGGTCATTGCGCAGTGCCTGCTGATCCTCGGCATGCTGTCGGCAGCCACTGTCCAGGCTGGCAGCTTTGTCCTGAATGTTGTCGATCCAGCCGGGGCACCCGTAACCGGTTTCCGCTGGCTGTTGCAGGAAGACACTACCTACCATCCGGTGCCTGGTGTGTCAGGAGACCCTGATATTCTCGCGTTTGGTTTCCACAAGAGCTACCACCCACCCGCTGTTGCGGATGGTACGGCCGCGGAGCTCCAGGGTAACACTGATACCGACAGCACAGGCACGATCAGCAGTGTGATCGATGGCAACTATTACCTGTCGGTACTGCCCTATTCGGGCTACAGTATCAGTGGTGCGCCAGTGGCCATTGATACGGGTGCGGGTACACAGACCGTCACGGTGACGGTCCAGAAGCACCCCATCCCGACCGCTCAAATCTCTATCTACGTGTTCCACGACAATTTCCCGATCAACGCTGCCCCGGACCTGCCGCAGGAGGCTAATCCGGCACCCGGCGAGCCCGGGCACGTGGACTGGACCCAGTTCAGCCTGTTCCTGGAAGAACCCGCGGGTCGTTACGGCATCGCCGGCGGCCAGGTGATTCAGGACGCCTTCGGCAATCCGCTTGGAACGAGTTATCAAAAGGGCTGTGACGCCAACGGTCAAACTGATACAGACCCGCTAACCAACTACGGCTGTGTCGATGTTGATGGAGCGCCCATCATTCTGGTTGAAGGCGACGGCACCATCCATCCGAACGCAGACGGCACCATACTGGTCGAGAACCTGGTGCCGGGCAAGTACGGCATTGTCATGATCCCGCCGACCGGGGGTAACTGGCAGCAAACCAGCACCATCGAGGGCTCAAAAGTCGTCGACGCCTGGGTCAAGGCGAAAGAGCCACCGTTTTTCGTCGAATTCGGTCCACCTTCGCCCCACGTGTTCGTCGGTTTCCTCAAGTCGACTGCAAACGGCGGCTTTCCGCCCCTCGTACCACCGGAGCCTCCGCTTGTTGCGACGACAGTCTCTGGTGCGATCAATAGCACCCACCTGTCTCGACCACCTGCCGGCGCATTCTTCCCCGGCCGTCCCTTCCCCAGCTGTTGGGTGGGACTTAACGAATCTGTTGGGGAGCAGGGTATCTATGCGGCTCCCTGTGACGCTAACAGTGAATTTTCCATCCCCGATTTAGCCCCGGGCAATTACCAGCTGGTGGTCTTCGACAGCAACATGGATGCAATTATTAGCTTGCAACCCTTCACCGTGGACGCAGCGGGTGGTACCTGTAACGCCGGTGCCAGCTGCGACCTTGGCATGGTGAGCGTGTTCGACTGGTTCACGCGCCTGAACGCCGGGATTTTCAGCGATCAAGACCAGGACGGCTTCTGGGATACGAATGAGATCGGCATCGGACCGGAGAGCCAGGACGTGTCCCTGCGCTGGCGCGATGGCACCATCTACCAGAATTTCCCGACCGACAACGAGGGCTTCGCTCCCTTTGACGAAACCTTCCCGTTCTTCCACTGGCTGGTGGCAGAGGTCAGCTTCGCCAACAAGAAGGCCACGGGTGTTACCTACGTGGTGGATGCAGGTGGCGAGATACTTGCGGATGATGGTTGGAATATGCCCTCCTTCGACGAGTTAACACCCCAGCCGCAGGTTTGTACCGATGCGCAGTCTACCAACCCGGATGATCCGGATTTTGGCTGCACTCTCGGTGCTGATCTGATCAATCCCAACACGCTTAACAACCTCTCGCGTACCGAGGTCGGCCCCTCACTGACCACGGCTTTCCAGGGCTTTGCGGGCCAGACCAATGTCATGCAGTTCGGTAAGACCGACTACGTGGGTTTTGACTTCAGCACCCCGATGCCCACTTTTGTCGGTGAAAACGGCGGCATCTCGGGTATTGTCTTTAATACCACCACCCGTGCCGAGAACGAGCCGCAGTATGCTGCCGCCGAGGAGTGGGAACCGGGCGTCCCGCGCGTCCAGGTCAACCTGTACGCCGACGGCGATATCGATTCCTACCCGCTGGGTGACTTCCCGGGTGGCTTCGGTGACATCGACTGGAATGGCAACGGGATACTTGACGGCGATGATGACGCAATCGATGACGTCAACCTGAATGGCATCCCCGGCGAACTGGCCGATGTGGATAACTATCCTCTTGGTTGGGCCGAGGGCACCGCGATGCGGGGGGATGAGGATGTTGACCACAATGGTAATGGCAGTTTCGACTTCGGCGATGCCGTCCAGGTGACCTGGACCGATAGCTGGGACGACAGCCTGCCGACCGGTTGCCAGGGCGAGACCTTCTTCAAGTTCGGCAATCCAGCGCTGCCCACCGACTGCTATGACGGGCTGAGGAACTGGAACCAGATCCGCCCGGGAGTGTTCGATGGCGGCTATGCCTTCACAGACTACGATCTGACCCGGTTGCCGCTGGCAACTGCGGGCAAGATACAGGCTTTCTACGACCGACTTGAATCCGGTGATCCTGCTGACCCTGTGATGATGCCGGGAGTAGCAAACTTTGAAAAACTGCAACTCGGTCTGCTGCCCGGCGACTATATCGTTGAGGCCGCAGCCCCATCGGGTTACACACACATCAAGGAACAGGATCGCAATGTCGATTATGGCGACGAGTACATTCCCTCGCCCGAGGCCCTGCCGGTCGCCTGCGTGGGCGATGAGCACACGGTTCCGGAATTGCTCAGCTTCGTAACCAAGGACAGCAGTGGTGATCTCGCGCAGATAATGCCTGGTTTTGATCCAGCGGAAAACGCTGCACCCTACGCCGGACAGACTCGCCCGCTCTGCGACCGCAAGAAGGTACCACTGTCCAGCGGCCAGAATGCCGCGGCTGAATACTTCCTGAAGACCAACGCCAACGTGCCGCTGGCGGCCAACGTCTCGGGCGCGGTACTCAATGATCTTGCCAACGAGTTCGATCCGAACTCACCGGCCTTCGGCGAGAAGTACGCCTTACCCTGGGTACCTGTCGCCTTCTATGACTGGAACGGCGCCCAGCTGAACCGGGTCTACGCCGATGAGTTCGGTCGTTTCAGCGCCATGCTGGCCTCCACGTTTACGGCCAATATCGGCATGCCCAGCGGCATGTCGCCGAACATGATCTCGGCCTGCATTAACGATGCGGGAGCCATTCCGGATGGCGCGGGGGGCTTCACCCTTGATCCGTTCTATGACCCGGGCTTCAGCCAGTTCTGCTACACCCTGAACTTCATGCCGGGAACCATCACCTACCTGGACACCCCGGTGGTATCCGTTGCGGCCTTCGTCGGTAATGGACTGCTGCCCCAGCTGGACTGTGAGTCGCCCACCCAGACACCGGTGGTCTCCTTCGTCAATCGTGCAGCTGTCAGTGGCGGCGGCGGACCCTTCGCGCTGGCAGGGCAACAGATCAGTATCCACTCTCTTGGCCTGACGACGGTGCCCAATCCTGAGTGGGATGGGATGACGGGCAGCAAAAGCATAGACCGTGACTACAGCTTCGCTTGTGGTGTTCTTGCCAATGCCGAGCTCGAGGCCGCTAACGGCGCTCGCACGGCACTCGGAAGTATCAACTGCACAGCAGCGACGATCGACGGCCTCGTACCGGCGGTTGGCCCGGGCGACTACCAGGTGGTGGTCACCGATGCTAATGGCACCGAATCACCCATCGGCGTGACCCTGACAGTGGGTACAGCCGAAGGTGTCGGTGAGCGCCCGAACGGCAATCCCTATGCCGTGCACACTGTACCCGGCGACTTCGCCACCATCCAGGCAGCGATCGATGATGTTTCGGTTTCAGCCGGCGATATGATCCTGGTAGCGCCGGGTAATTATGACGAAATGGTCATCATGTGGAAGCCGGTCAAGCTTCAGGGCTGGGGTGCGGGTGAGGTCTTCATCAATGCCCGCTCAGTACCAACGGAAAAGCTCATCGCGTGGCGTGAAAAGGCGCAGGGTCTGGTAACTGCGGGTGCTATCTCGGAGCTGCCAGGTCAGGAAGCCGGACTCGTCGGCTTCCCGGCGCTGGATGCGGGTGCCTTCCCGAGTGAAGCGGGTGCCGGTATCTTCGTGGCGGGCCTGAGACCGGCTGTAACGCCAGATTCTAACGAATTCGGCATTGATGCCAACAAGAACGCGCGCATCGACGGCTTCACCATCCTGGGCTCGAATAACGGTGGCGGCATCGTGGTCAACGGCTATGCCCCGGATATGTTGATCGGCAATAACCGCATCACCGGTAACTCCGGTGTCTACGGTGGCGGCATCCGTGTCGGTCACCCGACGCTGAGCCACACGATTGTGGATGCCAATGACCCGCAGTACGACCCGGCTGCAAACGGCGGAGCCGGCAATATTGGCGATAACGTCTACGACGATGCCACCAATGACCGCGTTCGCTTGCATCACAACCAGATCATCAAGAACGGTGGTTTGGGGGGCGCAGGCGGTGGTATCGCCCTGCACACCGGTGCCGACGACTATAAGGTCCAGAACAACTGGATCTGCGGCAACTTCACCCAGGGTGAGGGCGGCGGTATCGGTCACCTGGGGCTTTCCGATAACGGGCTGATCGAGGACAATGTCATTGCCTTCAACGAGTTGTTCAGTCAGGGTGGCCCTGTTGATGGCGGCGGTATCTTCATCGGCGGTCTGCCTGATCTGGTGCCGGATGACATCACAGATCCGCCACTGTTACTGTCACCCGGTTCCGGTACGGTGACCATTGATGCCAACCTGCTGCGAGGCAACCTGGCGGGTGGCGGTGACGGCGGCGGCATCAGCCTTCGCAGGGTGAACGGCGAGGATGTGTGGCAGAATCTCGGCAATACGGCCCCGTGGCACGCGATTCACATCTACAACAACGGCATCAACAACAACGTCGCGGCACTGGCGGGCGGTGGTATCACTATACTGGATGCCCTGAAGGTGGATATCAGGAACAACACCGTCGCCAACAATGATTCCGTTGCAACGGCAGCGCTAGCCTTTGCGGCGGGCAGCCCGAACGAGTCGACACCGCAACCGGCGGGTATCGTCTCCCGCGTGCACACCCCGGACCTGGCGTTTGTCATGGCGGCCGAAGTGACCGCCACGGTACCTCTGGACTGGCTCAGCTTCTCGGATCCGGATCTGCAGAACACCATCGCCTACCACAACCGGTCGTTCTACTGGCTGAACTTCGACAATCCGCCGCCAGCGTTGGCCGCGGCAGACCTGTTCCCGGCCTCCTGTGCGGATCCGGTCAACAACCCCGGTGCCCCTGGATGCGACGTGAACAATGTGGGGCTGTTCTCGGACGACCTGGCGGTAATGGACGGGATCGTGGTCTCGGCGAATCTGCTGGACCCGATCACCTCGCTGCTCACGAACACGAGCGGGTACGATCCGAGCAACGTCCAGGGCGATCCGTCCTTTGTTAACCCCGTGTTTAACGTCGTGCAGTCCGCTGCGGCCTTCGACGAGGGTGGTAACTTCATCAACCTGCACTTCAGTCCGCTGTCGCTGCTCGAGACCGGCGCTGAACCCGATCCGGCGGACAACACCACCTATATCGACTACCACGTCGGCGCGCCGTCGTTCGCCATCAACACCGGCGGTAACGTCCCGGCAGGCCGGCTGTCTGAAGACTTCGATAACGACCTGAGGCCAAATGGCGGCTTCAACGACATCGGCGCTGATGAAGGTGGGGGGCCGGCACCGCTTGCAGACACGGACGGTGATGGTGTCGACGACACGTTGGACAACTGCATCGCGGTGGCGAATACCGATCAGCGCGATACCGATGGTGATGGCTACGGCAATATCTGCGACGCCGATCTCAACGATGACGGTAACGTAAACTTCGGGGATCTGGGATTATTCAAGGCCGCCTTTGGCAGCACGGATCCTGACGCCGATTTCGATGGCAGCGGTAGCGTGAACTTCGGGGATCTGGGGATCTTCAAGGGCATGTTCGGCCAGCCGCCGGGGCCCTCGTGTTGTGCTGCTCCGTAACAGGCAGCATCTGCATGCGCTTGGCTGATAAGCGCATGCAGGCTTTAAACGCCACATGCAGCATAGACTAAAGATTGATTGTGAATAGGAGCGACGCCAAATGAAAAAACTAATTAAACGAGCTCTTCCGAGTGCTGTGGCATTGGCGCTGCTAGGGGGGGTAGGCGCGAGCAACGCGGCGGTCAACGTGCAATGCCCGGGAGATAACGACGGCGATGCCGCCTGGGATTCAGTAGTCGATGACCCGCAGCCTGCAGGCGTCAAGTGCAAGTCCCTGATTGCGGGGGACAGCTTTGTCAACATGTCAGACGGCAACCCCCTGTACATCTTCGGCTTTGGTGAGCAGACCGGGACACTGCCGGCTGACATCATCGGCAACGGCATCCTCGACGCCGAGTGGCCGGGACCGACCATCGAACTGGAGGAGGGCGATGAGTTCTATCTCTCCCTGACCAATGTCGGAACCGTGATCCGGCCGGACCTGTTCGATCCGCACACCGTGCATTTCCATGGCTTCCCCAATGCGGCCTCGGTGTTCGACGGCGTGCCGGAGGTCTCCATCAGTATCAACATGGGCGCCACACTGAGCTATTACTACAACATCGTCGAGCCCGGCACCTATATGTACCACTGCCACGTGGAGGCCAGCGAGCACATGGAGATGGGCATGCTGGCCAACCTCTATGTGCACCCGAAGCAGGATTTCGACGGTTGTCTGAGTGGCCTTTGCCTCAAGTCCAACCGCGGCAGGGTCATGGACGGTGAACCCGTGGATCCTGCGGCACCCGAGGGTTATGTCTACAACGACAATGACGGCACGACCGCCTGGGATGTGGAGGCGCCGCTGCAGGTCGCGAGCTTCGACTCCAAGTTCCACGATGCCAGCTATTTCGTGCAGCCCCTGCCGTTCGCACTGCTGAAAACCACCTACCCGATGATCAACGGCCGCGGCTATCCGGACACCATCAACCCGAGTGCTCTGCCCGCGCCGACGGATAACTCGACCCCGGTCCCGGGATTCCCGGAAGGCACGGTATCGTTGTCCGGCAAGATGACGGGCAACCCGGGTGAGATCCTGAATAACGGGACGCCAACCCAGTTGCTGGATTCTGTCCTTACGGTGACCCAGGGCGACACCCTGCTGCTGCGTCTCTCCAACCTGGACGTCGGCCGGTTCTTCACCCTGACCGCCCAGGGCCTGACCATGAAGATCGTCGGCACGGGGGCGCGCCAGATGCGCGGCGTGGACGGCAAGAACCTGTACCGGGAGGTGGCGTCGGTGAACTTCGGCGGTGGTGAGTCCCACGATGTGCTGATCGACACCGCGGACGTGGCACCGGGGACCTATTTTCTGTATGCCACCGAACTGCACCAGATGAGCAACCTGTCACAGCTGGACGGCGGCATGATAACTGAAATCGTCGTGAACTAAGCCCGAGCCTGACGAGGAGATGATGATAATGAAACCAATATTCAAGCAACCCGGACAACTTCTGGGCATTCTCGTACTGGGACTGGCGCTGGTCATGCCGTGGACGCAGTCAAATGCCGCCCACGATATTCGGGGCATTACCGGTGGTACGACAGCCGGGACAGCGATATTCAACCTCTACGCCTTTCCGTTCAACATGAACCTGCCGGATGGCAGCAGCCTGTATATGTGGGGCTTCGGAGACATGGATGGCGGCGACAATGCCTCTCATGCCGAAGGCGGCGGTTATGGTTTGCCCCAGTACCCGGCGCCGACCCTGATCGTCAACCAGGGCGACACGGTCACCATCAACCTGACCAATGCCGGTGTACCCCAGGCCGTGGGCATCGTGGTCGCCGGACACCAGCTGAGTGCCTTGGGGGGGGTGGCTGGCCTTGTCACTAATGTGAGCCGTGACAAAAACGCACTGGGGGGCGTGCCGGAGACGGTGACCTACACCTTTACCGCCGCCGAGCCCGGTACCTACCTCTACCACAGCCTGAACGGGCCCAATCCGGGCCTGCACGCGGAGATGGGGCTGCAGGGGGCATTTATCGTACGCCCGACAGGTTATAACGCGAGCAGTAATCGCATCGCCTATGAGGAGGCCGAAACCGACTATGATCAGGAATTCCTGTACCTCCTGACCGAGGTCGATCCGGACATCCACTTTCAGATGGAGCGGGGTCACTATGCCCACTCCACCAACGCGGATCGGCTCGCCAAGATCTGGTTCGTCAACGGACGCGTATTTCCGGACCTCTTTCAGGGGGACTACAACAGCCTGTATCCCCACCAGCCCTACCAGGCGCTGGCCTCGGCGAATCCAGGTGACCGGGTGCTGGTACGCGAGGTCAATGTCGGCCACGACTCCCACCCCTTCCACCACCATGGCGAGAACCTGACGTTCATCGGTCGTGACGGACGGGCGCTGTCCTCCGATGGTGTCACCGCCAATCTGGGACGTTCGGACAATACGCTGAATTCGGCTCCGAAACAGGCCGTGGACATGATCTGGACCTGGACCGGCAAGGACCTGAACTGGGATATCTACGGCCCGATCAGCACCACCTGCACCGATGCGGACAACAACATGGAGGAGGACGGAAATCCGTTCGTGGTCTGCAACGATCCCATCTGCAACGATGCGGTCAACAACCGGACCCTCGCCGCGGGTCCTGACGGCTTTGATGACGACAACTACCAGTACTGTCCCGACCACGGCAAATCGCTGCCGGTGAACCTGACTGGGGTGCAGGATCTGAGCCTTGGCGGCTGGTGGAGTGGTAGCCCCTTCCTTGGCGACACGGGTGACCTGCCCCCTGGCGAGGGCGGCCTCAATCCCTACGGCGGTTACTTCCTGGTGTGGCACTCCCACGCCGAGAAAGAGCTGACCACCTTCGACATCTTCCCCGGCGGCAGCCTCAGCTCAATAGTTGTGCTGCCACCTTACATACCAGTTAACTAATCGGGGGAGGGAACCACGATGAAAAGGTCAAAAGACATGAAAAACATAATGAAAGGCCTACTGTTGGGCGCCCTCTCCATGGTGGCGGGATCGGCCGGGGCCGTGGACGTCTATCTCGCGGCGAAACCCTTTACCAAGGATCTGCTGGGCGGAGCACCGTTGCCCGGGGCCTCGGTGCCCATGTGGGGCTATGTGGAGGATACCGGCGACGGGATACTTGCACACTGTTACGATGCGGCCTCCGATGCGGCAAGGCTGGCCTGTGTGGACGGCCTGTCCACCCTCGACATGGACGTGCCGGGTCCGAGAGTGAGCGTGCCGGCGGGGGGTGACCTGAACGTGTTCCTCAGTAATGGATTGAGCGCGCCCACCTCGATCATGATCCAGGGCCAGAAGAAACCGGTCTCGGGCGGGGGAGCGGGTCCGACATGGAACGACAACACAACCGGCGCCCGCACGAACCTGACCCAGCGGGTCCGTTCCTTCGGCAGCGAGGCGGCCGCCAACGGCGGCAGTGAGTCCTACAGCTGGACGGCCACGGGCGGGAATCCGCTGAAGACGGGTTCGTCCATCCTGCACAGTGGCACTCATCCGCAGCAACAGGTCTATATGGGTCTCTATGCGGCCGTGACCAGGAATGCCGTCGACCCGGATCTTACCCCGGGAACCGGATCCCTGACGGCCCAGGCCTATCCCGGTGTTGTTTACGAAGACGAGGTCGTGCTCTTCTATAGCGAGATCGATCCGGCTCTGAACGCCGAGATCGCCGGCGGGGGTGCGGGTACCAGCACGTCCATTCACTACCATCCGAACTGGTTCCTGGTGAACGGCGAGCCCTATGAAGACGGTGTCACGTCCGACATCTTTGCCGGCAGCGAAACCGAGGACACCACGCTGGTGCGCCTGTTGAGCACCACCGGTGAGACCCATGTGCCCACCCTGCAGGGCATGTACATGGATATTCAGGCCGAGGACGGTATTCCTTATACCTACCAGGAAATTGACGGCCTGGGCGCAGAGACAGTGACAGCGTCGCCGCGCACACAGTACTCGGCGATGCTGCCACCGTTGAAGACAAAAGACGCGCTGCTTCATGCGTTACCGGCAAACGACAGCCGCTTTGCGATCTATGACGGTAACGGCTACATGACCAATCCGAGTGATCCGGACGACTTCGACCGTCGGTGATACGGTCGGTGGCATGCTGCGTTTTCTCGCAGTCGCTCTTGATACGGATGATGACGGTGTGTCGGACGCGACACCGACAACTGTTCGATCACCTTCAACCCGGACCAGGCAGACGGTGACACCGATACTGTCGGCGATATTTGCGACAATTGCCCTGTCGACGCAAACACCGGCCAGGAAGACGGTGACACCGATACTGTTGGCGATGTCTGCGACAATTGTCCGATCGACGCAAACACCGACCAGGCTGACGTTGACACCGATACTGTTGGCGATGTCTGCGACAATTGCCCGGCCGACGCAAACACCGCCCAGGCTGACGTTGATGCCGATACTGTCGGCGATGTCTGCGACAATTGCCCGGCCGACGCAAACACCGCCCAGGCTGACGTTGACACCGATACTGTCGGCGATGTCTGCGACAATTGTCCGGCCGACGCAAACGCCGACCAGGCTGATGTTGATGCCGATACTGTCGGCGATGTCTGCGACAATTGTCCGGCCGACGCAAACACCGCCCAGGCTGACGCTGACGGAGACGGTATAGGCGATGTCTGCGATATCTGCCCGCTCGATCCATTGAACGATGTCGATGGTGACGGTATCTGCGGTAATGTCGACAACTGTCAGGTAGTTTCTAACCCACTCCAGCAGGATTCCAACGGGGATGGTTACGGCAATATCTGCGATGCAGACCTTGACAATGACGGTTTTGTGAACTTCACGGATCTCGGTTTATTCAAGCTCGCCTTCGGCTCTCCTAATGCCGACGCCGATCTTGATAGCAGCGGTTTTGTGAACTTCACGGATCTGGGAAGATTCAAGCAGCTGTTCGGCAGTGCGCCCGGGCCCTCCTGGTGCGATCCCACTGCGACACCTGGCACTTGTCCCTGAACCACAGGCTGTGGGAATCGGCAAATTGGCACAGGTTGTCCGTAACGGTATAACCGCAGGTCCTGGTAAGGAAACCAGGGCCTGCAGTCTATGAAGAACCAGGCTAAAGTATTACCGTGAGCGGACGAGTCAACTAGCTATGAAGAAGCAACGCCCAAGGGCTCTCATGTCCTGCGCCAGAAAGATCAGACACTACAGCTTCAGCTTGTTTGCCGTCGCAACAGTGGTGACCACAGCGACGTTCCAGGCGCTGGCGGATGACAAAGGACCGGGTGAAAAGGGGACGCTATCGACCGGGGATGCCATCATTACCGCCGAGCCGGCAACAGCGGTTCCCGAGCAAGCGGCTACCGCGCCCACGGTCAAGAAGAATTGACCCCGGAAGCGACCAGTGAAGAGAAGGAGGTCAAGGGACCTGATTCTGCGCGACTGGCAACCACCCGTCCCGCCGAAGGTAACCCTTCCATCATTGGTGGATCCCGAGCAGGAAAAACAGCTTGCCGAGAAATGGGGCGTGAAACTGATCAGCCTGAATCTGACGGCCGCCGGCTACATGATGGATTTCCGTTTTCGGGTGCTGGACGCGAACAAGGCGTTGCCGCTGTTCGACCACAGAATCAAGCCGCTCATTATCGTTGAACGCTCCGGGGCCAAATTACCCGTGCCCATGGCAGCCAAGGTGGGTGCCTTTCGAACCACCAATCGGGGCAAGAATATAAAGGCCGACAAGAACTATTACATGGTCTTCGGCAACCCTGACCGGCATGTGAAATCAGGGGAAAAGGTCAATCTGGTCATCGGCGATTTCAAGGCCGATAACATCACAGTTAACTAGGTTTTTTAACTGTACCCCCCATCGTCCCGCGGACTTCCTGTTGCTGCAGTATCCCGTTGCCGTAGATCAAAGATGCAAGTAGCATAGTCTGCGGTGCTGCATCATCAATCTGCCACGAACCGAAACCCGACCCGAGGGTCTCGGTTTTACACCGTGCCAGCAGCCTGAAAATATGCGGTTTCGATAACACATCATTTAGGGGGGAAGAAAAGTGAGCAACGTGTCGCTAGGATTATTGGTAGTTGTCGGTCTGTCAGCAGGACTTGCATCTGCTGCATGTACGGATCAATCAAGTGAGAAAATAGATCAAGCCCAGGAGCGGAGCAGAAACCGAGCAGCAAACCGAGCGGGACAGTGAACGAGAAACCGGTGACGTGAGTGTGGAGCAGGAGGATGCGCCGCCACCCACGGCGGAACCCGAAGAGGTCTCGGAAGAAGAACGCAGGGAACTTGAGGAGTGGATGAACGAAAAACTCCGGGAAGCACAGGAACAAGAAGCGGAGGCAGAGACGGAAGGGAAGTAGCATTGTCTTCGGAATGGCCCGCATCAACAGCGCTCGTACCACTGGCTTGTCCCCACTGGCGGTCTGGCCAGGATTAACTTCCCCTTCGGAACGGTAAGTCACACTACGGGCGCGTAGGTCGGCGAGAGTGTGACAGGTTCCTCAAAGATTTCGTTTTCTATTGACGAAATCCGTGTAAATACCTGTTCTGAGAAATGATTCTCTTGTGCATAGAGAGGCTTCTCATCACACTGGCGGAGCCGGGTGACTTTCATCTGCGCCATTCCTTCCCGACCAGAGGCAGACCGTTGCTTTTTTTACCCGTGGCTAAAATAGCGATAATGCGTATTTTGCTCACCGCGTGCCTGTTCCTGACGCTGTCCGCGTCAGTGTATGCCGCACGCGATGACGTCCTCATTGTCGTCAATGACAATTCGATCGACTCTCCGCAAGTGGGCGCGTATTACGCCCGGCAACGGGACATTGATCCCGCCAACATCGTGCACGTGCGCGTGCCCGACAGCTACTTCATCAGCTGGGATGAATTCCGCAGCCTGCGCGATCAGATCATCCATTTCATGCAACAAAACACCCTGGACGATCCGGCCCTCATGCCGGTGGTGTGCACGGACGGCGAGCCGCCGCACTACTGCCCGGCGGCGATGGAGCAGCTGCGCGCCCACACCCGGATCCGCTATCTGGTCACGACGCGCGGCGTGCCGACCCGGATGATGGTGGACGGTTCCACCCTGACTGCGGCGGGTGCGCCCACCTCGGTGGACAATTACCTGAAGTACTGGCTGGTCAATTATTTTACCGGGGATGTTGCGTTTCCCTTCACCGAGCGGGAAAGGGCGTTCGGCGATGGTCGCGGTATGCGCACGGTGATCCCGGCGCAAGACCGGGAGCTGATCATCGGGCGCATCGATGGGCTTGATCTGGAACGGGCGATGGCGCTGGTGGACCGCGCGCAACAGGCCGAGCGCGACGGGCTTTACGGCAAGCTGTACAGTTCGACCAAATTCACACGCTGGCTGGATCTTAGTACCAACCAACCGATCTACCCCGACTGGCACTACCAGTTGGGCGTGTTCGGTGAGACCCGCCCGGAGTGTGTCGATTATCTGAATGACGCCGCCACCCTCCCGGAGGGCAAGGCCCCTGGTCACTGCGTCGTCCGCCTGAACGAGGGCATGGACACGCTCCTTAACCCGGCACCGGGTACTCCCGCCTCTCGTGCACCACTGGCCAACGATGCCCTGGTCTACCAGGGCTGGGTGGATGGGCAGGCGGCGGTTGGCAGCTTCGCCGGGTTGTTGAACTGGCGCCGGAATGACCAGTGCAGTTCGACGCTGTGCCGGGACAGTGCGGACCCGGCGGCCTGCCGGGCGGCCTCGACCGATGTATTCCAGGAGATCGACACCGACTGCGTAGGTGTGGCGGAGGGCTTTGTTGGCTACAACCACCAGTCATATCCGCTTTCCTATCTCACCCTCTGGCCCACCGGCTGGTATCAGACGACGAGCAATACCAGCTGGGCCGATTCGGGTAGCGGGGATGTCTTTGCACTCGGCTTTCCCGAGGTCAGGAACGATATCGGGTCTGACGACAGCCACAGTCTGTGGTTCAGAAATACGGACCAGGTGCCGGCCCCCAGGCTGCTATCCCGACAGTGATTTTTCCGTGCCACCGTCGGTGGCCTGTGTGGACAGCCGCCGCGTCATTCTTGCGCAGACCATCCCGCTGGCCGCGCAGACCCTGGATACCTCCAGGCCACAAACCTATCGGGTGGCGCTCCGCTACAAGGCAACGAACATCGACGTGCCGACGCCTGTTCGGGTGCATTTCTTTGTCCATGAAACCGGTGGTGGAGACACTCAGATCGACTACGGTACACAGCCGCTCGCGACCCTGCCCGCCGGGGATACGGACTGGACGCTGGCTGCGACCGAGTTTCAACTCGACCCGGCGTTGAATACGGCCCCCAGCTACGACGGGATCAAGATCCGTATCGAGACGGCAAATCAGTTTGGCGGGGAACTGGGATTTGACACCATCAGTGTACAGGCAGTCGGTCAGCCGGTGGAGCTTGTCGAGAACGGTTCCTTTACCCGGGGCTTTGAGCAGGTCGCCACCGGCGATCATGCGGCGGCGTTCCTGAACCGCCTGAATGGCGCGGCCTTCTGGGGCAGTGTGAGTCATCACGGTTCGGGCGGCTGCGCCTTCTGCTTCAATGCCATGGAGCAACTGGTCTACTTCATGCGCGGACTGCCACTGGGGGATGCGGTGTGGTTCGACGACATCCTCAACAGCGGCATTCTCTACGGTGATCCGCTGTACTCACCGGTGGCGGTGCGCCTCAATCCGGTCAATGCGGCTGATACGGTCAGCGGACTCGTTGAACTGCACGGGAGTACTGTCAATGGACGGGACCCCGCACGGGTATCGACGACCTATGCCATCGATTACTGTGCCGGTGCAGACTTCTTTGTCTGTGACCAGGCCGCGACGTGGCAGTCGACTGGCATCAGGGGGCAGGGCGGGGCGGCTGACGCAGTGCTTGGTACCTGGGATACGACAGGCGTCTCGCCCGGGCAGTACACCTTGCGACTGGCAGTGACCAGCACGCATACGGTGAACAGTAAGACCCAGTCCTTCTACGATTACTACCCCGTGACCGTTCAGGCGCCCGCAGCGGATAGCAACGGGGACGGGCTATCCGACGCTGTGGCGATTGCACTGGGTCTCGACCCGAACGATCCGGATGGTGACACCGACAACGACGGTGTCGCCGATCTCGTGGAGATAGGCGCTGCCATCAACAACCCGCTCGACAGCGATGTCGACGGTGTGATCGATGCCCTCGAACCCGGTGCCGCTGCCAACGACGCCTCCACTGCCAGCGGGCTTGCGCTGGGCGGTGGCGTGTCGCTCACCCTCACAAGCCCGGGGGAAAGCCTGTCGGATGTGCGTGCCGTAGTCGTCACCGGCGGACCGGCCGGGGTGAGTTTCCCGTTCGGTGCGGTGAGCTACACGACGACCTCCGTTGTTGTCGGTGGTGATGTCTCGGTGCAGATGCTGGTATCTGCGGACCTGCCAGCGAACCTGGCGTTGTACAAGGTCGACAGCGCGGGTCAATTTACCTTGCTGCCGACCGCTGTCTGGACGCGTATTGACGCACGGACGCTCGAGATCACTGTGACCGACGGCGATCCCCTGACCGACGGCGATGGTGTGGCCAACGGCTTGATTGCTGATCCGATAGCGCCAGCAGCCATGCCGGGGGGCGTGAACAACGTAGTGTCATCATCTGGTGGCGGTGGTGGCTGCGTCTTGCAGAGATCATCGGTCCATATGGACCCAACCCTGCTGCTGCTCACCCTGATTTCGCTTGGCGCCCTGTTACGTCGTCACCTTGTTACAATCCACCGCTAGAATGTCGGAATTCTTTATTTTCAGTCAGTAAACCTTACAGAATTTCCCCACCTCAAATCAGAAAAATATACTTAACATATTGTTTATATTATATAAAGTAAATTGTGCACAGTTATTGCATGTGTAGGATTAGCTTTCACTCAACTTACGCGATTTTAGTAGGCAAGCTGCTATTTTTGCGAATACAGCAGGTTCGATAATAATTGAGTTGAAATAATTTTTAGGTTCTTTTTACGGAGATTTGCAAAATGAACAAAACATTAAGCAAGGTACTTGCCGGTGTCGGCTTGGCAATAGCGACCTCTGCATCACAAGCAGCATTAGTCCAGTTTGTTCCGGCCAGTGATTCGGCACCTACGGGTGGTGTAGTTAGCTTCGGCATTCAGGCAAGTGAATTTACTGTGTTATCCGCAGGTGCTGCGGTTGATATTTCGTGGCTTGCAGCCGATGAGTTGACGTTTCTCGACTGGGCAGTCAATCCTGCGTTAGGTGCTGATCCGTTTTTTGATATCGCCGTTCTAGGTTTACCGGGCAGCGGATTAGTGGGGGTTGGCTTTGGTTCTGTTTCCGCAACGTTTGACTTTAGCACGCCTACCATCCTCGGCACGGTAAGCTTTCGTATGGGTAACTGTACGGTCAGCGCAGATCCCGCCACCTGTACTGCCGGTACCGCAGGCATTGCGGACTTGACAATGACCGACGGTACCCTTGCCGGTAATGGATTTCTTGATGAGACTGGTGTTGGATTTATTACGGTAGATTATTCGCTTGCAAATGCGCAGGCAAATACCGTTGTACCGGTTCCGGCCGCCGTCTGGCTGTTCGGCTCCGGTCTTCTCGGACTGGTCGGTGTCGCTAGGAGAAAGAACCAGCACGCTTGAGTCAATCTCAAGATGTAAATAAGCCACCGGCGAAAGCCGGTGGCTTTGGTTTTTACCTTACCAGGCGAATCGATTGGCCGCCCTCCCGATTTTTCCTCCTAATCTACCCCGGGAACATACAGGGTCGATCTGCTCAAAGGTCTAGTTTATAAACATTGGGGACCCGGGAATCTTCAATACGCTGTGTATCTCGCTGATGACCCCCATGTTGTGCCCCCTAAATGCTGGACTATGTTGCCGGTGGCGCAAAATAAACCCGGTCACTGGGAACCATTCGTGTCGATTGCAATCCATGGGGTATTGATAACGTAGAGCTTATATGTAACTCTGTTATTAGGTAAAACCTCTGTATTAAATGATGATAATAAAAAGGGAAGCCCATGCCGGTGTAAGCCCCGTGGTTACCCAATATGATGATAAGAAACACCATACGTGTTGTTCTTGCAGCTCTACTTATCTATAGCCTTGCAGGTGGCACCAGTGCGCTAGCCGATGTCGTCGGTCCCAAGTTGCGGCCGATGCTCGATGCCGCAGAGGCCAATGACGTATTACCCGTCATCATCACCCTCGCAGAAAAGGCCGATATACGGCGCTTCCGGGACCGCAATCGTTCGATCCGCCGCAGCAAGATCGTCTCCGCCCTTAAACAGAAGTCGGCGGTCAGCCAAAGGCTGCTCGACACCTTCCTGAGGCTGCGCAGGGCACCGGCCGCAAAGCGCCTGTGGTTGATCAATGGACTCGCCGTAAGGTTGCCCGCATCTGTAATCCGTCTTCTGGAAAGCTTTCCGGGTATCGAAAGTATCCGGCTGAACGAGACGCTCACGATATCCACAATGGCGGCTGCCGCTGAGCTGAGCATTGGTGACGTGACTGTCGTTGAATCCGAAGCCAGCGCAGTGTTTACCGTCACGCGTTCCGGCGATACTGGCCCGGCAGTCCAGGTGGATTATGTCAGTACAGATGGGACGGCTGATGCAATCACTGACTACACGCCAGTCATGGACACGCTGACATTCGGGACGGGTGTGACCAGCCAGACAATCACCGTTCCCGTCGTGGAGGACATGGTTCCCGAAGGCGATGAAACCTTCACTATCACTTTGAGTAATGCACCGAATGCCACACTGATCGATGACACAGGCATGGCTACGATTGCCGGTGATGCGCCACCTCTCGGTGCACCGGAGTGGAACCTCACGGCGATTCGTGTCCCGGAACTCTGGGCGATGGGCTACATCGGCCAGGGGATTGTCGTGGCCAATATGGACACCGGTGTAGATATCAACCACCCCGAGATCGCACCGCGATGGCGCGGTGGCAGCAATAGCTGGTATGACCCGCATGACGAGCATCCCACCACGCCACATGATGCGGATGGTCATGGTACAAAGTCCATGGGAATCATGGTGGGTGGTGACGCAAATCCGTTCGGTACCGCGATTGGCGTAGCGCCCGGTACACAATGGATCGCAGCCAAGGTTTATGACGATGCGGGCAACGCTACACTTGCCGATTTCCATTTGAGCTTCCAGTGGTTTCTGGATCCCGACGGGGATCCGGGGACGGACGATGGGCCGGATGTACTCAACAACTCATGGGGTTTCGATCTACAGCCGGGTATCTGTAATCCCGAGTTCCAGCCGGACATTCAGATACTTCAGGCGGCTGGAATAGCCGTGGTGTTTTCGGCGGGGAACCGCGGCAACCTGGGCCAGGGTTCAAGCGTCAGCCCGGCAAACAACCCCTCGGGTTATGGCGTCGGCGCCGTTGACAATGCACTGTCACTTTCAGGCCTCAGTAGCCGCGGACCGTCTGCGTGCGATGGCACTCTTTTCCCGGAGGTCGTTGCACCCGGTGAAAACGTATTAAGTACTGACCTGTACAATCCTGGCATGCCCAACAATTCCTGGGACTTTGTTTCAGGGACATCATTCAGCGCGCCACACGTAGCGGGTGCCATGGCGGTGCTGCTGAGCGCCTTCCAGGATGCCACTGTGGCACACCTGGGTTCCGCCCTCTTTAAATCCGCCCAGGACCTTGGTGTACCCGGACCGGACAACGATTACGGACACGGCCTGATTGACGTCGTCGAGGCCTACAACCACCTGTTCAATTGCCCACCCGGCTCGCTGGATACCGATGGGGATGGCATTCCGGATGCCTGCGACAACTGCCTCGTAAACGCGAACCCGGGCCAGGAAGATACCGACCTGGACGGTGTCGCCGATGCCTGTGATAACTGTCCCGCCACGTCGAATCCGGGCCAGGAGGACATCGACGGGGACGGTGTGGGGGATAGCTGTGACAACTGCCTCTCGAACGCGAACCCCGGTCAGGAGGATGGCGACGGGGATGGTGTCGGTGACGGCTGTGATAATTGTCCGGCTACGCACAACCCCGGCCAGGAGGGTACTGACACGGATGGGGATGGTATCCCGGATACCTGTGACAATTGCGCGACGACGGCGAATCCGGGACAGGAAGATACTGACGCGGATGGCGTGGGGGATGCCTGTGACAATTGCCCAACGGTGGCAAATCCCGGTCAGGAGGACACTGACGGGGACGGGATCGCGGATGCCTGTGACAATTGTGCCACGACAGCCAATCCGGGACAGGAAGATATGGACTCGGATGGTGTGGGGGATGCCTGCGACAATTGCGCCACGACGGCTAATCCGGGACAGGCGGATACCGACGCGGATGGTGTGGGGGATGTCTGCGACAATTGCGCCACGACGGCTAATCCTGGACAGGAAGATACCGACGCGGATGGTGTGGGGGATGTCTGCGACAATTGTGTAACGACGGCCAATCCGGGACAGGAAGACGCTGACGGTGATGGATTGGGAGATGTCTGTGACAATTGCCCCACTGTTGCGAATCCGGGGCAAGAGGATACTGACGGAGATGGCGTTGCGGATGCCTGTGATAACTGCCCTGCGACGGTCAACCCGGGGCAGGAGGACGTCGATGGGGACGGTGTCGGTGATGCCTGCGATAATTGTCCGACAATGGCCAATCCGGGCCAGGAGGACACCGATGGTGACGGTGTTGCAGATGCCTGCGACAACTGTACATTGGTACCTAACGGTCCGCTTATTCCGGATGCCGGTGGTAACATACAGTTGGATACGGATGGTGATGGTTATGGCAACTTATGTGATGGCGACCTTAACAACACCAGTGGCATTGTTAACATTACAGACTTGGGCTTATTCAGGGCGTTATTTGGCACCAATGACCCCGATGCCGATTTCAATGGCACCGGATTTGTAAACATTACTGACCTCGGGATTTTCAGATCCCTGTTTGGTAAGCATCGCGGCCCGGCGGGTGCGTTGCCATAATGGACTGCACCATCGTCTCAAGACATACCCCCTGGATCTACCTCGTCAGACATTAGGGTGATTTGCCTCCCCATGGATGTGGTTCTTCAATATTTCACTATCAGGACGATACGCTACTCATGATGACACCCTGGCGCGATTCCTTATCCCGGCCCAATCACATTGGCCTGCCCGGACTGCTTGCTGCAGCATTGCTCGCGGCAAGTGCCGCAGTTTTCGCTGGTGAGGGCCAGGCACCCGGTGCGGAGACGGGGCATCACCATGAGGCCGGTCAACCTGATGCAACCCTTGAGGCTATCAGCGGCCCCACCGCGGCTGATCCGTCGACCGCCGTGATCGATCCGGACGATCCGCATGCTCATCACCGGAAAATGATGCAACGCACCGATATCCGTCGTTCTGAACACTGCTATGAGTTGCCAAACCATTCACTGGTGAATTCAGCTGGCGAGCAGGTTCGTTTGCACGAGGTGCTCAATACCGGTCAACCGGTGATGCTGAACTTCATCTTCACCACCTGCACCACGATCTGCCCGATACAGAGTGCGGCCTTCAGGCAGGTACAGCAGCAACTGGGAACAGAAAGCAACCAGGTGCGGATGGTTTCGATTTCCATTGACCCGGAACATGATACGCCGGAACGTCTGCGGGACTATGCGGCACGCTTCAGTGCGGGTCCGCAGTGGCAGTTCCTGACTGGTAATTTGTCCGAAATTGTGGCTGTGCAGAAGGCATTTAATGCCTACCGCGGGAATAAGATGAGCCATGAACCCCTGACTCTGCTGCGTACCTCTCCCGATGACACATGGGTGCGGCTGGATGGCATGGCCAGCGCCTCGGACCTTGTTCGGGAATACCGGCAGCTGGTTGCCGAATAGTCCGGGTTGTTATGACACGCCCCACGCGAATGATGAAATGCCTGCTTGCAGTGCTGGTGTGGACACTCAGCATCAACGTCCACGCGCTGGCGGCAGATGCGCATGCTGCAAGCGGCTCCTCAACTGCATCCGATCGGCTGGAACTTGGCCGGCGGATGTACATGGAGGGCGTGCTGCCTTCGGGCAAGACAATGACCGCCACCATCCAGGGCGATATCCCGGTCACTGGGCAACAGGTGGTCTGCGGCGCATGTCACCGGCGCAGTGGTATGGGATCCAGCGAGGGCCAGGATGTGGTTCCCATGGTGATCGGGGATATCCTCTATAACCCGCTCAGGCTGCCCGTCAGCAAGCCGCCCCTGCCACCCGAGTTAAGACCGGCTTACACCGATGCAACCCTGAAGCGGTCCATCCGTGACGGGATTGATGCGAGCGGGAACGCACTTGGTCCCCTGATGCCGCGTTACGCCCTGACTGACGATGAGCTCGATATATTGCTGGGCTATCTCAAGACTCTCAGTACCGAGGCGGCCCCCGGTGTTACCGCAGAGGACATCCACTTTGCCACCATCGTGGCCGACGGCGTGCCTGCGGTCACCCGCAAGGCGCATCTCGACGTGATGGAGGCCTTTTTCAAGCAGAAGAATGCGGGGACGCGCAACGAAAGCAGCCGCTCCAGAAACTCACCCTGGCACAAGGATGCATTCCTCAAGTCTTACCGAAAGTGGAGGCTCCACGTATGGGAGCTGAAAGGACCGGCAGAAACCTGGCCGGAGCAGCTGGCCGCGTATTACCGCGAGCAGCCGGCATTTGCGGTGCTGAGCGGTATGGTACCGGGCAGCTGGGCGCCTGTGCACACGTTCTGCAAGCAGGAACAGCTCCCCTGTCTGTTCCCGACTACCCGCCTGCCGGTCGTGAACGAGCAGGATTTCTATTCGGTTTACTTTTCCAGAGGCATGACCCAGGAAGGTGAGGTCATTGCTCAGCATCTGCTTGACGAGCAGCCTGACGACAGGCCGGTTGTGCAGGTGGTTCGAGCGGGTGATGCGGCGGGCATAACGGCTGCAGAAGCACTGCGACACCGACTGGAAGACCGGCAAAGGCTAGTCACCGACGTCGTGTTACCGGTAGCCGGTGCGGATGCCGCGTTCTGGCGGAAAACGCTGGAGCAGGGCAGGGAAGCAGTGCTGGTCCTGTGGCTGGACGAGCCCGGTCTCACTGGTCTCTGGGAACAGCTCGATAACCAGGGTCCCCCACGGCTGTATCTCTCGACCAGCCTGTACAGCAAGCCCGATAACGTACCGGTCACAGCCCGGGAGCGGGTTTATTTGTACATCCCCATGAACTACCCGGCAAGATGCGGATTCTGCTGGCGCGCTCGACCGGCTGGTTGCGCATGCAGCGCATCTATTCATCCACCGAACAGCAGGCAACGCCTTTTTCACGCTGAAAATGGCCGGAGGGGCGCTTGCCCAGATGCATGGGTATTTCAGTCGCGAGGAATCCTTCTCGAGCAGATCGAACACATGGTTGATAATGCCTTTTATACCTCGGTTTATCCCCGTATGAGCCTTGCACCGGGACAGCGGTTTGTTGTGAAGGGGGGAAATCGCTGGTTGCCGGCAGATGGCGCCGGGAAGCTCAAAGCGGTATCAGACTGGCTGATTCCGGGCCGTAGTTAACGATACCACCGCGGTTCACTGACTATACTGCCATGCAGGTAGGTCTGCAGGACCGTCCTCTGCATCTCGTAACATAGAGTCATGTGGGCAGGCGCGGGTAGGCTGGCATGTTCTGGCACACCTGCAGGATGGCGATGGCGCAGCCGGAGACCGACGAAGCTGGAGCATCCTTGCTGTATGGGATTGTCTGAACTAACAGGAACAGGAAGGCTGCGAACTGTGTTGCCGGCAAGGACTATGCGGTGGTACTGGAGGCTCTGATAGCGACAAAAAAGAGCCCGGCTCAATGCCAAGAATAGAGAACGCCTGACCGCTGCTGATATGCGGCCAGAAAGGGACATGCGGGTATTCTCAATATCCTGGCCAGGCACGGCGCGAAGCCTGACAGGCGGATAGCCCAACCCCAGGCATCCGCTTCAAAGCTGCTCTCGCCCCCGGCGAGGCAGTGACAGCTACTGGCGGCTGGCCACCCCTGCTGGAGGCGTCCTGGCGCGGACAGAAGAAATTGTCCGCGGACTTATTCGGCAGGGCGTTAATTCTGATAGCAGAGACAAGGAAGGACACACCGCACTGTACGCGCCGCCTGGAAGGTGGACCAACAGTCGTCAAGCTGCTACTGGATGCCGGCGCAAAACCCGGCATTTCACAAGGCGACACGACTACCCTGATGTGGGGCGTAACGTCGGGTGACGTAAAGACAGTTCGCTTGTTACTCAACAAACACAGCAACATCAACCATCAACAGGATGACGGCTGCACCGCCCTGTGTATCGCTGTTCGCAATAGTGGCTCGCCATAACGAAAGTCCTTCTGTTATACAAGGCGGATACCGGCTGCCAGACAAGAAGGTGTGACGGTACTGGTGCTTGCCGCGGAAAACGAAAGCAGTGACTTGCTTGAACTGTTGTTGACAAAACAACCAATCTGAACAAGCAGGACAAGCAGGACAAGCAGGACAAGCAGGACAAGCAGGACAAGCAGGACAAGCAGTCATACACAGCACTGTAGTATGCGGTCAACAAGGGGCTGACCGGCAACACGCGTCTGCTGTTGAAGCGGGGCGCAGATCATTCACCAAAGGACCGCAAGGGCAATACAGCATTGACACTTGCATCCTCGCGCGGCCATGCAGATATCGCAAGGCTGCTGTTGGCAAACAATGCCGATGCAAACACCCGCACCAGCGACATGAATACACCTTTGACGCTTGCTGCAAGCTCAGGTAGCAGTCCGCTCGTCCTCCAGCTCCTGAAATATGACGCCGACATCAATGCCGTAAACAGCTGGGAGAATCGGCCCTGATGCTGGCAGCATTACATGGCCACACCAGCGTCGTTAAAGTGTCGCTGGCAGCCGGCGCAGACACCCGCCACAGGAACAACAAGCGTGAGCGCGCACGCGATCTCGCCGAGTTTGCAAATCACCCGCAGATCACGCGATTGCTGGAAGAGCACGAAAACAGCAAAAGTTGGTTGAAAAAACTGAGGAATTATTTAAAGGCTCTTCAGCATTAAACCCCAATCAATTAATACAGGGTGCTGCGCGCGCACCGTAAAAACACCCCACGATCTAAACTTTATGTGTGACAGCAGCTAGTTGGGTCCCGGGATTAACCAGTCGGAGACCGCCTCGAGTTTGCGCTGCTATTACTACAATCCTGCCACATAAACAACTTGTAAAAAGGAACAAATCGCTGTTTGTGGGTGAAGAAGGACGCTACATGTGTAACCGGCACGGCAATCATCCCTTCGGTCGGATAAAAAAGGGATGATTACCCTACCAGCGCAGATACCGGTTGATATTCCGGGCAAGGACGTAGATATTTCCGGAGAGACCGACGAAGGGAAATTCACTATATCGACGGGTGAAGGCGCAGAGATACCGAAAGATTTCACGGATCGATGTATTTATTTACCAACCCTCCAGGCTCATCACTGCCATGGAATGCTGAAGGTGGCGCTATTTGGCCTACAACCCCTGACAACGACAAACCATCGCGGAAAACTTGAGAGCGCGAGATGAAGGACAGAAACTGGTTACAACAAGCGTAAAAATGGTGCACAATTCATGCTTGTGCTTTTAAAAGAAGATCGATCGCCAATATCACAATAGGAACAAAGGATGACGCTCACAGATTATGCTAACGGTCACAAAGAACTGGCTACTGCAAATACGCCGGGAACTCTAACAACACCATTTTTCACAGCAGTAGTAATCCGTGAAATCAAGCAATCACTCATACATAGCTGCTGGTTTCCAGGCTGCTTGCAGCTACAGGCTATGGGCTGGCGACTTCTGGTTTATACTTTTACCTCCACTGGACTATTCTGAATTGAACAGTGTCTCCGCAAACAGCCTTTATATTATCGCTTGACTGTATCCAAGCGTTATGATTTTCAGGCGTTGCCATAATTGTAGTGACAATTATGGTTGTTTTTCACTCATTGCGTTTATCCTCTTTCAGCATTAATCCTGAATCTTCTAAATTAACATAGCATTATCGAATAATTCGTTTTGGCTCGGAATATGCTAGGTGTTCAGTGGGGTTTAATGGTTGAAATTAAAAGCTCATGGCTGAAAAAAGCGACTACACTTAGCAGTCAGAGGGGAAGCGGATGTGTAGCGCAATGTTGAGGGCATAACGATAGCCGGAATTCATCCAATTTCGTGATTGAGATATAGATCTTGCGGGATTTTCCGCGCTATAAGCGGAACAACCCAGTTACAAGGCATTCATCTCGGAGGAGATAAAAATGATTTCAATCACGTTTTTTAAGCACATAAACTTCAGGGTGGCTGTCCCGAGGCTGGGTCTGACAGCAGCCGGGCTGGTGCTGGCACTGGCAGGTACGCAAGCTATCGCAGTTGACTCCGACGCCGATGGCATCGATGACGATCTGGACAATTGTATCAAGGCGCCCAACGGCCCGCTGATCCTGGACGCGGGTGGCAACAGTCAGCTGGATACCGATGGCGACGGCTATGGCAATCTCTGTGACGCGGACCTCGACAACAGCGGCGGTGTGGTGAACTTTGCCGACCTGGCACTGTTCAAGGCAGTCTTCGGTACCAACGATGCGGACGCGGACTTCGACGGCAACAACCCCCCGCGGTGGGAGTGGACTTTGCCGATCTCGCCATCTTCAAGACGCTGTTCGGGGCTGCGCCGGGTCCCTCCTGTATCGATACCACCGGTTGCGTGATTGCTAACCTTCCGCCCACGGCGGTCGATCAGACCTTCCCGATTGACACCGCCGTGCTGGATCGCGCCGGTCCTGACGGCATGCTGGGTAATGCGGAGGTACCGACCCCGGTGTGCTGCTGAACGCGAGCGATCCGAATGGAGATCCGCTGACCGCCGTGCTCGTGAGCAACGTTAGCGCAGGTTCACTGGTCCTTAACCCGGATGGCTCATTCAGCTACACACCGAATACCGGCACCATCGCTGACTCTTTTACCTACAAGGCGAATGGAACGGTGGGCTAAGTGCAGTCCAGACGGTTGACCTTACGGTAGACACCGGTCTGCAGGTCAACACCACCAGCCAGAACAAGTTCAACATCCTGCTGAACTACGAGCTGGGCATGCACTGCACCGG
Organism: uncultured Halobacteria archaeon; assembly: GCA_963847565.1. GTDB lineage: Bacteria > Pseudomonadota > Gammaproteobacteria > UBA9214 > UBA9214 > UBA9214. The sequence continues at coordinate 95,439 of CAWKAE010000022.1, forward strand.
TTTCGAGTTCGCCTACTGCTGTGTGCTGCCGCCCTACAACTCGATCATCGGCCAGGTGGTGCGCTCCGACAAGGGGATCAATGACAGCGACTTCCCGATGCTGCTGGAGGGTGACCCCAACGTAGGCCTGGACGGACTCGGCCGCGAGACGGTACTGCGCGAACCGCAGCTGGATCCCGCTGGCGACTTCCAGAAATATGTGATGAAGTACTGGCACGAGGCCCAGCCGCGTAACGATGGTCGCGGCAAGCCGCAGTCCAGCATCCTGATCAGTGGGGTGGAGGCCAACTCCCTGTTTATGTGGAACACGGTCTATGATGCGGCTGCTACCGATGCAGGCAACAAGCTGATCACCGGTAGCTATCAGGGGTCGACCGGCGTGGTCCTGGGTGACGGCGACTACGATGATGCCAATGACAACTACGGCAGCGGCTGGATGAATCACTTCTACATCTATGCAGGATCTGGAGGGTAGCAATCCCGCCAATACCAGCGCAGAGGTGGACAAGATCCGCCTCGGACTGGAGAACCTGAATGCCAGCACGCCGCTGTCGCTGGTGATACCGACCGACTGTGGCCCGGCCTTCCACCCGATGGGTCCGGACACCCAGAACGGTGACCTCAACGCGCCGGCAGTGGCCAACAACTGTGGTGGTGTTGCCTCCAGAGGCAACCTGCTGACCTACTCCACCGACCATGGCACCGTGGTTTATACCCAGATGAAGGTACTGGAGAACCTGCCGGTGATGCTCACCTCGCCGCGGATGTGGGAGGCCCTGGGTCTGCCGCTGACACCGTTTGAGGACACCATCGATTTCTTCAGTGATCCGGGTCTGGTGGACGAAGACTCTGTCCGCCCGTATGTGGCCATCAAGGCGCAGTTGCACAACTATAATCCAGGCGTAGCCGACGGTGTCGGCGACCCCGTCATGGATGGCGGTAATCCGGTTATCGGTTTCGGCACCGCGCCGATCGATATCCCGAACTGCGAACGCTGCCACTCCGAGCTGCAGCTGAGCAGTCAGAACAGCGCCCAGCAGATCGGTGGCAGAAATCCCGACATTGCTGCACTGGTGCAGGAGGAGATGGATTACTGGAATGGTCTCTATGGACTTACCCCGGGGGTCGACTCCGACTGGTACTCGCGTCTGAAAGGGGCGGCCATCAGTATCCTGGCCATCCACGATCAGCAGCACGGCACCAGCTTTACGGCCAATTACCCTGCAACGGGCAGCAACCCGCTCAACCTGCCGGCAGATAAGCTGGCCTTCGAGCAGAACACCCGTCTGGGCGGGGAGTCGGTCATCTGCCAGAAGTGCCACGCCGACAACGTGATCGCGGTGGTTAAATCGGCCAGCTGTGCTCCGGGTAATCCGCTGTGTAGCTCGCCGGGCGCACTGATCGTGCCTATCACCGAGGCCATCCACGACAACCATCGCAACGTCAGTGACGGTGGCAATATCGTGATGGCGGACTCCCAGGGCCGTGATGGTGGCTGTCAGGGTTGTCATCCGGCGCATCGCTCCGACGGCGATATGGCCGGTTATCCCATCACTATCGAGGGTGATAACTTCTACGCCGCAATCGACAACCGCGACGCCAACGGCGGTTGCTTTGTGGGCCGCGACGTGCATTCCAACCCGGGCAAGGACACCGATGGAGCAGAGACGCCGGAGCACCTGAATGCGGTGGGACAATGGCTGTCGGATAACGTGTACAACGACGGCAACAGCATGAACGGCGGTCTATGGTGCACCAACTGTCACCAGCAGCTCGGACAGGAAATCTGGAAAGCTGAAAATATGGAAGACCTTGTCCATGGTGTTGGCCTGACCAACCCGCGTGGTGAATCGACACTGGCGGCTGTTGCGGCCGCGGTTGGGACCACCGAGGATCAGGCCATCGCCTGGCTGGACCCGAATGCCAACAACCTGCACGGAACTGGCTTGGGTGACTTCACCCATGCGATCTGGGATCCGGATCCGGGACTGTGTGACTACGTTTCGGGTGCATTTGGAATTACCCCGGTTAATCCTGCTCACGACGGTAATGTGGCAACCGTGGAAGTAAACATCGGTAGTGGTAGTGGCACCTGTTCCAATGCCGCTGATGCTAACGCAGTCGCAGTGCCTGTGGACTGTGGTTTCGTGACCTTCGATATCTGCGGTTCGACGGATGTCGACGGGGACTTCAACGTGAACGCCATGGACTTCTGTACCACGCCGGATTGTGTCGCTGCTGCACAGGTTACACTGAGCAGTACCTGCACGCCTGCTGCCGGTGAGCGGTGTGCGGTACCGGTACCCTTCTCGGCGGCGACCGACGGGCGTGACCACTGGCTGTCAGCGGGCGAGCCCCACTGTGCGGACTGCCATGAGGCGCCGTATGTGGAGCAGAGCGGCAATATCAACGCCTTCCCGCCGTTCAACTATCCGCGCAAGGCGAGCCTGATGCGTTACTCGCGTGGTCACCAGGATATCAGTTGTCAGGGTTGTCATCAGTCGATCCACGGTCTCTATCCCGTGACCCCGACCATCGACACCACCAGCTATGCCCAGGCGGCCAATCTGAACGCCGACGGTTCGCACGGTCCGGTGAACTGCGGTGCCTGCCATGACGTTGACAACCAGGGTATTCCCACCTGGATTGACAACAACCCCAACAGCAACAGCACCCTGGACTCCATCACGGACTATGACTCCGCGATCACCTGGGCCCACACCTACACGGACGAGGACAGCGTGCTGACCAGTACCTGCCTCAACTGCCACGGTGTGCAGGGCAATAACTGGGGCGATGTGGACATTGGCAATAAAAAGTACATGGATCATGCTGAATCGGGTAATAGCAAGGACCTGCCGAGGAGTATGATGGACAAGGCTGAGACGGAGTTGTACGGTGCCGTGTTCAGTTCGACGGATGGCTCTGACGGAGCCTGTCTGGGTTGCCATAACAACGAAGCCAGTAGCGTTAGCTGCAATAATACCTGGAAGGAGCACCTGACCCTGGGGCGTGTCGCCGAGTCGACCTGGGTGACGGTCAGCAACGTACAGAACGGCAGCACTTGCGGCTGGTAAGGCCAGGGAAACGCCCGCTGGCGGTGTCAGCGGGTGGTCATTAACAAGGGAGGGGAAGTTGCTTCCCCTCCCTTTTTATTAGCGACCGGTGCTGTTTTGTGGCACGGTTTTAACTAATAATTCGAACAGGAACTTCCTACTATGATTCCATTGCTACGTAATTCACTCGTGACTTTTTCGCTCCTGAATCTGGTTGTGTTTGGCGTCTACGCCTACAGCGAGGAGCCAAATACGACGGCCGGGGAACCGTCGGCAGCCGTCGGCGAACCACTGAACGACATCATTGCCAGGGTGGGTGATCAGGAAATCACCTATGGCGAACTCAATACTCTGCTTAACAGTTCGGCGATCGTCGGCCTGTCGGTGCCCGCACTGGGGACGCCGGAACGCAACCGGGTGCGTATCACCCTGCTGGACAAGACGGTGTCCGCCAATCTGCTCTATCTGGATGCGCTGCAGCAGGGCGTAGACAAGGACCCGGTCTATGTGGACGATATGCAGCGTTTTACAGATGGTCTCCTGGTTTCGCTCTATCGCCAGAAGTACCTGATCGGGGATATCGAGGTAACTGACGCCGAGGTGCAGGCGTTTTTCGACAACTCCATCATGCCGGGCACCAAGATGACAGACGACATCAGACTCGGTATCGAGGCGGCGATCCGCAAGCAGCGCTTCAAGGGCCGGACGGCGACCATGCAGGTGCGGCTCCGGGAGGGCGTCGAGGTTGTCGTCAATGAAGACAATCTTAAACCGGCCGGTGATGATGACCGGGACGACACGGTGGTGGTGGCCAGCATTGACGATGAACCGGTGCCCTGGGCGTCCGTCAAGTCATTGCTGATGGCAGAGAGCAAGCGGTCCATGAAGGCCGAGTTTCATCTGGACGAGGACGTGGAACGCGCCAAGGCACTCAACCGCTACATCGATGCGCAAATCATGGCGAAGAAGGGCAGGGCGGCCGGGCTGGAACAGGATCCGTTGTATCAACGGCGGGTGAAGGAATACGGCAAGAACCACCTGACGAATCTGCACCGGGGAAACCTGATCCGTGCGATGGATCCGTCGGACGAAGAACTCTGGGACTATTTCGACGACAACAAAGCGGCCATTACAGTGCGTGAGGTCCGCCAGGTTCATATGGTCGTCCTGAAGACACAGGAAGAGGCCGAGGCTGTCAAGGCCAGGATCGAGGCAGGAGAAATCACCATGTACGAGGCGGCACGGGATCACTCCATCGACCCCAATGCCAAGCAGACCCTGGGTGAAATGGGCTGGGTAACACAGGGGACGGGTTTCCCGGAGCTCGATAAGCTGACCTTCTCATTAGGGCCGAAAGAACTCGGTGGCCCGGTCGAATCGCCGGCTGGCTGGCACCTGGTGACGATCCTCGACCTGCGCGACGCCGCGTTCGAGGACATTGTGGACGAAGCGACTCGCAAGACGACCCGGCGCCGCTACCTGCAGGAACAGATGAATGCCTACGTCATCAACCTGCGCCAGAACGAATTCCCGGTGGTGGTGTATGAAGACCAGCTCGACCGGCTGTTCAGGGCCGAGGCTGAGTGGATCGCGGCCCTGGAGGAAAAAGCCGCAAAGTCGCCTGAGGACACCCGGAAGCGCATGGAAGAAGTCAAGAAATTCATGAAACCCTGAGCGTCGGGACATCAAATGACCCTTGGTTTTGAACGGTAACGGCACGGGAGCGGGTTTATTTTGTACACCCGACTGCGCTGCCCGGTAAGCTAAGAGTTTTGCTAGTCCGTTCTACCGGCTGGTTGCGCATGAAACGCATTTACTCTTCCGCCGAGCAGGAGGTGCAGGCCAATGCCTTTTTCACTCTGAAAATCGCCGGGGGTGCGCTCGTTCAGATGAGAGGTTATTTCAGTCGCGAGTACTTTCTCGAACAGATTGAACACATGATCGACAGTGCCTTTTATACTTCGGTCTATCCACGCATGAGCCTTGCACCCGGACAGCGATTTGCTGCCAAGGGGTGCTATATCGCCAGGCTGCCGGGTGATGGCAGTGGCAGGCTCGAGGCCGTAACGGACTGGGTGGTTCCAGGATCCAATTAGCGATACCACTGCACATCCCGTAGAAAAATATGAGTTTGGGTATTGCCATTTCCCGTCTCCCGCGCCGCTCATCTTTCTCCGTCTTTCCGCAGCTCTCAGCCTGGCAAGGACTGAGCCAAACAAGACAATGGCGTGCGCCAGCGGGATGGCACTGATTGCAACGTCTGAGTCAGAGTAAGCGATGCTTGCGGTAGCATTTGGTAGTGTAATAAGGGCATGTGGGTCGCTGAAATAACCCTCTGCAGCCATTGGCCCAGAAAAACGGCCTATGTCGATTCTGCAGATGCCGGCGACAAATCGGCCGGGCGAGGTGAGGTTTCATGATGGCCCGCAGGTAGTCTGTCGCGGGTACTACAACTTGAAGAATGGTTAGACTACAGCCAGGTAGCGTTCCAGCAGATCACTGGGCGTGGTGGATTCTGCCCCGGCACGGGAGGCAAACACACCCTTGTTCATCTCGAGTTCAATGACGCGTGCCTATTGCTCGGCCAGTTCACGTGTCTCAGCGCAGGGCCGCACTCTATATCAATAAAACAGCAGCTTAGCGAAGATTTCGCAGGTATTTTCTACTTGTTGTTGTTTTCTCATCTTTGCCCTGTTTGGCTGAAATTGATGGAATATGAGATCCCACGACCTCCTGGTTATGATCCAGTGGAGTCCGGCTGCACGACCTTGACCAGTTTGAATCACAGCAAACCCGTGTGACTGGGAGCCAGGCCGTCGAAAAGCTGGAAGCGCGGATCACCGGTCTGAATGAACGCGTGGAGATGCTGACAGATTCGATCATCTATCTGGAGTCCAGGCTGACAGGTGTACACGCGATCACGGATACAATTATCGGAGCAGAACAAAAACTCGTGTCATCGACTACCCCTGAGTTGCCGGTAAATGCCAAGGCAGCACAAGTCCTTGAGACACTGCCGTCCACCGCTGCCGGCCAGACAGGCGGAAATGCAGGCGTTGCAAAAACGCCTCGGCAGGCCTCCACCGGGATAAAAACCACACCAAATGACACGGCAGTAATTTTCGCTGTCGCCACAACTGAACCCCCTTCACTCCGCAAGCACGACAGGGCGCGGTCGGAGGCGCATGCACCACCAACCCCGGGCACTGATACCGTAAAGGATGAACAATCGAGCCCTCGCAAGCCCTTGCGTACTGCGACCAGTAAAACCGCAGTCATGGAACGCCAGGACCTTGTTACCCAACAACAGACTGCAGTCAGCGTGGATAAAAATGCTCCATGGGTTATCAATCTTGTTTCATCGCCGGGCAAGGCCAATGCGGACCGTTTGGCGGAGAAGGCCCGCTCCAGGGATATTCAAACGGAACAGCAGCAAGTCACCGTGAAAGGCAAACAATACTGGCGTGTCCAGATAACCGGTTTTCTAACGGCGGAGGAGGCCAGGGGCTATGCTGATACCGCCAGGGAAAAGCTGGGACTGAAGGACGTCTGGATAATGAAACGCTGAGTGTGTTGAAGTCGCGGAGAATAACCGCCAGGCAAGCTGCTCCCGCTTATGCAAGGCTCATTAAGCCACTGCATCAACAAGACTGGATGCAGTAACTAATCACCGTAAATTCGCTTTGATGCTCACTCAGTACCCCCGGCTCTTGATAGCCGGGTTTATTATTATACGAAAATTCTATACCTGTACTGTAAAAACAAATTATCCACCAGTTAACATGCTCATGTAACAACAGCAGGTGTTTTATTTGTATGCGTGGTTCCGCTATAGATAAGGCCCATAATCCCTGACAAAAACAACAATAATGCCGAGGGAAGGGGTACTTGTGACACCACAAAGTCAAATCCATACGCGTTGCGGCTTAAAGTTCGCAATAAGGATATTTCAATAATGTCATTTTCTATTGGCAATGAGACGCCAGGCCCCCAAAGGGGCCTAAGCAGAGGCAAGATATCAACGCCTAAATGACCTTGATCGATACTGAGGTGGCGCAAGCTGTCTGCGTAGAGGAGATTGAATCCAATTTTGTACCCATTCGCCGGCACTGGAAACCTTGTAACAACTATTGAATCAAGACGAAAACCGTCACGGAGGTCAAGAAAAAAACTATCTGCCGTGTCCGGGTATACGCCAAGCATACCTGACACTTCGTTACTTCCAATGCCAACGTCATGAACAGGTATCACTGCATTTAAGTCAGGCAAATCACCACTTACAAATTCATCATACACTGGAGCCGCACTAACAGATGAGTGCCAACACGCCGCAAGTATGATTAATGATGGTTTTATGTATCTATTAAACATAACTGTTTGAGAACGCATAATTGCTGTAAAGTAGCCTAAAATACAGATTGGTTATTTTGACTATGCAGACGTCCACGCAGGCTCTACTGGATCTGAAGTCATATTCATTGTCTAACTGCCCGCCTTCGCCACCGTGAAGCAGTGATTCATCAATCATATCCTTTGCCGCTAATTAAATTGTTAACCAGATCACAAAAAACAGTCCGGCAATCCAGGTATTTGCATTTCGCTCTTGCCTGTCTATCAGCCACTGATGCATCCCCCAACGGGTACAAATACCATTAATCGAAAAATTACTCTGGCCGGATAATTTATCGATAAACCGCAAGGCAGCTATACAGCCTGGATAAGCTCTTTTAGGAGAATTATTTAAAGGGCGACGCGTATGGCCGGTTGAACACCGGACGGTTTCTACGTGTGCAACTTTGACGACGAACGATGGCTCCTGGCCAAGCCAATTACTGCCAGGCTATTTATTCAATTATCCGATCGGAATATTCAGAGAAGCCGCCTAAAGGTATTTCTATCTTAATACTGGTGGGGTTGTTGATCGAGTTAAGCTGTTCTTCAGAAAAATAAAGCCACCCGTCGGGATGGCATTACAGGACTGTTGAATCGCTTTAACGTCTCCTTCGGGAGCCGTTTTTGTTTGCGCTCACCAATTGAACCCACCACCGTTCTCGGACCTTCAGAAAAGCAAAGCCACTTGCCTTTGGAAGTTCCTCACTATGCCTGGAGTCACCCGAAAACGGCCTCCGGCGTACTCTTGAAATCCTGCGCAAGGGTTTCGATAGTGATGCGCATGATTTCACGGAAAACCTTGTCCCTGTCACTATTGGTGACAATAGGTATATTTGCATGGTCGGCCTCGGACAGAAGATAGGACTGCAATCGCCAGATTTCGTCAAAATGCTTCAGGTAGCGATCACTACGCCGCTGCGGGGCATGGGTGCCCCGGCCGCTTATTCGCCGTTGCAGTTGTTTACGCTTGAGCACGCCCAGCATGATGGGTATCACGATTGCGTCAGTTGTCTTTGACAGGTTTTCCACGATAGCCGGATGAATGTGGACCCCTTCGAGGATCAGCGAGACGCTTTCTCGCAGGGCCCGCTGGACAACGGCTTCAATTGCCACAGCGAGTAAATCTGCCTGGCTTCGATAGCCATTTACCAGCAGCGTCTCCGAAACCGGGTCATGATTGGTCTCCGAATTGCCGGGCAGGGCCGTCCAGGCTGCAAATGACGAGGTATGCAGAACCGGCATAAGCTGCTTGGGCATCATGATGCGCATCACTTCACGAAGCATATCGGTTGACTGGGTGCGCACAATGTCCAGGCGGCTGGCGAGCATGGTGGCAACGGTGCTTTTACCGCAGCCGGCGGTACCGCCGATAAGGAAAATTATCGGTCTGCCGCTGTTGATAAAATCCCGCCATACCAGCCAGCGTTTAGCAACGGCCGGCCCCAGTTCACTGGACTGCCGCAGGTACCTGTAGGTCAGTTTGCCCAGGCGCCTGGAGGTCATCTTTACGATGTGCCGGTCAACCAGGTGCTTGTAGACGGTCGTCATGATATCCATCGCTTCTTCGTTGGTGAGACCGATGGTTTCAAGGCCGTGCTGGTATTCGAGCCTGGAAAATTGCGTTATCTGCCCGTCGCGCTGTTCCACCTCGATGGCAAAGGGTTTTTTCAGTTCTTCGTAGCGGGATATTATTTCCGGGCTGGCACGGGTCTTGAGAAGGGACAGGACCTTGTCACGCAGCCCGTGAGTCGTAATCTGCTGCGAATCATCAAGATCATGCCGGATTTCCGTTGCCAGTTCATAGGCCGCATCAAAAGGCAGTCCGGCATCCTGCAGGGAGCGTATAAGGATTCCGCGTAGAAACGGGACGAGCGTATGGTCGTCCTGGTCCTCGACTAGAATTTTTGCCATGGATCATTCTCCCTGTTAGCGTATCCTTGTTGCAGGTTACAGACTGGCATTCCGGATAATAACGGTTTTACCGGTTCCGGTTAAGTTTCAGTTACGGGTACGAGTCGAATTTCAGGAGGATGGTCGTGTTCAGAACAGCCGAACTTGGACAGAAGGTTTCAAAAAGTGAATTCAATGAGCGGGAGCCCCTGCTGCGGCAGGCCTTGCTTGAGGTACAGGCAAATCTCAGGGTAAGCAGCGATTTTCCTGTAATTATAGTGTTTGCCGGTGTAGATGGCGGCGGCAAGGGTGAAACCGTCAACCTGCTGAATGAATGGATGGATCCGCGCTGGCTGATAACAAGGGCCTTTGACGAGCCGTCCGACGAAGAACGTGACCGGCCGGACTACTGGCGTTACTGGCGCGCGTTGCCGCCGAATGGCCACATCGGCCTGTTCCTGAGTTCCTGGTATTCCCAGCCGGTGCTGCGCCGGGTGTATGAGAAGGATGACGAGGTAATTTTCGATAACCGGCTTGACCGTATCATGGCATTTGAGAAGGCCCTTGCCGAGGACGGTGCGCTGATCATCAAGTTCTGGATGCATCTCAGCCATGACGCACAGAAGCGACGCCTGAAGAAACTTGAAAAAGATCCACTGACGAGCTGGCGTGTCACCCAGCAGGACTGGGACCACTGGAACATTTACGAACGCTTTGAGGCGGCGGCGGAACGGACCATTATGCGCACCAGTACCGGCACGGCGCCCTGGACGATCGTCGAAGGCCTGGATCCCAACTATCGCAGCCTGACTGTCGGGGGGATCGTGCACAAGGAAATCAGCCGGCATCTGGAGAAGATCCGCGAGAAAAAATTGCTGCTGGAGAAACTGAAAGCACATCGCAAGTCAGACAAAGCGGAGAAACAAACACCGCTTGATGCAGGCTCTACGGATGAGGCGGATGTATCGAATGCCGACTCCGGACCCGTACAGGGTAAAACCGTGCTGTCCAGTCTGGACATGGCGCAGAGTTTGTCCAAATCCGACTACAAGAAAAAGTTGAAGAAATGCCAGGCGCGGCTGAACCTGCTGCATCGCAAGGCGCTGGATAAAAAGATATCCACTATCCTGCTGTTCGAGGGGCCTGATGCCGCCGGCAAGGGCGGGGCAATCCGCCGGATTACCGCGGCACTCGATGCGCGTCATTACCAGGTAATTCCGATAGCCGCGCCAACGGACGAAGAACGCGCCCATCATTACCTGTGGCGTTTCTGGCGTCACCTGTCCCGCGCCGGGCGCATTAATATTTTTGATCGCAGCTGGTACGGGCGTGTTCTGGTGGAACGTGTAGAGGGATTTGCCACCGAAGGTGAATGGAAGCGTGCATTTGCCGAGATTAATGAATTCGAGGAAGCACTGACGGAGCACGGGATTCTGCTGATCAAATACTGGGTGCATATTACCAAGGAAGAGCAGCTGGAACGCTTCACTGCCAGGGAACAGACGCCGCACAAGCGCTGGAAACTTACCGAGGAAGATTGGCGCAATCGCGAGAAATGGGACGACTATGAATGGGCCGTCAACGACATCGTTGAGCACACCAGCACGCATACAGCACCATGGGTACTGGTGGAGGGCAACGACAAGCGCTACTCGCGTATCAAGGTGATCAGTACTTTCTGTGATCGCCTGGAAGCAATGCTTGAGGGTAAAAAATAGCCATTTCCCCGGTCAGGTGCGGTTGCAGCAAAGGGGTACAGGAACGCCAGCTCAGCCATGAAGGAAATCTGCATGTCTGTTTACAGTCTCATTTGATCTGCGTCATATTTTTCCAGCACACCGGGAAGTAAAATCCACCAATATTAAGCCAGCCTGTAACTGTCATACAGCGAAGGCCACAGGAGATAACAACCATGTCATCCACAAATCCATTTGCCAACCTTTTTGGCAAGTCACCCTTTACGGCTTTGCAGGTCCATATGCGCATCGTGCTGGGTTGTGTACGCGAAGTACCCCCTTTGTTCGAAGCGCTTGCCAAAGGTGATGACGGGGGTGTGAAGTCGGCGAAGGAGAGGATTTTCGAACAAGAGGCCGAGGCCGACGAGATCAAGAATGAGTTGCGCAACCGCCTGCCCAAGAGCCTGTTTATGCCAGTGGACAGAAGGGACCTCCTCGAGGTGCTGCAAATGCAGGACTCTATCGCCGATACGGCACAGGATATTGCCGGGCTGCTGGTCGAGCGGCCCATGGAAATGCCCGAATTCATGCAGGAACCCATGCAGGCACTGGCGCTTCGCTGTGTTGATGTATGTGAACTGTCGGCAAAGATTATCGAAGAGCTGGATGAGTTGCTCGCCATGGGGTTTCGCGGGCGCGAGGCGACCCGCGTCGAGGAAATGGTAGGAGAATTGAATCGGCTAGAGGATGAAACCGATGAGCTTGGACTCGAACTGGCGCGTCGCCTGTTTCAGCACGAGGATGAGATCAAGCCGGTTTCCGTCATGATGTGGTATCAGTTGATCCAGTGGGTCGGGGACCTGGCAGATTATGCCGAGAAGGTTGGAGACCGGCTGCGTCTGCTGATTGCCAGATGACCAGCGTGCTGATATTTATCTTTAATTAAACTCTCTCTGGAATAAGCCAATGGAAATAATCGAAACATACGGTCTCATCCTTATGGGCCTGGCAGTTATCTTCGGGCTGTATATGACCTGGGGTATTGGTGCAAACGATGTGGCAAACGCCATGGGAACGTCCGTGGGCTCGGGTGCCATTACAGTCAAACAGGCAATCATAATTGCCGCTATTTTCGAATTTGCCGGTGCGTTTATTGCCGGCGGCAATGTTACAAAGACGATCCGCAAAGGCATTATTGATCCCTCGTCAATCGTCAATAACCCGGAGATCCTGGTCTTCGGAATGCTCGCCGCCCTGCTGGCGGCAGCCGTCTGGCTAATGATCGCCTCAACCAAGGGGTGGCCGGTTTCGACGACTCACTCCATCGTCGGTGCCGTCATCGGCTTCGCAATGGTCGGTATCGGGGTCGATGCAGTGCAGTGGGGCAAGGTTTCCCAGATAGCAGCCAGCTGGGTGGTATCACCGGTACTGGGGGGAAGCATCGCCTTCATGCTGATGATGAGCATCCGTAGACTGATCCTGAATACGGATAACCCGTTCCAGAGCGCGAAGAACTGGGGGCCCGCCTACGTCTTTCTGGTTGGTTTTATTATATCCCTCGTTACCCTGTTCAAGGGCCTGAAACACCTGAACATCGAACTGACGGTTGGCATGAGTTTCGCAGTGGCAGTGGTTTTCGGGCTCGTCCTGGCCGGTATTGGCTGGTTCCTGATCAACCGGATTGATGTTGACCCGAAAGCTGACCGTGATTTCCATTTCGCCAGTGTAGAGAAGGTCTTCACCCCCATGATGATATTTACTGCCTGTGCGATGGCCTTCGCACATGGGTCGAACGATGTTGCCAACGGCATTGGCCCGCTTGCCGCTGTCGTCAGCATCATTCAATCCGGTGGTGAAGTTACGCAAAAGGCGGACTTACCCCTGTGGATACTGGTCCTTGGTGGTACCGGTATCGTGTTGGGTCTGGCAACCATGGGTTACCGGGTGATGAAGACCATCGGCAGTGGTATTACCCAGCTCACACCGAGCCGTGGCTATTGTGCAACGCTGGCGGCAGCCGCAACCGTGGTGCTGGCCTCGCGTACCGGTCTGCCGGTTTCCACCACGCATATTGCAGTAGGTGCCGTTATCGGCGTTGGCCTGGCGCGTGGTGTCGGGGCAATCGACTTGCGGGTGATCGGCGGTATCGTTATTTCCTGGATCGTGACATTACCGATCGGCGGTCTGCTGGCTGCGTTGTTCTTCTTCACCCTGAAAGGTATATTTACGTAACGCATGCCTGTTTGCTGAAAGGGGTAATACGGCATTACGCCACGAACACTGGCAGGGCAACACTCCGTCAGGGCATGCAGGAACAATGGGTGCCGGTATTTCACCCCCGGATTCTCCAGGTATCTCAAGATCGGGCCGCAGCGGCTGGAGTACGCCCTGTGCGGGGCTTGCACACCGGTCCGGCAGGTGCTGAAGTCCAAACCCCCCGGGATGCCCGATGTCTTTGAATAGCACCGAAGTAGAAGCAATTGACAGGCTCAAGGGTGTGGCCTATCCCCGTGATGTGCGTTTTCGCCAGATCATCGTCACCGGGCCGCCAGGCAGCGGCAAGTCCACCCTGGTGCAGAAACTGGGTGGCTGGCCGGAAGAAGGCTGTATCGATCTTGCACAGAATCGATGGTGGCACAGCCGGGTGCTGGCATTCCGGCCGCGGGAAGTGCACTTCAGAATACCTTTCGAGGGGTTTCGTGACAGCCATACCGTATTTGATCGGGGATGGCTTTCCGCACCGACACCGGTCGACCATGCCAGGATCCGGATCCCGCCGCGAAGTAACTGGTTTTTTCAAACCGACTGGAGAGCCCGGTTTGTCTTCGATTTCCAGTTGCCACCAGCAGATCGCATTTTCAGACTGCGCCAGGCCCGCGCCCTGATTGAAACCCACCCGGTCGACAGGACGTTCACAAAGGCAGACATCGAGCAGCAATGCGCAGTCTATGAATTGCTGGCGCTGTACTTTCAGCGCAGCGGCCTGCAGGTTGTTGTGCGCACCGATTTTGGAGGCATGCCCCGGACGATTATCGATGCAGGAGATTCCCGGTCTGGAAACGCGGGCTAACGACAGGTTCACGCCCACACAGGCAGATAACTGCTGATGATGTTACGCCGTCACAGGGGCCTGCTCACTCGGCCGGATTATAAGGGTACACTATGCAAACCGTCGGCAGATTACAGTTTGTATGGATAAAAAAATCGAAGCACGTACCGTTGCCGCTGTGGATCTTGGCTCCAACAGCTTCCACATGATTGTTGCCCGCCTCGAAGAGACGGGTACCCTGTCGATCATCGACAAGTTGCGTGAGTCCGTACGCCTGGGCGGCGGTTTGGGCAAGGATGGCATGTTGAGCCGGGAAGCCTGCGATCGCGCCCTGGGCTGTCTCGAGCAGTTCGGTCAGCGGATCAGGGAGCTGCCACAGGGGGATGTGCGCATTGTTGGCACCAATACACTGCGTGTTGCAACCAACGCCGGAGAATTCACCCAGGAAGCCCAGCAGCTGCTTGGACATCCCATTGAAATAGTTTCCGGCCGTGAAGAAGCACGCCTGATTTACCTGGGTGTGGCGCACGGCCGTGCCACGCGTGAAGGGAAGCGCCTCGTTGTCGATATTGGTGGTGGCAGCACCGAGCTAATTATCGGCGAGGGCATGGATTCGATGCTGCGCGAGAGCATGTACACCGGCTGTGTGAGTGCCAGCAAGCAATATTTCGGCGACGGTGCGATAACCGCGAAGCGCATGACCAAGGCAATTATCAATGCCGAGCTGAAATTCTACCCGGTCGCCAAGGATTTCAGGGCGGGTAATGACCGATGGGAGGAAGCAGTCGGCTGTTCGGGTACGATCAAGGCGATCAGGAATATCGCGCAGGCGGAAGGCTGGTGTGACACGGGTATAACCCTCGATTCGCTCTATCAAATGCGCAGCAAGATGGTCAAGCAGGGGCATATCGACAAGCTCAGCCTGGAAGGGCTGAAAGATGACCGTGCCCCGGTTCTCCCGGGCGGTCTTGCAGTGTTGATAGCCGTATTCGAGACTCTGGGCATCGAGCAGATGCGGGTATCGGAACAGGCGCTGAGAGAGGGACTCCTTTACGACCTGGTGGGGCGTATACAGCACAAGGATACGCGCGAAGCGACCGTGCAGTCTGTCCTTAAGCGCTGGAATCTCGATACCAGGCACGTTGAGCATGTAATGCGAACAGCCATGTCACTGTTCGAACAGGTCGAAGTCGACTGGAACCTGATCGGCGAGAACAAGTTGATACTCAAGTGGGCGGCACAGATGCACGAGATCGGATTGCAGATTTCGCACGGCGCCTATCACAAGCGGGGTGCATATATCCTGACACATGCTGATCTGCCGGGTTTTTCGCGTACCGAGCAGTCGCTGCTGGCGACACTGGTGCTTAATCACCGGCTGAAATTACGTGTCAGTAGTTTTGAGAAGGTGGTTAAACGGGCGCAAATACCGGGTCTGAGGCTATGCGTATTATTACGTCTTGCTGTACTGCTTCACCGTGGCAGGACGGATGAGCAGGTATCGGATATATCCATGCAGGCGAATGCCTCGAAAATCATGCTCAGGTTTCCTGACAACTGGCTGGAACAGCACCCGCTTACCAAGGCAGACCTGAAGAAGGAACGCCGGTTTCTCAAGGCTGCAGGCTTTTCACTGCGTTATAGCTAGCTCGCCGGTGCGTCTGCCTGCTTACAGGCAGTTATGCTTTCATTGACCCGCGGTTACAGATGCCTGCTCATTCAGCCACGCGGTTAGTGGCTCGGCGGGGACTATTTGCGGCACCATCTTGCCATCAATACCGATGAAAATGCCTATACGATCGGATCGAGAGCTGATTACGATATGGTGTTGATCAATCTCGGCGACATTCAGCCAGAGCGTCTCATCTGAGGAGAAGGGGTGGTGGCCGACGATAAACGGGGTATCGCTGTCGACTTCCAGACCCTTGCGGAACCGACGAATATCGCTGCGGGTATAGCCCGCGGGGAAGGCCGCTGTCCTGACCCTGTTCCATGTCATGTCATGGACGATATCGGGGAACTGGCGTACGTCGACCAGGATTTGTCGCGAGATTTTTCTGCGTGCAGGCCCTGCGTGGCAGGCAATAAAATCTTTTGAAAGGACCAATAAAGGGGACAGTTGATAAAAGAGTTCCAGCTGTGTCTTGTATTCTTCACCGCGTGTTGCCAGCACATGTTTTTCCCAGAGCAGGCCCTGCGGGACACCTCGCTTCATTAACTCATGATTAAAGCTGTCATGGTTGCCGACGATATAAAAAACTCGCTCGGGGAATCGCAGTTTTAACCTGAAAATCAGGTCCGTTATCAATAAAGAAGTTTCCATCTCCTCGATTCCGTCAACATCTTCCCGGTGTACGGCATCTCCGATCATCACCAGTGCCGCTGTGCCTTTTTCCAGGCTGTCAAGCATGGCATTCCCGCAGAGAATCGTGAGGAGGTTGTCAATCTGCGCATGCAGGTCGCCGACGACAACCGGTGTGACATGATCGGGTAACTCGAGGATGCCACCCGGGTTGCCAAGGCTGTCCTTGCAACGGCCGGTTTCGTCCTTGAGGATGGCATTCACCTGTTTCAGGGTTGCGCTTGCCTCGGGCGGGGACAAGGGTTCAAGGCGGCCCCCGAAGATTTCCACGACCCGCTTCAAGGCGGCTCTGCGCCGAAGCGTAAGTCGGGGGGCTTGCCGTGAGTCG
>CAWKAE010000023.1:0-64221 GCA_963847565.1 uncultured Halobacteria archaeon
TTGTAGGAGCGCTTGCCAAGCGCGAATATATTTAATTCGCGGACAACGTCCGCTCCTACAGGTGTTGATTTGAACGCTGTAGGAGCGCCTTGCAGGCGCGATTGATTGAATTCGCGGACACGGTCCGCTCCTACAGGTGCTAAATTCTGCGGAACCACAGATTAATTATAAAAACGCTGTCATTGCGAGCGTAGCGCGGCAATCCCGGACTATGGAATCAATCAGTTGGAGATTGCCGCGTCACTTTGTTCCTCGCAATGACGACATATCAGAGGTTCCCTGCGTTGTAGGAGCGCTTGCCAAGCGCGAATATATTTAATTCGCGGACAACGTCCGCTCCTACAGGTGCTGATTTATGCACTGCGGGGTGCTTCGCGGGCGTGATTCTATTTACTCGCGGACGACGTCTGTATTTACAGGTGTTGATTCATGCGCTGTAGGAGCGCTTCGCAAGCGCGAATCAATTTCAATCACGGGCGCTGTCCGCCCGCATTGCATGTTATTCCACGGCCGCCCTGTCGGTAAACCAGAGCAATGGTCCAATACAATTGATGGGCAATTCCACGCCGGCCCTGACCTGCTCGATGGCATCACGTTTGCCGGCACCTGTTGTCAGTACCACGCGCTCTGCGGCCGCCTGCAGGGTGGTGATGCCGAGCGAGACGCGCTCACCGGGCGGCTTCGGGGCGTGATGAACGGGCACGGCGGCGCGTTTATCATCCAGTGCCGGGTTGTCGGGGAACAGGCTGGCGGTGTGACCGTCTTCGCCCATGCCGAGCAGGACGATATCAAGCCGATCAAGCGCGTCGATCAACCCGGTGTAGCTACTCCGCAGCGCGTTCCGCGCCGAGTTCCGCGGGTATCGGGTGACGATTGCTTTCAGGTGCGTCGATGACGCGCCACAGGTGTTGCTCGATCATGTTGTCATTGCGTTCGACATCACCCGGTGGCAGGCAGCGTTCATCGCCCAGGTACCAGTGCACCCGTTCCCAGGGCAGCGACTGTTTGGCGAGGTGTGCGAGACAGGCGGCCGGTGTGCGCCCGCCGGGCAGGGCGACGTGGCATAACTCCTGCGTCTCGAGCACGGCCGCGATACGTGCACCCAGGTGTTCGGCACAGGCCAGTGCGGCTGCAGCCGCATCCGCATGACATTGCCAGCGATGCTCGCCGGCGCTATTGAGGTTTGTGCCAGCCACCGACGCAACCGTGCATCAATTCTTCCATATCCGGCACATTCCAGCTGCCGGCCCGGTAACGATCAATCGAGACGCGATCTTTCCAGGCTTCCTGCAGCGGTGCGACGATTTCCCAGGATTCCTCGACCTCATCCGCGCGGGAAAACAGCGTGGCATCGCCGAGCAGTACATCGTGCAGCAGGGTTTCATAGGCCTCTGCGACATCCGTGCCGTCCTCTGCATACGGTGCGCGCATCACCATGCGTTGCGTGTCCGTGGTGAGTCCGGGCATTTTCGCGTTCATGCGCAGGAAAATGCCTTCGTCCGGATGCAGGCGGAATACCATGGCATTCGCCACCGGCGGCGTGGCGTGGGTATCGAACAGGTTGAACGGAAGGTTGCGGAAGCGGATCACGATCTCCGACACGCGTTTTTGCATGCGCTTGCCGGTCCAGAGGATGAACGGCACACCCTGCCAGCGCCAGTTGTCGATGTAAAAGCGCACCGCGGCAAAGGTCTCGGTGGACGAGTCGGGCGACACGTCCGGTTCCGATACATAGGCCGGTACGGACTCGCCATCAATTGTGCCGGCGGCATACTGTGCCGCCATGGCCTGGCAGGCCGCGTCTTCCGGCTTGAAACGACGCACCGCGCGCAATACCTTCATCTTTTCATCGCGCACGGCGGTATCGGTGAACTCAACCGGCGGTTCCATCGCGACCAGTGTCATGACCTGCATCAGGTGACTCTGGATCATGTCGCGCAGTGCGCCCGAGTGCTCGTAGTACTTGGCGCGGTATTCAACGCCGAGCGTCTCGGCCGCCGAGATCTGGATGTGATCGATATAGTTACGGTTCCACAGCGGTTCCAGGATGCTGTTGGAGAACCGGTAGACCAGCAGGTTCTGTACGCTTTCCTTGCCCAGGTAGTGATCGATGCGGTAGATCTGCGATTCATCGAAGTATGTCTGTAACTCCCGGTTGAGCGTCTTTGCCGAGGCGAGATCCATGCCGAAGGGTTTTTCGATGACAATGCGGCGAAAGCCCTCGTCTTTGATCGACCAGGCCGGCGGCGTGCAGGCCGTTGGCGGTGCGGCCGTACCACTCCGGCGGAATGGCACAGTAGAACAGGGCGTTCTTGCGACCGCTGAGCGTTTCCAGTGCGTCTGCCAGGCCGGTGTAGGTCGCGTCGTCTTCGAGATCGCCCGGTACCATTTTCAGCATGGCGGAGAAACTTTTCCAGCGGGCCTCGTCCATGCCCACCTCGGGCGAGAATTCCTGCAGGCCGGTGCGCACCAGTTCCAGCCATTCCTGTTCGCTGCGCTTGTTGACGACACCGATGATGCGACTGTCCGGGTGCAACAGGCCGCAGTCGATCATCGTGATCAGCGCCGGCATCAGCTTGCGCTTGGTCAGGTCACCGGTCGCACCGAAGATAACGATGTTGGTGGGTTCAGCCATCTCGATCAGCGGAGGTGTAGCTGTACTCATGTGTCTGACTCGCTGGCTGGTTTGATGCTGTGTCCGCCAAAGCCCGCACGCATGGCGTTGAGTACCTTGCCGGCGAATGCAGGCGACTGCCGGCTGCGAAAGCGCATCTGCAGGGCGAGTGTCAACACCGGGGTCGGCACGGCCTGGTCGATGCTGTCGTGTACGGTCCAGCGGCCCTCGCCGGAGTCGTCGACATGATCACTCAACGAGGCGAGGCTGACGTCGTCGTCAAATGCATCTGCAATCAGGTCCAGCAGCCAGGAACGTACCACGCTGCCATGCTGCCAGATGTGCGCGACCTGTTGCATGTCCAGCGCCATTTCCTGTTTGGACTGCATTAACTCGAAGCCCTCGGCATAGGCCTGCATCATGCCGTACTCGATGCCGTTGTGGACCATCTTCACATAATGGCCGGCGCCGGCGGGACCGACGTGTCCCCAGCCCTTGTCAGGTGCCGGTGCCAGGCTCTTCAGCGCCGGCTCGATCAGGGCCACGGCCTCAAGGGTGCCGCCGACCATCAGGCTGTAGCCGTTATCGAGTCCCCACACGCCGCCCGAGGTGCCGCTATCGACGAAATGAATGTTTGACTCAAGCAGCCGCGCCGCGCGCGCCTTGCTAAGATTGAAATTGGAGTTGCCGCCGTCGATGATCAGGTCGCCTGCGCCGATTTTGTTCGCGACCAATTCGTCTATGCTGTCATCGACATACTGGTGTGGCACCATCAGCCAGACCACGCGGGGTTGCGGCAGTGCAGCGACCAGGGTTGTCAGTGAGTCTGCCGCTGTGATGGCGTCGGACTCGCTCGCCAGGTTCTGCGTAGCGGTTGAGTCGAGGTCATAGGCAACTACCTCGTGCCCGTCTTTGACCAGTCGTCGCACCATGTTGGCGCCCATCTTGCCCAGGCCTACCATTGCAAGCTTCATTACGTTCTCCATTCGCCGTGTTCGGAATCATCCGGAGGTATCCGGTCCCCGGCGCCCGGCCGGGAAAAAGGGTTGGTACTGTTAAGTCTGTGGTCGGCGAGTCGCACCCGAGTGTAGCGGGGAATGCCGCGGATAGTCTAGCGGCGAATTGTGTGTGGTTGGTTGTTGCGGTTATTCGTCTTCTTCGTCGTCCGACGCCACATCGATGACAGCATCGGCGACTTTGAACGGGACCTTGGCAACTTCGACGGCCACGGTGGTCACGGTGCCGACGGCGGTGCCTATCAGTGTCGTGCAGCCCTGTATCACTAATATTGATATGCAAAGGATCATCGTTCTCATCTGTCGGCTCCAGTGGTGGCGGGGCGATGTCTTGCGCGGACAGTTTGCCGGTCGGCCAGCGCGTTGCAGGGGCGGAAATCAGAATACTACTGGATACTGCGTGTAAAAACAGGCAGCAGCGCACAATCATTTGTAAATTATCATAACCGTCAGTTGCGCCGGATAATGCCCTGTGGGCGCATGCCGGCAATGTGTCAGGCGGGATTTTCCGCTAGAATTACGCTGTCGGCAGCCAGTTACTCATCTACGCAGGATATTTCAATGGCAAATTCATTTGGTGACCAGTTTCTCAAGGCGGGCCTGGTGGACAAGACCCGGCTCAACAAGGCGAACAAGACGAAGAACAAGCAAGACAGAAACTGAAACAGAAGCAGAAGGTCGAAGTGGTTGATGAGGCGGCGGTGGCGGCCCGGCAGACGGCGGCCGACAATGCAGCGCGCGATCGTGAGCTCAACCGTCAGAAGAAGGAAGAAATCGAGCGCAAGGCGGTGCAGGCGCAGGTGCGCCAGCTGGTCGAGTTAAACCGCTTGCCGCGCGATGACGGAGAGGTCGGTTATAACTTCCAGGATGGAACCGCGGTCAGGAAAATATTTGTTACGCAGGACATGCACGACAAGTTGGCGCGTGGCTTGCTGGCGATCGTCCGGCTGGATGATCACTACGAAGTGATTCCGTCGGTGGTGGCGGAGAAGATCATGCTGCGTGATGCGGATTGCATTGTCAGTAATGCAACCTCAAAACCCGAAAGTGGCGATGACGATCTGTATGCGGATTACAAGGTGCCGGATGATTTGATGTGGTAGCCAGGTGTGCGTGTTAGCGTGCCTGGATTGATTGCGTTTGATTGGAATCGCGCCTGTAAGGCGCTCCTACAAGGGTAGGATCATGCGCTGTAGGAGCGCCTTACAGGCGCGATCTGGATATGTTCGCGGACGCGGTCCGCTCCTACAGGGGTTGTTTATAAATTGTAGGAGCGCTTCGCAAGCGCGAATTAGATATATTCGCGGACAGCGTCCGCTCCTGCGGGATGGTGGCACGTGTGCTGTAGGAGCGCCTTGCAGGCGCGATCAAATTACTGCGGCGTGGTGTCTCCAAGCAGGGTATGACCGCCGACCTCTATGATCACCGCCCGGCCATTCTCCATGGCGTAGGTGGCGTATTCACGGAACCGGCTGGTCATGTGGATGCCATCCACTGTTATGTTCTCGGTGACGGTCGAATGTGAGCGGCCGGTGATTCCGTCCGGCATGATGTGGATCTCGACATTGTCGCGCTGGTAGTTATATTCGTCGATGCCGGCCCAGCCTGCGTCGATCATTTGCAGGTATTCCATCTTCTTGAGGCGTACCTTCGCCATCAGTCCCTTGTGAGGAAATTCGATGCGCCGCTCGAACCTGTCGCTCAGGTAAATACTGATCGCGGCGGCATCGCGCTCAAGTGCGGCGGCATCCGAGGCGTCCATCACCTGCAGAATTTTATCTTTAGTGATTCTCCAGTCCGCTACGGCAGCGCTGGACAGCAGGAGGCCGAGGAGAGTGATGAGTAGTGGTCTATGCATATTATTATTCCCCTGCGTGCCAGGTTCCCGGGCAGGTTATTCCGTTGATAACGCTATTACAGCATCTGCCGCCAGGTCGGCGATATTGGACCAAGGTGCAGGCCGGCGCGCATTTAAAGGGTTTTAACGGACATTTATTGGATAAAATAGGGTAAATTGTCGGCTGAATTCGCACCTGGAGGTATCTATGTTGGACACATTGGCAAGCATTGGCAGAAGCTGTTGGTACTGGTTGGCATTGCTATTGATCGGGCTGTCGTTTGAGGCGGTGGCACTGTTTTACCAGTATGTGCTTGATGAGATGCCGTGCGTGCTGTGCATCCAGATGCGGCTGTGGGTGCTGGTGCTGATCGTGGTTGCGTTGCTGGTCTTGGTGCAGAAGGGGCTGAAGTTGGCATTGTTGCCGGGGCATTTGCTGACTGTCGGTATTGCAGCGGGGATGCTCGAGCGCGCCTGGAAATTACTCGGGACGGAGCGCGGGTTCGCGGAGGGGGAGTGTGGTTTCAGCCTGGGGTTGCCGGCGTGGTTTACCCCGGATGTGTGGTTTCCGAAGTTGTTCCAGGTGCAGACGTCCTGCGGGTATACGCCTGAGCTGTTATTCGGGGTGACGATGGCGGAGGCGTTGATTGTGTTTTCGGCTGTTTTCCTGGTGGTGAGTGTTGTGATGGTGGTAGCGGCGATTGCGCGGCCGCGTTAGGGATGTCTGTGATCGAGTATTTATATCGCGCCTGTAAGGCGCTCCTACAGGCGCGTGGCGTATTTGGGAACGGTGGCGTGATTTATGAGTAATTTTGTGGCGATTGATTTCGAGACGGCCAATTACAGTCGCACCAGTGCCTGTGCGGTGGGGCTGGTGCATGTGCGCGGTGGTGAGATCGTGACTGAAAAGACGCTGCTGATTCGGCCACCGCAACGCCAGTTTAATTTCACGCATATCCATGGGCTCACCTGGGCGGATGTCGAGAATGAACCAACCTTTGCCGAGTTGTGGGGCACGCTTGGTGAGTTTATCTCACAGGGTGATTTCCTGGTTGCGCATAATGCCTCGTTTGACCGCGGTGTGTTGCAAGGATGTTGCAAGAGCAATGGTTTGCAGGTGCCGTCGCTGCCGTTTGTCTGTACGGTGCAGTTGGCGCGCAAGCAATGGGGAATATTTCCGACCAAGCTGCCGGATGTGTGCGGGCATCTCGATATTGCCCTGAACCACCATGATGCGGGCTCGGACTCGCTTGCGTGTGCGAAGATTGTGATGGCGGCCGAGGGTGAGGGCTGGCAATTCAAGGGATAATGTCTCTTGTCTGGTTGCGCTTGTTGGCGCGCAGTCGTTGCATGATTAGCTTGTTACCAGCTCAAGCGTGTCTCTCGCAACACCCACCGATACCTGCTGGCCCCAGTTAAAGTCCATGTAGTCTGTTTCAATGCCATCACCGAAAATGACACCGTTTTCGTTCATCTCGGAAAGTACCTTCAGTGTTTCATTCTCACCCACGAGTCCTGAACTTATATCAGTGCCAGTAGCAACACTCGGGAAAGCTTCACGAACGTAGTAGGCAAGCCGTTTGTCTTCCGGATTTGGGAGAGATAATTTATCTGTCCTGCTTCTGTGGATTGAACGTGCCCATCCGGTGGCGCCTGTGCCAGTTGATATGATGATGCCGGATGATGACTGTCGTTCACGGCCGGTGGTACTTATGATTTGGTATCGCGCGGACTGGTGTGTGCTATGCCCGAGAAAGAGCTCGTTCAGTGCCAATAATCTCTGACCATCATCGAGTGTGGCTTCGACCATGGTGCGGGACTCAGTAACAGTCTCACCGTGCATAGCAGGTGCCAGCAGCTTTATGGCCTCATCGGTGCTGAACGGCACTAATATTCCGTCGAACAGATCTTTGTCGGTATTAACGCCAATTACCTGTTGGCCAGAGAGATATTTTGCGGTATTGGCGACAAGACCGTCCTGGCCGACGGCAACAATCAGGTCCTCTGGCTCAAACAGGAAACGATCAAGTTCGGTCCGTTGTACGCGGTTACGTCGCCAGTCGTGCGGTATTGCAGCCATGATCTGGTGTAGCGACTGTGCGAAACGTACATGTCGGTAATCGAGTTGATCGATGGACTGGCCACGCTCCTGTAGAAAGAATTCGGCCTGGCCACGTGTCGCGTGACGCGCGAGGAGCATTTCATACTCGGTCTCGCGTGTTATCACAACGACACGTGGTGCATTCCCGGTCATGGTTAATCACCCGTCATGTTCTGCAGCTTGCTCGCGCCTGCCTGAAACAGGTCTGCAAGGTTGGTCTGCAGGACATCCGGTGTAATGTTGATGTGTTCAATAGTTTTGAGCTTGCCGGCTATCTCCTGTATCGCCAGTGCCATGACCACATTGGCTGGCAAGGTCTCATAGATACTCATGCGTTCCTTTTCTCCGGCCGCATTCGCCAGTCCAATAGCCTCGGTACGTTCGGCTTCGGCAAGCCCTTCGGCACGAATGGCCTCGGCTTCGGCTGTGCTGAGCAGTCGGCGGTTATGGGCGCTGGTCTCGGATTCGAGTCGCCGTGTGCCGCTTTCTGCCTTGGCACGTATTTCCAGCTGTTGACTTTCGGCCTCGGCGTACAGGGTATTTCGCTCGGTCTCGCCCTGTGTATCAAGGATCTCACGTTCTATGCGTGCACGGACAGTGGTTTCCTCGGCTGCGGCTTCCTCCTCAACCCGGCGACGTTCGTTCATGCCCTGCTGGGTGATAAGCAGTTCCTCGCGTGTTGCCAGTTCGATCCTGTTTTGCAGTTCGTTCTCGGCGATGGCGCTTTCCTTATCGACTGCCATGGCGCGACGTTTGAACGTGGCTTCATCGGCGTCCTGCTGGATACTTTCACGTGTGGGGGTCTGCATGGCCTTTTCAAGCTCTGCCGACGGCTTGACCTCCAGGATACGCAGGCTCACCAACATTAAACCCATGTCATCAAAGACCGGGTCATTTGAGAAGCCGGCATCAATCGACTCCTGCAATGCCTCCGGGCTGGCTGTAACCAGTTCGCGTACTGACAGGTTAGCCAGGAAGTTAGTGGCATACTTTTTCACTGTGCCGGTGAACAGTGCTGCGACCTGCTCCAGCGGCTCCTTGCGGTGATTGCCATGTCTGATATCAATCGAGAAATCGATGCGGTCAGACAGGCGTTCTGCGTCTGTGACGCGGTAGGTAAGCTCACCTTGCACGGTAACCTGCTGGAAATCACTGGAACGCCCATGGAATATGAACTGCAGTTCGCGATCATCCGTAGGTATCTCGGCGAGGCCGGTCCCCAATGGAATAAACCAGAAAGCCAGTCCCTTGCCAGATGCTACTTGCCTGCCATTGCGGTAGCGGATGACATGGACATTTGGCTCGCTTCTAAGGTGTGTGAACACCGGGTATTTTTTTATCTCAGCCATGATAGTCACCTCTCTTGTTGTTGCGTGTCTCACTACTTGATGATGTCTACCTGATCACGATTTCTGATCCGGTACAGTTTTGCAGGGCGGTGTGGGCCCTCGCGGTGCAATTCACCGGTTTCCTCGATTCGTTCCAGGGCCAACACCCATTTCCTGAAATTACGTTTATCAATATCTGCGCGCAGAATGATTTCATACACGGCCTGCAGGTCGGACAATGTGAAGCTCTCTGGCATGAACTGAAAGGCAATCGTCGAGTAATCGAGTTTCGCGACCAGACGTTCATGCGCAAGCCTGGCGATATCTGCATGGTCGAAGGCGAGGGAAGGAAGTTCATCGAATCCGAACCAGCCTACGGCTTCTGCATCTGTGTCGGCGCACAATGTGACACTGTCCGAGCGTATCAACGCATAGTAGGCAACGGTGATGACGCGCTCACGGGGATCCCGGTCCGGTTTTCCGAAGGTATAGAGCTGTTCGAGGTAAACGTCGTTCAAACCGGTTTCTTCTTCCAGCTCACGCAATGCGCCGGATTCGAGGTCTTCATCCATCTGTACGAACCCGCCGGGTAGCGCCCATTTCCCTTTATAAGGCGTCCCTCCGCGCTTGATCAGCAGCAGTTTTAACTCAGCATCGCGGACGGAGAAAATCACGATATCCGTAGTGACTGCCGGGTGTGGGTATTTGTACTGGAACATGGCGTTGCCTCTGTATGTGTATTAATTACACGAACTATGTTAGTGTTATTACAACACTAAGTCAAGCGGACGGATAGGGTCATGAATGAAATTACATCAAATATAAGTTTAATCAGGCAGTTGGCGGTCAATAATGACACTTCCAGGCTGGCGCGTTGCCTTGATACCCAGATGAAAGATGGCGTAAACAGTTGTTGGTATGGCCATGATGCAGAGTCAGTACTGTCGGTACTGGCTAAGGCAGTCTATGTGAGGCGCAGGGTCGAAAATGATGGGCTATCAGTTAATTCAGCAATCCGTGAGCTGGGTGCACGTATGCGGAGTCTTTCCGGGTAACAGACCATCCATTTATTACGTGGAACGGTCAGTCGTTTAGTGAACTGGCGTCCATCCTGGAATATCATAGGCGCCCCCGCAGGTCGGGCCCGATACATATATTAAGGAAAGCGCACTATGGCAGATTCAACCATTATCTACACCGAAACCGATGAGGCACCGGCGCTGGCAACGTATGCCTTTTTGCCGATTGTGCAGGCCTTTGCGCGGGCCGCCGGGGTCGGGGTGGAGACGCGGGACATTTCCCTGTCCGGGCGGATTATCGCGACTTTCCCGGACAAGCTGACCGAGGCACAAAAGATAGGCGATGCGCTGGCCGAACTCGGTGCGCTGGCCAAGACGCCCGCGGCAAATATTATCAAGCTGCCAAACATCAGCGCCTCCGTGCCGCAGTTGCTGGAGGCGATCAGCGAGTTACAGGGAAAAGGCTACGACATACCGGATTACCCGGAAGAGCCGGCCAATGATGCCGAGGCCGCTATCAAGACGCGTTATGCCAGGGTGCTCGGCAGTGCGGTTAACCCGGTGCTGCGCGAGGGTAACTCGGACCGGCGCGTGGCAGGGCCGGTGAAGGCGTATGCGAAGCAGCATCCGCATCGCATGGGTGCATGGTCGGCCGATTCGAAATCGCATGTTGTGTCCATGTCAGACGGCGATTTTTATTCCAGTGAGCAGTCTGCGGTGGTCGAGGCGGCCGGTGAGCTGAAAATTGTTCTGACCACATCGGATGGCGAGGACCATGTACTCAAAGACGCCGTGCCGGTGCTGGCCGGCGAGGTGGTCGACGCCTCGGTAATGGATGTGAACAAGCTGCGCGCGTTCTTTGCGGAGGCCACTGAGGCCGCCAGGGCACAGGGTGTGCTGCTGTCGCTGCACATGAAAGCCACCATGATGAAGGTGTCGGACCCGATCATCTTTGGTCATGCCGTCTGTGTGTATTACAGGGATGTGTTCGAGAAACACGCCGCGACCTTTGATGAGATTGGTGTCGATACGCGCAACGGCCTGGGGGATGTGTACGCCAAGATCGATGCGTTGCCGGCCGCGCAGCGCAGCGAGATCGAGGCTGACCTGCAGGCGGTTTACAAAACGCGTCCCGAACTGGCGATGGTCAACTCGGACAAGGGTATTACCAACCTGCACGTGCCGAGCGATGTGATTGTCGATGCCTCCATGCCGGCCATGATCCGGTCATCCGGACAGATGTGGGGCCCGGACGGCAAGCTGCACGATACCAGGGCAATGATCCCGGATCGCAACTATGCCGGTATCTACCAGGCCGTTATCGAGTTCTGCAAACAGCACGGCGCGTTTGACCCGACCACCATGGGCAATGTCAGCAATGTCGGCCTGATGGCGCAGAAGGCCGAGGAATACGGCTCGCATGACAAGACCTTCGAGATCCCGGCAGCCGGTGTGGTGTGCGTGAACGACAGCAACGGCAACACGCTGCTGGAACATCCCGTCGATAAGGGCGATATCTGGCGCATGTGCCAGACGAAAGATATCCCCATTCAGGACTGGGTGAAGCTCGCAGTGTCGCGCGCACGCCTCACCGGTCAGCCGGCGGTGTTCTGGCTGGATAGCCAGCGGGCGCATGATGCGAACCTGATAAACAAGGTCGAGACATATCTGCAAGACCATGACACGAGTGGGCTTGAGATCCTGATCAAGTCACCGGTTGACGCAATGGTCTATACACTGGCGCGTGTGAAGGCCGGCGAGAATACGATTTCGGTTACCGGTAACGTGCTGCGTGATTACCTCACCGACCTGTTCCCGATCCTGGAGCTGGGGACCAGCGCGAAGATGTTGTCGATCGTACCGCTATTGGCCGGTGGCGGGCTGTTCGAGACCGGTGCGGGCGGGTCTGCGCCAAAGCTGGTAGAACAGTTGCTGGAAGAGAACCACCTGCGCTGGGACTCGCTCGGGGAATACCTGGCGCTGGCCGTGTCGCTGGAAGACCTCGCGCAGAAGACAGGCAACAGCAAGATCCAGGTGCTGGCCGATGCGCTGGATGCGGCGAACGACCAGTACCTGAACAATAACCGGTCACCGTCGCGCAAGACGGGTGAACTGGATAATCGTGGCAGCAGTTTTTATCTTGGACTGTACTGGGCAGAGGCGCTGGCCGCGCAGGACAAGGAAGCGGAACTGCAGGCAATATTTGCACCGGTGGCGCAGCAACTGGCAGAGAAAGAGCAACAGATTGTTGATGAGTTGGTCAGCATCCAGGGTTCGCCGGTGGACCTGGGTGGTTACTACCGGCCGTCGCGGGCGAAGTGTGCAAGCGTGATGCGCCCGAGTGCGACCCTGAACGCCATTATTGATCAGCTGTAGGAGCGCCTTGCAGGCGCGATATATTTAAAAATAACAATCGCGCCTGCAAGGCGCTCCTACCGTTCTATTTCTGCTGGGGTTTCCCGCCTTCGCGGATTTCCTGTAATTATTTTTAGAAAAATCCGCAACTTGCCCTGTATTGTATAAGAATATTCGTATATACTGCATCTCCTTCCGCGTCGTTCAATTTCCATGGGATTGTTATGTTCAAGCTTGGTTGCGCCAGTAGCGCGTGCTTTAAAAACGAGATTTTGTCGGGCCTGACGGTGGCGCTGGCACTGGTGCCCGAGGCCGTGGCGTTTGCCTTTATTGCCGGGGTCGAGCCGCTGGTCGGTTTGTATGCCGCCTTTATGGTGGGCCTGCTGGCGGCCATCTTTGGCGGGCGTCCGGGCATGATCTCGGGTGCGACCGGCGCGATGGCGGTGGTGATGGTGGCGCTGGTGGCGGAACACGGCGTGGAATACCTGTTTGCGGCGGTGGTACTGACCGGCCTGTTCCAGATGGGTGCCGGCGTGTTGCGACTCGGCAAGTTTATCCGCATCGTGCCGCACCCGGTGATGTTGGGGTTCGTGAACGGGCTCGCCATCGTGATCTTCCTGGCGCAGTTGCAAAGTTTTCAGACAACGACGCCTGACGGTGTCACACAATGGCTGTCGGGCCAGGCGCTGTTACTGTTTGGCGGCCTGGTTGTGCTGACCATGTCTATTATTCACTGGCTACCGAAACTGACCGGCGCCTTCCCGGCGTCACTGGCGGCGATTATCGCGGTCAGTCTGCTGGTGCTGGGGCTGGACCTTGATACGAAGACCGTCGGCGACCTCGCCAGCATCAAGGGTGGTCTGCCGACGTTCCATATCCCGTCGGTGCCGTTTAATTTCGAGACATTGATGATCATCCTGCCATACGCCTTTATCCTGGCAGCCGTCGGCCTGATTGAATCGCTGCTGACCATGAGCCTGATCGACGAGGTCACCAACACCCGCGGACGCGGTAACCGCGAATGCATGGGGCAGGGCATTGCCAACAGCGTGACCGGCCTGTTTGGCGGCATGGGTGGCTGCGCCATGATCGGCCAGAGCATGATCAACATAAACTCCGGCGGACGCCAACGCCTGTCCGGCGTGGCCGCGGCGCTGTTCCTGCTGATTTTTATCCTGTTTGCCTCACCGCTGATCGAACGTATTCCGATGGCGGCGCTGGTAGGGGTGATGTTCGTGGTGGTGATCGCAACGTTTGAATGGTCAAGCCTGCGCATCATGGGCAAGATCCCGGCAACGGATGCGTTTGTGCTGATCCTGGTCTCCGCGGTCACGGTTGCAACTGACCTGGCGATTGCGGTGGTGGTCGGTGTAATTGTTTCGGCGCTGGTGTTTGCCTGGGAGCATGCCAAGCACATCAACATCACCACCTATGATGACCAGCAGGGCTCGCGCGTGCATGAGCTTAACGGGCCGCTGTTCTTCGGCTCGGTGAAAAACTTCCTGGAGCTGTTTAACCCGGAGCATGACCCGGAAGATGTGATTATAGAATTCCAGAACTCGCGCGTGGCCGATCACTCGGCTATTGAAGCGATCGATACACTGGCAGAACGCTACATCAGGGCCGGTAAAACGCTGCACCTGCGCCACCTGAGCGAGGAGTGCCGGCAGTTACTGCGAAAGGCCGGTGACCTGGTGGAAGTAAACGTAATGGAAGATCCGCGCTACCACGTCGCAGATGACCAGATTGCGTAATGGATGAGGTGGGTCGGACCTCAGGAACGCTCTGATTAATAATGAGATTGCGTGAAATATTGCCGCGAATAATGCGTTAGAGCGGTGTTTTCATGGTCAAAAAAGTCGTCTAAGCATCACTAACAGATGCAAGAGATGATTGGCCTCGCTTAGATGACGAATTTGGCCTTGAAAAGGGTGTTTTAAGGCCTCTGTCGAGGTGAATATGCCTTGTTTTCTTTATGATTTCCTATGGTTAGCGAGGTCCGACCCCGGTAACGTAACGCAGGCGCTCGCCCGGGTCAGTGCACCAGTGGTTTCTGATTGTCCTTGCGGATAATTTTCCGGTAGAGATTGTTCAATTCTGCATTGGTTGTCGCAACCAGTTCGTATTGCTTGTTAATGACCTGGACGTTCATGCGTCCGGCGACTTCGGTGATTTCGGGTAACTGCACGGCACCGCCGATGCCCTTGAGATCATGTGATTTCACCTGCACATCGTTCCAGTCTTGCTTGCGTACAGCTTCGGAAAGTTCTTCGACTATGTTCGGCAGCTTTTTCCTGAAGCGTTCGACAATCTTGAGATACCCCGGGCTGTTGTAGTAGTCGTCGAATATTTCCTGGTCTGCTGGAATACTGTCGCCGTCGTTGCTGTCATTATGCAGGTAGCGGTTCAGGACTTCGTAAAACTGTGACAGGTCAATGGGTTTGACCAGGTAGTCGTTGGCGCCTGCTGCCAGGCAATTTTCGCGATTGGTCAGCATGGCGTTTGCCGTTAACGATACAATCGGGCCTGTATAGTTATTATTTCTCAGCCGGGTAATGGCCTCCAGGCCGTCCAGTATCGGCATCTGCATGTCCATCAATATCAGGTCATAGTCGTTGTTGAGTGCCATATCCACACCTGCCTGCCCGTCAGCAGCGATGTCCAGGTATGCGCCGGTCTTGCGGATATACATGGCAATCAGCTGCTGATTGTCCGGGCTGTCTTCCACCAGCAGTATGTGGCCGGACAGTGGTTTTACCTTCGCTTGTTCCAGTGTTCTATCAACCTGTGCCTGGACTTCTTCGAGGTTGTTGACGATATCAATTGGCCCGGTAGTGTGGTTCATAAATTCAAGTGTAAAGCAGCTGCCTTTGCCAGGTTCGCTGACACATCTCAGCGAGCCGTCTATTACGGAAGCGAGCCTGTTGGAGATTGCCAGGCCCAGGCCGGTCCCGCCGTATTCTCGCGTGGTGGTGGAATCTCCCTGTATAAACGGGTCAAACACACGCTCAGCTTCTTTGGATGTCATGCCGATGCCGCTGTCGGACACGTCAATGCGGATATTCCTGTATGTTTTATCGCAGCCCACATCAATATGTACATAACCTTCATTGGTGAACTTGCTGGCATTGCTGCACAGGTTGATAAGAATCTGTTTCAGGTAGATCGGCTCTGTCAAAAGCGTTCGTGGTAGCGGGAATTGATAGTTGATTGAAAATTCCAGGCCCTTGTCGCGTGCGCCCGGTCCGATCAGCGACTGTATTTCCCCCAGTAGCGAAAACAGGGACGTGTCGGCCAATTCGTGCTCGAGCTGGTCGGCTTCAATCTTGGACAGGTCAAGAATGTCGCTGATGATATTCTGCAGATGCTTGCCATTCCGGACAATGGTCTGTATCAGCTTTTCCCGTTCTGCCGGTTCGAAATTATTGGACAGTAACGCCTCGGAAAAGCCGATAATTGAAGTCAATGGTGTGCGAATCTCATGACTCATGTTGGACAGGAAGTCACTCTTCGCTTTGCTGGCAGCATCTGCGATCTCCTTTGCCTGCCTGAGTTCGTCAGTGCGTTCCTTTACGATGGACTCGAGGCTCGCATTCAGTCTGCCCAGTTCATCTTCGGCCATTCTGCGTTGTTTTTCCTGTGCAAAGTTATCGAGTGCAAAACTGACATCAGTAGCCATCTGTACAAGCAAGTCGCGCGCATCTTCATCAAATGCATTGATCTCTCCAGCGTACAGGTTGAAAGCCCCGATGGCGACGCCATTGACACGCAACGGCAATGCGGCAGAGGATTTCAGCCCATAGGCTGCACAGTGTTCATGCCACGGTGTGGTGGTCGGGTCATTGGCGCAGTCCTGGCACCAGACCGGATGATTCTCGCGAATCGCGATGCCGGTCGGGCCGCATCCGTTCGGATGATCGGGGTCCGCGTTGATGGTTACTTCACGCAGATAGTCAGTGCAAGTGCCATAAGAGGCGACCGGTTTGACTGCCAGGGTTTCCTCGTCGACCAGTCCGATCCATGCCATCTTGAAGCCGCCATGCCATACCGCATCCATGCATATCTGTGTGTACAGTTCTTCTTCATCAGCGCTGTGAACAATAGCCTGGTCGCAATGACTCAAGGTCGAATACAGGCGGGTAAGGCGTTTAATACTATTTTCGGATTTCTTGCGTTCCGTAATGTCATAACCAAGTGCCACGATATGCGTGACCTCGCCATTATTGTTTTTCAATATCGTGTTATGCCAGTCGAGTGTCCGGCGGCCGTTACGTGTCAACCAGTCGTTTTCGTAGCCGGTGTGCCAGGTCAAGTTTGCCGGATCGGAGGTTTTCGAATACCTGTTTCACACCGGCTTGTTGCTCATCAGGAATGACCCAGTCCCAGACGGGTTTACCCAGTAATTCATCCCGGCGATATCCGGTTAGTTCCTCAGCCGCCGGGTTAAAGTAGACAAAGCATCCCGACAGGTCGAGTACGACAATCACATTACCCGCGCCCTCAACGACCGCATTGGTCAGGTCACGATTCTCTCGCAATTCATCTTCAGCTTTCTTGCGCTCGGTAATGTCGGTATACGTACCGATCATGCGCAGTGGTTCGCCGTTTTCTGCACGGCTTGTCACGATGCCGCGGTCGAGCACCCATCGCCAGGTACCGTCCTTGTGTTTTGAGCGATGCTCATTAATGAATGTGGATGTTTTGCCATCTATATACGTCTGGATATCCTCCAGCATAGGGCCAATATCACTCGTGTGAACACGGTCCATGCACTCCGAAATGCTGCTGCCAACCTCATCTTCCTGGTAGCCCAGTATCTCTTTCCATCGCCTGGAAAAATTTACCTGGTTCGTCTTCATGTCCCAGTCCCAAACGCCATCACCCGCGCCTTCCAGGGCGTAACGCCAGCGCTCTTCACTTTCTGCCAGGTCTTTGGCAATTCGTTTTGACCGCACCAGTGCGTGTGTAAGCAGGGTCAGTAACAGGCTGAATACAATGCCGGTTACGCCGACGATTAGTGGTAAATTATTGCTTAGTCGGGACTCGATTGCGGGCAACGACCTGAGAACGATTGACCAGGTATGGTCGTTGATATTAATGCTGTGGGTGGTACTGAGTTTGGCCGTGCTGCGGGTGGCTGCGGATTCATGCGAGTCAAACATCAGCGTACTGTCAGAAACAATATCACCATCGTAGATATGAATGCCCACCTCGTCTGGATGTGCATGCCCCAGGCCGGCCATAAGATCATCCATGCGAAATACAGAACCAACCCAGCCGTTAATACTGGCGCGTCGTTCGGCCACAGTAGTGTGCGGCATGCCTTGCTTGTACAGTGGCAGGAATAACAGGAAGCCTGCCTGTTTATGCTCGCCGGATTCCTGTACCAGTGTTAGCTTGCCGGACAGGGTGGCCTGATCATTGTCACGCGCCATGAGCATGGCATGCCGGCGAACCGATTCGGAATGTGTGTCGAAACCGAGGGCCTTCCTGTTGTTGCCAGTGAGGGGTTCAATATATATAACCGGTGTGTACAGGTCACGATCGCCTGCGGGTGTGATGGCGTACTCCGGGTAGCCCTGCGCCCGCATCGCGGCTATATGTTGTTCCTTGTCCGCATGCCGCACTAACGGGTTGTAACCGATACCATGTATACCGGGGTAGTTTTCGTCAAGCCGTAGAGTAGTTACGTAATTCCGGAATTCATTGCGGGTGACATTATCGGAACCGATAAACAACGCCTGGACGCCACGCAGTATTTCCTCGTATGCGCGCATGTGTTGCTGAATATGCGTGATGATTTCATCGGCATGGAAATCAAATTCGGTTGCGAGTTTCTGCCTGGCGCTTTGTTGTGCATTGCTCCACATAAAATAACTCGCCAGCAACGAGGTGACGAGCACCAGCCAGGTCAATATGTGTGAAGTGCGGAGTCCGGGCATGAGTTAGCGGCTGAATTGCCCGGCCGGGGCAGTGGTTGCGGTTATAGAAATCCAGATATCCATATGTGGATTGGACCCATGCCAGTTAATTTGCATACACAAATAATAGCAAGGAACTGTAGCTTTTACAGGAAATGCAGGTAGTTTAGGCAAGTTGTCATGTGATCAATGCAAGCCTATGTAAGTCAAGCACAATGTTGCAATGTATCTATGCTGCTTGGCTTGTCTTGGCCTGGGTCGGACCTCGGTAACGTATAGATTAATCAGGAGATTGCCCGGAATATCGAAGCATATGAAGCGTTAGCGTGGTGTTTTCAGGGTCAAAAAAGACTTCTAAGGATGACTGGCAGACGCAAGAGATGAATGGTCTCGCCTGGATGGCGAAAATAGCCTTGAAAAGGCTGTTTTAAGGCCTCTGTTGAGTCGAAAAATCCTTGTTTCTTTTATTATTACGTGGGGTTGGCGAGGTCCGACCCGGGGCAATTTATGTTTCCTTGACTCTGGGATAATGAAAATCTAAAAAGGAAGGTGTGTGTTTTACCGGGTGACGCATAACAGGTTGGCGATACCCAGCAGGGAAGCGATACCGTCGGCATCGGCAAGATCGCGGTTGGGGTGGAAGGCAAGCAGTGCATTGTCGCGAATCTCGATGTAGATGCCGGGATAGTTGTCCAGCACGACCTGCAATTGCCTGATCAGTTCCTCCTGGACATGCCCCTGCGGGCGCTGATACCAGCGGTGTTCGTGACTGGCGGCGGCGAGCGCCGGTCTGTCGATCTCTTCGAACTCGACCAGATAGCGTTGCAGGTAATGCCCGGGTGTTACCACCAGGTCCGGCAATTCCATGCCTTCGTTCTGCGGCCTCAGGACCACCAGCGTATGCCGGTGCTCGGCATAATAGTCGGGTGCGGCGGTATGACTGTAATCGAACAGCTTGACATGACAGCCGGCATACAGGCCGGTCATGACATTGCATTCCTGGCGCATATCACCACGGCGCAGGTAGATAAAATCGTGCCGGTTCAGGATGCCGGTGACGCTGGCACGAAAATCGAGGCCATGGCGGGCGGCGATATCCGCAAGCATCCGCGAGCGATCGGACAGGCGCGCCCGTTCCCTCACAAGTTTGGCGTCGTGCATGCGTGCAGACAATGCGTGCGGGGTAAACTGGTAATAGTTCTCCATGCCCATGAGCCGGAACGCCCGCCCTTCGTGCAGACTCTCTACCTGAAAGTTGTGCAGGTACTCCATCGCGGTGTGGTCGATAATATGCCCCGATTCGCTGGCAGCGAGTGTGACCGCCGCACCCTGTGGCAGCGACTGCAGGAGCCTGTCCAGCGGCAGCAGGTTGAAGCACACCACCGAGCCCAGCATGATTTCATAATGTGGCTGGCCGCTGTGCTCTTCTTCATTGACCTTGATGATCGGGCTACGGAACAGGTCAACCAGGTTCCGCAATACCAGCACGGCAGCCTGACCGAATGTAAGCCGGCCGGTGAGCACGGTGCGAAATGAAGGACTCAGCAGGTAAGCCAGCATGATGATTTCGGCGGCGATGCCGGTCATGATGCCGAAAAGAAGATCGGTCGCGAGGATAGCGACAACAGTGACCAGGAAGATGATGATCTGGTCGCGGCCGATGGCGTAGGTCTTCTGGAATACGCGGAATTCGCACAGCCGCCAGCCGACATACACCAGGATGGAACCGATAGCGGCGAGCGGAATACGGCTGATCAGATCCTTGGCGAGGAACAGGAAGATAATCAGAAACACGGCATTATAGAAATTCGCCCACAGGGTGCGGCCGCCGGCATCGATGTTGGCGCGACTTTTCACACCGCCGGGAATAATCGTCAGGCCGCCAAAAATGCTCGACAGCATGTTCGACACGCCCATGGCGCGCAAGGTGGTGTTGGCGTGCGATTTGCGCTGGAACGGATCGATCTTGTCCACCGCCGCAATGGTGGCCAGCGACTCGATACCGTCAATCAGCGTAAGCGTGATAACGACGATGACGATACTGCCCCAGAGTTCCGTCTGTGCCCATACATCCTCAAAGGCGGGCAGGGTGATGCCACCCTTGAGAATGTCATCCGGCATACTGATCAGGTGCCGGCTGTCCAGGTTGAAGACGTACCCGAGCAGGATGCCGACCACGGCCACCACGAGTGCGGGCGGCAGCCGCTTCAGCCGGTTCATGCGTGTTTTGTTCAGAAAGAACATCAGCAGCAGGCAGAATGCACCGATCAGGAACACCGGCCACTCGATGCGTAACAGGCTTTCCGGTAGTTTGATAATGGCGGTGATCATGTCCTTGCTCAGCGGCGCCTGATCGCCGAGCAACTGCGGAATCTGCTTGACAATAATCATAATGCCGATCGCGGCGAGCATGGCTTCTACCACGGTTACCGGCAGGAAAATGGCAAAGCGACCGGCATTCACCATGCTCAGGACGATCTGTACCAGGCCGGTGAGACAGATGGCGACCAGCAGCAGCGGATAACCGGCTGCAAGGTCGCCGTTGCCCAGCGTCAACATGCCGGCCAGCAGTGCCGGCGCCAGGCCCGCGGCCGGACCGCTGATGGTGACATACGCACCACCGAGGAAAGGGAAGATAAGACCGGCAATGATCGCGGAAATGATGCCAGTGATGGGCGGTGCACCCGAGGCCACCGCGATGCCCAGTGACAGTGGCATGGAGACCAGCGCGACCTGCAATCCGGCGCTCAGGTCAAATCGCCAGTGCCTGAGTCCGGCCAGGCCGTTTCTGGGTTTCTCGTTGCTTGCGTTAGTCATCGACCTGCATCGGAACACCCGTCAGTGGTTATGAACCCGTCTGTAGTAAGGGTCAAGCCGGTGAGCGCGCTGGTATCGAGTATAAGTAAGCAAACGGCACAGGCCAAACTGCAAAGGATGGCCTGGGTCGGATAGGATGGCCTGGGTCGGACCTCGGTAACATATAGATTAATCAGGAGATTGCCCGGAATATCGAAGCATATGAAGCGTTAGCGTGGTGTTTTCAGGGTCAAAAAAGACTTCTAAGGATGACTGGCAGACGCAAGAGATGAATGGTCTCGCCTGGATGGCGAAAATAGCCTTGAAAAGGCTGTTTTAAGGCCTCTGTTGAGTCGAAAAATCCTTGTTTCTTTTATTATTACATGGGGTTGGCGAGGTCCGACCCCGGACAATCCAGTCGACGATGTTGTTCGATTCGCGCATGCGATGCGCTCCTACAGCGGCCGTATTAGCCGCGGTAAATATATTTCTGCAGGCGCGCATCGCATGCGCGAACAATGTTACGAGGCTTTGGCCTTGCGCTGGCCGGCTTCCTGGTCGCGCAGGTACTCCTCGTAGGTGCCGTGGTAATCGACGATGCCGGTGGGCGTCAGTTCGATAATGCGGGTGGCCAGCGAGGAAACGAATTCCCGGTCATGGCTGACGAAGACCAGCGTGCCCGGGTAGTTGTCGAGTGCAAGGTTGAGCGACTCGATGGATTCCATGTCGAGATGGTTGGTGGGTTCGTCCAGCAGCAGGATGTTGTTGCGTTGCAGCATTAACTTGCCGAACAGCATGCGACCCTGTTCTCCACCGGAGATCACGCTGACTTTCTTGTTGATGTCATCGTTCGAGAACAGCAGGCGTCCCAGCGTGCCGCGGATGACCTGTTCGTCATCGTCCTTCTTGCCCCACTGCGACATCCAGTCAAACAGCGGCTTGTCGTCTTCGAAGTCGGCGGCATGGTCCTGGGCGTAGTAACCGACCACTGCATTTTCCGCCCACTTGATCGTGCCGGCGCTGGGCGCCAGGTCACCGATCATGCATTTCAGCAGGGTGGATTTGCCGATGCCGTTCGGACCGATGACGGCGATGCGTTCGCCGGCCTCGACGCGCAGTCCGAAGCCGCTGAACAATTCTTCCTCGTCAAAGGATTTGGCCAGGCCCTTGATGGTGACGGCGAGACGATGCAGCTTTTTGTCCTGCTCGAAACGGATGAACGGACTTTTCCGGCTGGACGGTTTGACCTCATCCAGCACGATCTTGTCGATCTGGCGTGCACGCGAGGTCGCCTGTTTCGACTTCGACGCGTTGGCGGAGAAGCGACTGACGAAGGCCTTCAGTTCGGCAATCTGGGCGGACTTCTTGGCGTTCTCGGACGAGAGTCGCTCACTCACCTGGGTGGATGCGATCATGTAATCGTCATAGGCGCCCGGGTATACGCGGATCTCGCCGTAGTCGAGGTCAGCCATGTGGGTACAGACACTGTTGAGGAAATGGCGATCATGCGAAATGATGATCATGGTGCAGTTGCGATCATTCAGCACGCTTTCCAGCCAGCGAATGGCGTTGATGTCGAGGTTATTGGTCGGCTCGTCCAGCAGCATGATGTCCGGTTCGGAGAACAGTGCCTGTGCCAGCAGCACGCGCAGTTTCCAGCCCGGCGCCACTTCGCTCATTGGTCCGCTGTGCTGTTCGATCGGTATGCCCACACCCAGTAACAGTTCGCCGGCACGCGCCTCGGCCGTGTAACCGTCCATTTCGGCAAACTCGGCTTCCAGTTCAGCGGCGCGGATGCCGTCTTCCTCGGTCATCTCCGGGTTGGCATAGATGGCGTCGCGTTCCGACTTGACCGCCCACAGCTCTTCGTGGCCCATGATCACCGTGTCGAGGACCATGCAGTCTTCAAAGGCAAACTGGTCCTGGCGCAGTTTGCCGATGCGTTCGTGCGGGTCCTTGGAGACGTTGCCGGACGAGGGTGCCAGGTCGCCGGACAGTATCTTCATGAAGGTTGATTTGCCGCATCCGTTGGCGCCGATCAGGCCATAGCGATTGCCATCGCCGAATTTGACCGAGACATTTTCGAACAGCGGCTTGGCGCCGAATTGCATGGTGATGTTTGCGGTTGAGAGCATTGTTTGGTTCCGATGTTGTATAGGTTACTGACGACGTTGCCTTGATTGAAGCTGGATTCCCGCCGCCGCGGGAATCACGTCTGCCTGTTTATTCGTGCTCCTCTAGGCGGCCGACCGTGTGCGACGGCTTGATGGTGAACGGCCCGGTTTGCTGTTTGCGTTGCCGTTCCGGTTACCGCCGGAATTGCCGCGGCTGTTGCCGTTGCCACCACCGTTGCCGCGGCTGTTGCCGCTACCATCGCCGGCAGCCTGCTTGCCCTTCCAGCGACCGCCGGTCTTGCCGGCTGGTTTTTTGTGGGCGGCAGCGCCGCCGTTCCGGTTGCGGCTGTCCGATTGCTGCTGGCGACCGCGGCCATTCTGGATCGGTTCGGCCTTGATGGTCGGGTCAGGCGTATAGCCGTCAATAACGTCTTTGGGTATCGCGTGCTTGAGGACGCGCTCGATATCACGCAGCAGTTTCAATTCGTCAACACACACCAGTGACATGGCCTCGCCCTCGTTACCGGCACGACCGGTACGGCCGATACGGTGGACGTAATCTTCCGCGACGTTCGGCAGTTCGAAATTCACCACGTGCGGCAGCTGGTCGATGTCCAGGCCACGGGCGGCGATGTCGGTGGCGACCAGCACGCGCACCTTGCCGGCCTTGAAATCGGCCAGCGCCCGGGTGCGTGCACCCTGGCTCTTGTTGCTGTGAATGGCGGCGGCGGTAATGCCGTCCTTGTCCAGCTGCTCGGCGAGGCGGTTGGCGCCATGCTTGGTGCGCGTGAATACCAGTACCTGTTGCCAGTCGTTCGAACCGATCAGGAACGACAGCAGTTCGCGTTTGCGGCCCTTGTCGACCGGGTGTACCACCTGGGTAACGCTTTCCGCCGCTGTTTTGTGACGCTCAACCTCAACCAGTGCGGGTGACTTGAGCAGGTTATTGGCCAGTTTCTTGATCTCGCTCGAGAAGGTGGCGGAGAACAGCAGCGTCTGTTTGTGTTCGGGTACCAGCGCGAGCACCTTGCGGATGTCGCGGATAAAGCCCATATCGAGCATGCGATCGGCCTCGTCCAGCACCAGGATCTCGACCTTCGACAGGTCGACCGTGCGCTGGCTGATGTGATCAAGCAGGCGCCCGGGTGTTGCGACGAGAATATCGACGCCCTTGATCAGTTTCATTTTCTGCGGGTTGATACTGACGCCACCGAATACCACGGTGGATTTCAGCGGCAGGTGCTTGCCGTAGGTAATGACGCTTTCATGCACCTGGGCGGCCAGTTCGCGCGTCGGTGTCAGCACCAGTGCGCGTATCGGGCGGCGGCCCTTGCCGGGTTTTTCCGAGTCCATCAGGCGCTGCAGCAGCGGCAGGGTGAAGCCGGCCGTCTTGCCGGTGCCCGTCTGGGCGCCGCCCATGAGATCGCGGCCTTCCAGGATAGACGGGATGGCCTGTAGCTGGATCGGTGTCGGTTTGCTGTAGCCTTTTTCGGCAACAGCACGGAGTAATTCGGCTCTTAAGCCGAGTGATTCAAATGACATGCTTGGGTGTTCTCCAGGGATCGGCCTACCAATGCACAGGGCTTGGTTCGGTCCAGGCGGAAACTTGCTAGTAGTTCGAGGAAATCTTGAAGGATTGCCGCGTTTAAATGGGTGCAGACCGAGGTGCACCTGAAATTGTGG
Organism: uncultured Halobacteria archaeon; assembly: GCA_963847565.1. GTDB lineage: Bacteria > Pseudomonadota > Gammaproteobacteria > UBA9214 > UBA9214 > UBA9214. The sequence continues at coordinate 24,785 of CAWKAE010000023.1, forward strand.
ACGCATTGTACATAATTATCGGAGTTATATCAGGATTATTTGCCGGATAGCGGCCATCGCCGGCGGCTGCGGGCCTGCAGGGCACCCCGCCGGCGGCCAGCAGGCGGATGGTATAGGGAAACAGGCGGGTTAAAGCACCAGTGGCTTGACCGGCACGTCCATCCAGGACGCGTCGTTGCGCCAGTCGAAATCCGGGTTGTCGATAAACAGCTCGATTTCGTTACCGTCGGGATCGCGCAGGTACAGGCTCTGGCTGACCGTGTGGTCAGATTGACCATCAATGGAATAACCGAGGTCAATAATGCGCTTACGTGCTTCCCGTAGCTCATCGAGACTTTCACCGACCTTCCAGCCGATGTGGTAGAGGCCAATCCGCTTGCCAGCCAGTGGTCCGTTTGCATCACCGACCTCGATCAGGAGCAGTTCATGGTGGGTGCGGCCGCCGGTCAGCAGGGACGCACGGCCATTGAAGACCGTGCCGCTGACAGTCAGCCCGACGGCTTCGGCATAGAATTTTACCGAGGCTTGCAGATTCCTGACGTAAAAGACGACATGACCGAGTTCAGTCATTGGGCGTGTTCCTCAGTAGTGACATGGGTGTACCCGCTGGCGCCGTATTCGTTTTGTAGCCGGATTGCGCAGCGGGGCAGGCGGGAAAATGGCCGGTGTGTTTCGCCAAACTGATATTTCAGGCGAAACTTGTCTCCAGGAACTTGATGATATCGTCTGACTCGTACAGCCATGTTGCCTGGCCGTCTTCGCCCGGGATGCGCAGGCAGGGCACCTTGATCTCGCCACCACCTTCCAGTAACTCGCGGCGGCTGTCCGGGTCTTTCAGGGCGTCGCGTTTTTCGATATTCAGCGACAGACGCTTGATGGCGCGCCGCGTCTTGATGCAGAACGGGCAGGTCTTGAACTGGTACATGACGAGGTCTTTGGTGCGGGCGTCGATGTTTTGCTGGGCAGCTGCTTCACGCACAATGCCTTTCGGTGAGGTGAGCCAGTCACCGGCCAGCAGGATCGGGCCGACGATGGCGTGAACGAGTTTAAAAAAATAGCGAATAATGATGCGCATTATTATGTATCCGTAAGAGGGTGCCGGTCAGGACGAACAACTGACCTGGATATTCCTGGCCCAGTCCGGCGGTGGTGCCGTGTAATGTTCCATGCCGGGGTGTTCGTCGAATGGCGAGCGCAGGATTGTAAACAGCCGGTCGACTTCTGAAAAGTCTTTTGCCTGCGCTTTCTCGATCGCGGCCTGGGCGAGGTAGTTGCGCAGGATGTATTTCGGGTTGGTGCGCCGCATCTCCGCTTGCCAGTCTGAATCGGTGCGGGTATGCCGCGCCAGCAGGGCGCGGTAATCGGCCAGCCAGCGGTCAAAACGTTCCCGGTCGATAAACTGGTCGCGCGCACTGGTTTCGCCGGTCGCAAGGGTCGCCAGCGACCGGAACAGGTTGGTGTAATCCGTGCCGCTGTCCGCCATTAGCGCCAGCAGTTCTGTCAGCAGGTCGTCGCTAGCCGGGTCGGCCGCGGCAAAGCCGAGTTTGCGCGCCATGTGGTCGGTGTACGCCCGTTCATAGGCCGGCTGGAAGCTCTCCAGTGCGGCCTTTGCGGCATCCACGTCGATCATTGGCAGCAGGGTTTGCGCGAAACAGCTGAGATTGAACAGCGCGACTTGCGGCTGTTTGTCGAAGGCGTAGCGTCCGTGGTAATCGGAGTGGTTGCAGACGAAGCCGGGTTCCCAGCTTTCCATAAAGCCGAACGGGCCGTAATCAAGCGTAAGACCCAGTACCGACATGTTGTCGGTGTTCATTACGCCATGCGCAAAGCCGACCGCCTGCCACTGCGACAGCAGCTGTGCCGTGCGCTCGACGACCGTCTGTAACAGGGCGAGATATGGATTCTGTGCAGCGCGCAGTGCCGGGTAGTGATGATCAATCACGTAGTCGGCCAGGGCGCGCAACTCGTCGTGCAGGTTGTTATAAAAGAACAGTTCAAAAGAACCGAAGCGCACATGCGACGGCGCCAGCCGGGTGAGTACCGCGGCAGTTTCAATCTGTTCGCGATACACCTCGTCATCGGTGCCGGTGATGCACAGCGCACGCGTGGTCGGGATGCCAAGGCCATGCATGGCCTCGCTGCACAGGTATTCACGAATGGTCGAGCGCAATACCGCGCGGCCGTCACCGTCGCGCGAGTAAGGTGTCTGGCCGGCACCCTTTAACTGGATCTCCCAGCGCTCCCCGGCTGCTGTGGTCGTTTCGCCGAGTACCATGGCGCGCCCGTCGCCCAGTTGCGCGACGTAGTGTCCGAACTGGTGGCCGGCATAGCGCATGGCTACCGGGTCTGCGCCGGGCAGGGGTTGCCGGCCGCTGAAAATATCGGCAAAGCCGGTTTCCGCAGCCGTTGCCGGGTCAAGATTCAACAGCGCCGCGGCCGCCGGGTTGAAATGAATCAGCTGTGCCGGTTGTAACAGCGGCGTTGGTTGCACGCGCGCATGGAAGGCCGCCGGCAGGGCGGCGAACGAATTGGTCAACGGGAGTGTATCGAGCGTGTGCATGGCAGGGTGCTGGATCGGCTGAAAGGCCATTATAGGTGTAAATGGTGGTTAACGCTTAGATTGCCGGATTAATTTGCGTAATTTCCGCAATATTACAGGGTTATTATCATGTGGTTGGTCTGTTGCCTGTGTCATACGACACGTCGCAGGCGTGTGTTAATGCGGTTTCCGGCACGGGTTTCAGGTGTTGGTCCGGACGGTCGATGTTTATGACTGGATCAGCGACGCGTTTGCCCCGTCCATTTTGCTGCAATGTGTATACTCATAATCAGGAATTTATCAGGATAGTCATTATGAAAACGAAGCGCATGTTCTCCCTGCTTGCCGGTCTGCTGCTGTGTGAGTTGACGTCTGCTGCCGGCACACCTGTTGACAGCCACGACTGGTGGGACAACGCCTGGTGGAACGACGGCCAGATCGAAGTGCCGGAAAATCACGGCGTTGCCACCGAGTGGAGCAGTTACATGAGCGGTGACACGAATGTGCCGGCACTGGTGGCGCGCCCGGACGATGACAAAACATATCCGGCAGTCCTGTTTGTGCACGGCCGGCGCGGACTGGATGACCGTGTGCAGCGTCATGTGCGCCGCCTGGCAGCACGCGGGTTCGTGGTACTGGCGCCGGATGTCTACGGTGCACACTTCATCGGTACACATCCCATCGAGCATGATTACGCGCTGGAAGCAGACTTCGATGCAGCGGTCGATGTGCTGCTGGCGCGCAACGATATCAGTACACGACGCGCCTGCCTGTATTCACATACCCGTGGCGGCTATTACTCGCTCAAGGTGGCGACTACCTTTGGGCGGCAGCGTACGGATATCGCCTGCTATGTGTCCTATTACCCGCACCTGCAGGATCCCAATGCGCCTGAACCCATGCAGGTCTATGGTTATGCGACCGAGATTGATCTGCTGACCCTGCCGATGCTGGTATTCATCGGCGACGAGGAGCAGTACCAGCGCCGTCGCGTCATCGAGACCAGTATAAAGATCATGCGGGATGCCGGTCGTGATGCGCAGCTTGTTATTTATCCGGGCGTTGGCCGCGGCTTTGATTTCCGGCCGGAGACGGTACGTACGTTTGCCGATGACCTGGCTTCAAAGGATGCCGTGCAACGCGCCGCACGGTTCATGCGCGCGCAACTGGCGAAGCCGCTGGTAATCGTCGCGGGCGAGGAAGCGCTGAGCGGTGAGGCGCTCTATAACAGCGACCGGGCGCCGGAGTCCGTGCTCTATGATCTGCCGCGGGAAGTTGTGCCGAATGTATGGTCGGCCATTGGTGCAACAGCACCGGGCACGTATGCGAATTCAGGACACAACAATAACCTGTCATTCGTGGTGACCGACGATGGTGTTCTGGTAGTGAATGCCGGCGACAACTACCAGCTGGCAAAGGCGTTGCACGAAGAAATAAAAAAGATAACAGACCAGCCGGTCAAATACGTTGTGCTGGAAAATGGCCAGGGCCACGCCATGCTGGGTTCGAATTACTGGAAAGAGCAGGGCGCGGTGGTGATAGCGCACGAGGATGCGAAGCACGAGATCGAAGCGCAGTCGTTCGAGCTGTTGCGGGTGATGAAAGAACGGACGCTGGAAAAGGCGGCTGGCACCGAGGTGGTGTTGCCGGACGAGACCTTCACGGACAAAAAGGTCATCGAGATGGGTAATGAGACCATCGAGTTGCTCTATCTCGGCCCGGCCCACAGTCCGGGCGATATTATCGTCTGGCTGCCGTGTCGCAAAGTGGTGATTTCCGGCGATATGGCTTTCCATCAGCGCATGTTGCCGCTGTTCGAGCACACCGATACCGCGGCCTGGATCGAGACCTGGGATGCGTTCGAGGCGCTGGGTGCGCAGTTCGTGATTCCCGGTCACGGCGAACCGACCGACATGGCAACGGTGCGCACCTATACCCGTGACTACCTGGTGTACCTGCGTGAGAAGATCGCTGCGGTGATCGAGAATGGCGGCACCCTGCAGGATGCCTACGAGATCGACCAGTCACCGTATATGCACCTGCCGACGGCGGAGTTCCTGGCCAAGCGTAATGCCGGGCAGGTGTTTCAAAGTATGGAATTCGAATTCTAGTCTGGTCTGTGTGCGCCCGGTGGAGCATGTTGACGCAGCGTGCGTGGATAGCCTGCAGCCAGACAGATCCTGTGTCCGACAGGCGGAGGGATAGATGCAGCGTTTAAGCGGTATGCGCGGGTACGGGATTTTTGTCTTGATGATTGTCGGCTGCCTGCTGCATGCGCACGCAGCTGCCCATGACATCGAAAAGCTGCTGTTCCTGGTGGTCGACAAGGACGAGGTTATTGCGTCCAATACAAAGCTGGGCAGGTTTGACCGGCTGGTATTGGGCCCACGGGAAAAGATAGTGGATTACAAGGTGGCCAATGCGGTTGCCGTGGTCGTTACGAATCGACGTTTTGTTGCGTACGGTATCTTGCACGGCGGCTGGAACAGCCGTCGCGCACAGCCTGATGAGCGGCTGGTGTCACTGGAAGTGGCGGACTATTCGGCAACGGTGTTAACCAGTGATCGCATCCTCAATTACTCCGGTCGCGCCGGTGCCTGGTCTGAAACAAAACGATAACGGCCGGTTGATCGTCGGCAAATATCCAGTCTGCTGTTAATCAGGACTTTGTTTTCGGGCCGCTCGCCCGGTGACGCCGGCGGTCAGGGTGAAACGCATGGCTTCTTCCATGCTCATGTCGACTGGCCGAATGGCACTGCGCGGCATCAGTACGGCATAACCACCGATCATGTAACTCAACGGCAGGTAAACCAGTACATTGTCTTCGGTACGAAAATCTTTCGGTAGCGAATCCGGGCTGGACTGGGTGACGAAGCCGATGACCGACATGCCGGTGTCGCCGAGTGTCACTGCCACCACCTGGTTGAATTCCTTCTTTGCGCCCGGTGAAAAATAATTCAGGAAGTCACGCAGGGCCGGGTATATCGATTTTACCACCGGCATGTGGTTGAGCAGTGACTCGCCTTTTTCAAACAGCCGTTGCACCACGTAGGCATGCATCAGCAGGCCAACCAGGAATGCTGCGATCAGTCCGGCGACAACGCCCATGCCAGGCCGGTAGGCATCTTCCGGCAACCAGACACGGATTATGTCGCCCAGCACAGACTCCGCCGAGACCGTGAACCAGTAGATCAGGTACAGCGTGAGCACGACCGGCAGGATGGTGATCAGCCCGGTCAGAATGTGTTTGCCTATAAACCGCATCATTGATGGGGTGCCTCCATATTTACAGTATTCCCGGCCGGGTCAGCATACACGGAAATGAGTACATTCGTCTGATGCCTTGCTGGCAAACATGGCATGCGCGGCCAGAGTTTTATACTATTAAGCAACCTGAATTAATTCGTCATTGCGAGGCGAGTGACGTGGCAATCTCCATCTGAATGATTCCATAGTCAGGGATTGCCACGCCACGCTCGCAATGACAGCGTTTTTATAATTAATCAGAGCTTCCATAAAGTTTTGTCAATTACAGGATATTCCCGATGTCAGAACAACAATCGCTTTTCGATACTGCGCTCGCGCAGATAGATGCAGCTAACAGCGAAGATCCAAACAAGGTCAGCGTGGACGGCAAGGAGTGGCCGAAAGAACTGCTGTATTCCCGGCGCATGTCCGACATGCTTGGTCGCTTTGCGCCGGACGCTGACGATGCCGTGAAACTGGCAATTCGTGCGCAGCATATCCAGCGCTGGAAATCGCCGCGCAGCGACTACCCCATGGACCGCATCGGCTATCTGCAATGGCGCAAGGACCTGTACAAGATCCAGGCGCAGACTGCCGTCGATCTGCTGAAAAAGGTCGGTTATGGGGATGATGTGACAGGTCGTGTCTTTGCTGCGGTAGCGAAAAAACGCATCAAGGAGAATCCGGATACCCAGTTGCTGGAAGATGTCACTGATCTCGTCTTCATCGAGCACTACATGCTGGAGTTTGCCGGCAAGCATCCGGAGTACACGGAAGAAAAGTGGCTGGATATCGTTCGCAAGACCTGGAACAAGATGTCCGAAGAGGCGCAGCATTTTGCACTGGCCGGCAATATCACGTTGCCGGAACCGCTGGTGCCGCTGATACAGAAAGCAGTTGCCGGCGATTGAGTCGCGGTTGCTGATACCCGGGGCATGAGTGTGGCGCAATCATCTGCGGGTTATGTTTTAAAGCATCCGGGTCGCTTTCTGCTGGCTGTTCTGAGGGGTTTCAGGGATAACCAGGGGCTGTTACTGGCCGGGGCGGTCGCCTATTACACGCTGTTGTCGATTATCCCGGTGTTTGCACTGGTGCTGATTGTGTTGTCGCAGTTTGTCGACCAGGCCGTGTTGCTTGATGCAGTGACGGCAATTCTCGCGCTGGTCGTGCCGGTACGAACCGGCGTTGTTGCCGCACACCTGGAGGTCTTCCTGTCTCACTGGAAAGTCATCGGGACCATGGGGTTGCTGCTGTTGCTGTTTTTCAGCTCGCTGGCATTCGCGGTGCTGGAGAATGCGCTGTCGATGATTTTCTTTCATCGACGTTTCCGGCATCGTCGCCATTACCTGGTGTCGGCCGTCATGCCTTACGCCTATATCCTGCTGCTTGCCGCAGGTTTCCTGGTTGTCAGCATGATGGCCGGCTGGCTGAATCAACACAGCGCTGACACGCCATCACTGTTTGGATTCGATATCAACATGACGAGCACGGCGGCAACCACGTTGTACCTGCTGGGTGTGTTTGGCGAAATATTATTGCTGACCTCGGTTTACCTTGTCATGCCGGTTGGTCAGCTTGCGTGGACGCATGCCCTGGTGGGGGGTATTGCCGCGACCCTGTTGTGGGAGCTTACACGCCATGTGCTGGTGTGGTATTTCACCACGCTGTCGTTCGTCAGCATCATTTACGGATCGCTGGCAACCACGATCATTATCCTGCTCAGTTTTGAATTCGCGGCCATCATCCTGCTCCTGGGGGCGCAGGTGATCGCCGAATACGAGCGCATCGATCACGGTGGCGTGACGCCGCTCGACGACTAGTGCATAACGGGAGGGTGCATGCGTGAAATCATAACGATCAGCACGCACCGGCGCGAAGAGCTGGTGGATATCACTGCCGAGGTGACGGCGGTGGTCGCGGCCAGTGGCGAAATGAACGGGCTGGTGAGTGTCTACGCGCAGGGTGCGACAGCAGCCATCATGATCCAGGAAAACTGGGATGAAAGTGTACAGACCGATGTGGTGCAGCTGCTGCAGAAGCTGATTCCGAAAGGCGTGTGGTTGCATGACCGGCAGGACGGTAACGGCGATTCGCATCTGAAGTCGGGACTGGTCGGACCCTCGGAAACGATCCCGCTCGTTAATGGTGAACTGGGCTTGTCGCGCTGGCAGAATATTTTCTTTTGCGAGTTCGACGGGCCGCGCAGTGATCGCACCATCGTGTGTACTGTGCTTGCCGATAACGCCTGAGGAACCCCTGATGTGTCGTCATTGCGACGACTAAATGGATGGACGAGGTAGAGCGAAGCAGGACGCCAGAGCCGAGAGTAACGCATGGAGCGGTTACCGAGGAACGCAGTGACGCGGCAATCTTTAAGCCATTTATTCTGAATTGCCGATTGTCACGCTTCAACACAGGCAGCACCCGCAAGAGGACACTACGACCCGCTAATAGGCGTCAGCCGGTAACGACTACGGTGTTCTGTGATTGCCAGACATCAGCGGCGACGATGCCTGATTTTCAAAGACAGCCTTTCCACGCGCTGCCAGAGCCACTCGAGTGTGCGCTGATACCAGCCACGCCGCGCCCACTCTTCAGGCAGGTGTTCAACGCTGTTCGAGAAATCGGCACGAAACAGTTCCGCAACGTTCTCGGCCATGGCGCTGTCGTCGATCTCCTGGTTGGCCTCCAGGTTCCACTGCAGGTTCCAGCGATCGAAATTGCAGGAGCCGATACTCACCCAGTCATCGCATAACACGGTCTTTGCATGGAAAAACCGTGGCGTGTATTCGTAAATGCGCAGACCATTATTGAGCAGGCGTTCGTAGTAACGGCGACTGGCATAGCGTGCGCCGGGGTGGTCGGTAACAGGCCCCGGCAACAGCAGGCGCACGTCCACCCCGCGTTTTGCGGCGTGCTTCAACCGGCGGCGCAGTGTCCATGAAGGAATGAAGTAGGCCGTCGCGAACCAGATCCGGTGCTCGGCGCGTTTGATCCGTTTCAGCAGGGAACGCTGGATACCCATGCGGCGGCGGGCCTCGTTGACGGTGACACGTCCCCTTTGTCCCGTGTCTGCGGCGCTCGCTGGCATCGGCACCGGTGGCAGGGTCAGCGGCTGGCGGGTAGATGCATTCCAGCTTTCCGTGAACAGTCGCTGCCAGTCACCCAGTACCGGGCCGCGGATCTCGATCATGGTTTCGCGCCATTGCAGCTGCGGTGCGCCCGGCGAATCGACCGCATCAGTAATGCCGGCACCGCCGACAAAGGCCAGTTTCCCGTCGACCAGCAGCAGCTTGCGGTGGTTGCGGTACAGGCCATGCGTGGTGTGTTGCCAGTAAATCCGGTACAGGTTTGACAGAATGCTGTGCGAGTGGAGCGGGTTGTAATACTCAGTTGTGATATTGGTGTGCTGCAGTTGTTCGCGATCTGCCGGTGACAGGCCCTGCGCACCGAAATCGTCGAACAGCAGGTAGACCTGCACACCGCGCGCAGCCGCCGTACGAATAGCGGCGATAAACCGGTCTGCAACCTGGCCGGATGACACCAGGTACATCTCGAGAAGAATGTAGTGCTCGGCCGTCTCGATGGCATCCAGCATGCGCGGGAAGAACGTAACGCTGTCGACAAGTGTGGCGAAGTGGTTGCCGGACCGCCAGGGAAACTTGAAACGCCGGTACGGACTCATGGATATATCGTACGCGTATCAGGCGCTGTATGCAGGCGTGATTATCTGTGACATTCAATCAGCCTGTCCCCGTCGTTCCATCCAGGGTAGCGGTGCAAACGGCCCGAGTGCCGTGCGCTTCCACCAGTGTCCGTTCCGCTCGCGTTCATCCTTGCGGGTGAAATGATATTCATAGGCTTCTACACGCAGAAACCGTGGCGGATTGTCCGGGAAAGGGTTGTGCGCGAGCAGTTTACTGACACTGGGTGAGCCGGCCAGCAGCGCCTGCAGGAAATGGTCAAACCACGGCAGGTGTTTCGGGTGCAGCGTGACGAACCACATTTGCCAGTCAAGACGTGGCTGGTGCGGGATGATAAACGCAGGGCGCCGGTCGAGTTGTTGCGGCTTGTATTTGAACTGGTAGGGTTGCCAGTCCAGGCCGTTGTGCGAGCCGAGCACCTCGAGTTCGATACGTTTGCGTGTCATGGTCGGGAAGACGTGGTACTTGTTGACGACGCTGTAAGCGGTCGTGAAGTTGAGTACCTTGCCGGTAATGCCGCTGAAACGATGTCCTGAACCGAGTTCGACCAGCTTCAGTGTGCCAACGGTGAAGATTGCGAGCGCAAGTATGCCGACGGCTGCCGGTATCAGCCGGTCAACCTGTTTGTCGCCGGCCGGTTGCAATTGCAGGCGTGTTTGCAGGAAGCCCGGCAGTAGCCGCGAAATCGCGCGGTCATCGAACAGGAACAGGCACAGGATGATGGTGAGAAAGTTGATCCAGTTGTGATTGCTGGTGACGATAATCAGGACCTGCCAGAGGATCGTCAGCCAGGCTGCGGTAAAGCGCCAGCGTCGCGGCAGGAACATCATGAACGGCACAAGCAGTTCCACGAACAGGGTGCCGATGGTGCCGGCTTTCAGCAGCCATTCAGGCCACTGGTGTACATACCAGGCAACCGGGTTGGGTAGTGGTTGCACTTCGAAATAGGTATCAAGCGCAACCAGGCCGGACCAGGCCGGGTCACCGCTGGCCAGCTTGGACAGCCCGGACATGAAGCGCAGGCGGAACAGCAGCCAGCGGAACAGCCAGATAACCACGCGCGAACGAGGCGTCAGGAAGATCGCCAGGAAACCGCTTTCCAGCAACAGCGCGTCCCACTGGAAATTCAGGAACGGTTGCGCGGCATGGAACAGTGACAGGTACAGGATGAATGCCGCAATCAGTGCTGCACGCTGGCCGATGTTGAGCAGGATCAGTAATGCTGCCAGGCAGCCGGCACCGGCTACCCCGATGAGAGTGGCATCGCCGGCATTGATCCAGAACAGTGTCGGCACCATCAGGAAGTGTTCGATGTCGCCCGTTTGTGCCAGTTCATCCAGGCGTTCAGCGATGGGCAGGATGCCCTGGCTGCCAATCAGTCCGTCGATCTGTACACCGATCGAAGCGAAGGCAATCAGGTAAATTACCCCCAGCAGACGGAGAAAGATTCCTGATATCAACAGGTATGTGTTGTTATGACTGTCAGGCATATCTGGCGGGTTTTACTCTCGCTCCGGTCACGCTACTGTTCAGTATCCGACCATTGAACTTGAAAATCACATGAATGTGATTGATTCCTGTCAAATCTGACGAATCGATAACCTGTTTATTTCCGGGTTCTCCGCGCGACTGCATCCATGCGCGTCAGTAAAGGGCAAACACATGGCTTTTTCGTATTAGAATCCGTTGCAGTGCGCAAATACTCCGTAAGGCGGTGGCTGACACGGTCGTCCGGCGAATGTCCCGATGCAGGTATGAGTCTTGCAGGTGAACAGGGAGACGGGTGTGCGGGCTGCCGGACAGAACAGGGATGCTGATATGACATTGATAGGTTTGCTGAGCGATGTGCATGCCACGCCGGAACCGGTTGCGCATGCGCTGGAGATATTTGAACGGGCGGGTGTCGACCAGGTATTTTGTGCCGGTGATATTGCCGGCTACCGGGAAGGTTTACGGGAAACTGTCGACATGCTGGTGCAGTCCGGGAGTATTTCGATACTCGGTAACCATGACCTGGGCTATTTGCAGACACATGCCGAAGACGGGGATGCGTCCGTGCTTGAATATTTCAGCGCACTGCCGGCTTACGTCGAGCAGACCATCGAGGGACAACATGTCTACATGGTGCATGCCGAGCCGCCGGCAGCCTGTCATGGCGGCATCAAGCTGCGCGATCGCACCGGTGCGGTGCAGTCCGACCGGGTTATGCACTGGGAGAGGGAGCTGGCGGGTTTTGAACCGGACGTGTTAATCGTCGGGCATACGCACCAGGTGTATGCCGAGCAGGTTGGCAATACCCTGGTCGTGAACCCGGGCAGCTCGGCCTTCAATTATTCCTGTGCAATCCTGAGTCTGCCGTCAATGACGGTTGAGACCTATCCACTGGCCGGACAGCCCATTGCGCCGGTCTGGAACTGGAGCGATCACTTCGGTAAATCGTGATCAGGAGTTGCCGTCACCTGCTGTATTCGCCGCGCTGATGCGTTCGAATTTCCGCGCCTCGACACTCAGGCACAGTTGTACTTCACCATTCACAAGGCGTCGAGCTTGTCCATGCCGAACTCCGCCCGGTTAATGGTGGCCGTCGCCTTGACCGTAATCATGCCGGTCTTTGCAGGCGTCAGGGTTACTTCGAACAGGATCGGCCGGGTGATCCCGCGCAGTGTCAGGTCGCCCTTCATAATGGCGGTATCCGCTCCCGTCCATGCAAAACTGTTGCTGACGAACAGCACGTCGGGATACTTCTCGACATCGAAAAAGCTCTCACCCTTGAGCAGGCTGCGCACCAGGGCGCCCTGGGTGTCCAGGCTGTCGGTGCGGATCAGGACCAGGGTCTGGCCGTTGTTGGCTTCGCCGTTACCAAGCGTCATGCCACCCTTGAATTCGGTGAAATTGCCCTCGATACGCTTCAGCGCGCTGTTCACGCAGAAGCCGACCTGCGAGCTGCCGGGCTGGATCCGGTACAGGTGGCCGTCTTCCGCCGCTGACAGCATGCCGGACAGCAGGGACTCGTCCACACGGCCGTCCATGAAAGGCTCGCAGACATCCGGATTTTCCGGGAGAACGGACGCCGCCAGCGCAGACCCGCCGAGCGTCAGCAGGAAAAATGCGATAACTAATTGTTTAATATACAAAAGCATACTAATATTTGCGCCTCACGCAGTTAATCACAGTCCCATTATAACTAAATCAGAATATTATGATATGCGACATATCGTCGCGGGCAAGGTTCCCTGTAAAAGGGTGCCTGTGTGGGCGGGTGTGAAATCCGCGTGCGCGGGGGTGGCGTCAGGGGGCGCGGCGTTCGATGGCCCAGCCAGGGCCGGTGCGGGTGTAGACAAAACGGTCGTGCAGGCGGCTGTCGCGTGCCTGCCAGAACTCGATTTCAAACGGGGCAATCCGGTAGCCACCCCAGAAATCCGGCAAGGGCACTTCGCCACGCGCGAACTTGCGTTTGATTTCGTCAACCTTGGCATCCAGCAGCGAGCGCGAGGAAATGACCTGGCTTTGTTGTGAGGCCCAGGCGCCGATCTGGCTGCCACGCGGCCGGGTGGCAAAATATTTCATGGATTCCGTTGTCGGAATTTTCTCGGCGACCCCGGTAATCTTGACCTGTCGGCCCAGGCCCACCCAGGGGAACAGCATGGCCACCCGGTTGTTCGCTGTAATCTGCCGGGCCTTGTCGCTTTCGTAGTTGGTGAAGAATACGAACCCGGCTTCGTCGTAGAGTTTCAGCAGGACGGTACGTGCCCAGGCTTGCCCGTTCGCATCGACGGTAGCGAGGCTGAAGGCATTGGGTTCGGGGATGCCGGAATTAATCGCCTGCTCAAACCAGTGTTCGAATTGCCTGAACGGGTTTGGATCAAGGTCGTCACGGTTGAGACCGTCGGCCATCCATTTATCGCGGAGATTGTCTGCAAGGTCAGTCATACCTTGCCATTATACGACGATTGCGTTTGTTTGGATGTGCGCCTGACGCATCAGGCGATTAGCCGTCGACTCAGTTATTGAGATACTTCGCAGGATTGACCTGCTTGCCGTCCAGCAGCACTTCGATGTGCACATGCGGGCCGGTAGAACGGCCGGTGGAACCTATTAATGCAACCGGCTGGCCTTTACGAACGGTCTCGCCGGTGTCGACCAGCTGGGTTTTGTTATGTGCATAACGGGTGGCAAAGCCGTTGCCATGGTCCACTTCGACCAGGTTGCCGTAGCCTGTGCGTGTGCCCGAGAAGGTCACGACCCCGTCGCCCACGGCAAGGATTTCGCTGCCAATTTTGCCGGCGACGTCGATGCCCTTATGTGAATCGCGCTTGCCTGTGAACGGGTCGATACGCGAGCCGAACTTCGAGGACAGGTGTCCCTTTTCGACTGCACGGCCGGAGGGCGTCACGCGCTGGTGAACATTCTGGTACATCAGTACCTGTTCCAGCATGGTCAGTTTGCTTTCGCGGTCGCCGAGCGTGGTGTCGAGTTCATTCAGCATGGCGAGAAAATCAGGTACGGTGTTGTCGGCAAAGGCAGCAGCGTTTTCCGGGCCACCGACCGGCGGTGCAATATCAAAGTTGAACTCGTCTGTTTCGAGGTCAGCGACATCGACCAGGCGTTTACCGAGTGCGTCGAGGCGCAGCATCTCTGCCTGCATGCGACCAAGCCGCAGGGTGAGTGCATCGAGGTTGTCCTGCGCACTGGTGCGTGCCTGTTCGATGACCTGTTGCTGCATTTCCGCGACGACCTGCAGGTCCCGGACTTCGTTAATCTGGTTGCGGGCCTCATGGCTGGTGCCGAGGCGATAGCCGCTAAACAGGATAAGCGCGCACAGCGCGATAACCGCCAGCAAGGTAATAATGAGGGTGCGTGCGGATCATATTCGTAGCTGCGTACCTGTCCGCCGGGGCGTGTCAGAAGCAGCGTGCTTGGCCTATTTATCATGGTATTGCCCTGAATCCTCCCGGGCGGACGTATTGAACGACCGTGCCGGGTCAAGTTGTGCCAGTAATCACCAGCCTAGGGGCGACAAGCGCCGACGGCAATTGGCCTGAAGTACAGGAGCCGCCAGTAAAACATATAAAATACAATGCGTTGTAATGTTCGCCGCCGAATTACCCGGTCATGTTCGACCGGTTCCAGTGCGGTATCCATACCGGGGCGGAGCGGGGTCTGAGCATGTTACACAGCCAGAATTGCGCCGTCGAGCGCAAAATACGGGGCGATTAAGTGCCTGTTGGCTGCTGGCCTGGCCCCGGGTGGCGCAGGGCATTATTTAAATTCTTAAATAATCGGTACTTGCTGATATTAATAACCCATTGGTTTGGAGGGTTATTAGGGCGGCGTTTCACTCACAAATTCTGTGTGCTGGCACGCTGCTCTGCGCCGGTCTTTTGACGTCCAGTGCGGCCGTCGGCGGGCGCCGGACTTCAGCCAACAACCTCGAGTACCTGTTTCCACGCGGTGCGCAGTGGCTGCGGGATATCACCCGGGCGGGTGCGCCCGGGCAGTGTCTTCAGGTCGCTGATCTGGATAACACTGTCCGGTTTGTCTTTCGGAAATTTTGCATTTGGAAACAGGTGCAGACCTTTCACCGGTACACCGGGCACAAGCTGGCTGATCGCGTTGATTTGTCGTTGCAGGTACTGGTTCGGGTTGTCGAACTTGTAACTGCGTCGCCCGAGCACCTGGGTCCACTGTTCAGTCAGGCGTCCGCCGAAAATAAGGCCGTCGAATCGCATGATGCCGACGATAAGGATGGCCTCGGGTGACAGTACCAGGTGTTCAATGGTGACTTCTCCGCCAGTGCCGTCCGGCAGGTTTATATTGTCGATGCGACGCGCGCCGAGCCGCTGGATAAGCTTGCGGGTCTTGCGTTCGCAACGCCAGCGGTGCACCCGGTTGCGTAACACGTAGAGCAGTCCGCCGAGAGCGACGGCGACGACCAGCAGGGTGGCTTGCAATTCGCTGTTGTTGGCGAGTTCGTGCAGGAATTCAGGGAATAGAGAAAGGCATACACCCGGTAGCTTCATGTCTGGTTGTTGTCGCGGAAGCTGCGCAGGATATCAGGAAATGCCCCCGGCTTCACAACCCCTTGCTCTGGATGAGCGTCCATTGCACCAGTTGAGCGGCCAGCGCTTCGGCGGCCCGCTGTTGACCGTGATTGCGCAACCATTCCACGACCCAGCGATGCCCCCACGCGCTGGCATTGCTGTCACTTGGATTAAGTGCAATCTGGTGCGTGTGGGCAAGAAACAGGAACAGCGGGCGTGCCAGCGCATGCACGGTTGCCGCCAGCCGGTCCGGGTAGGTCCACTCGCACAGGCCGCGGGTCGTAAAGCGGTCCGGAATACTGCGGCGCCGGATCGGTATCGGTGGAATACGCCCCCAGTTACGCTCGCGCGCGGGATAGTCGGCACCCTGCCAGACATTCACCTTGATGCGATACATATGCTGTGGTTGCGGGTCTTCTTCCGTGGCAAGCCGCATACGCGGAGTCCAGCAGGTACTGAGCGTGGCCGGTGCCTGTTCGCCGGTGATAATCGGTTGATGCTGTGTGTCGGTCATCGGATAGACGCGCACCCAGTCGAGTAGCCGCATATCGTAATCGTCCAGTTTACCAAGGACGAAGGCAATGACGTCGCCGGCATCGGTCCGGTCGCTGATGACGGGCAGGGCGTGTGACATGACGGGCCTCCCAGTTTGACCACATAGTTGGTGTCGGCAGGTGCTTGCCTATATATTAGGTGATAATCCTGTCACGCACTATGGTTCTTCATGTTGCGCCTGTTGCTGCTTTGCCTGCTGGTAACTTCGACCTGCGTATCGGCGCAGCTGCCGGTCGCTGACATGCATTTGCATTACAAGTGGAGTCAGCAGGAAGTTACATCTCCCGATGAAGCGTTACGCCTGCTTGGGGCGGCACAGGTTGCACTGGGTGTGGTGATCGGTACACCGGCCGAACGGGCGCTGGCACTGACGCAGCGTTCGAACGGGCGCCTTGTGCCGATCTGGAGCCCGTACCGGGAAGGCGGTGACTGGTCGCGCTGGGCAACGGACAAGTCGGTGGTACAGCGTGCACGTGCAGCGCTGGCATCGGGCAATTATTACGGTATCGGCGAACTGCACCTGGTCGGCGGGTTTGCACCGCGCGCGACACCGGGCGATGTGACCTCGCAATTGATGCAGCTGGCCGGGGAATATGACGTGCCGGTTTTGTTGCACACGGAATTCTCGCGCGCGGACCGTATGCAGGCGCTGTGTACGGCCCATCCGCGTACACGCATCGTGTGGGCACATGCCGGCGCAATCCTGCCGCCGGCGGCTGTCGAATCGGTACTGGCCAGCTGCGATAATGTCATGGCTGGCCTGGCTGCACGCGACCCGTGGCGCTTCGTCAACAACCCGATCACGGATACGCAGGGCAAACTGTTGCCGGCCTGGCGTGCTTTACTGTTGCGTTACCCGGACCGGTTCATGGTCGGCTCCGACCCGGTGTGGCCGGTCGACCAGCTCGATAGCTGGGACGAGGCGGATACCGGCTGGCAGGAACTCGGCCGGTTCTGGGCATTCCATCGCAACTGGCTGGCGGATTTGCCGCATAACGTGGCGTTGCGGATTGCCTGTATCAATGCGGTGGACACGTTTATGCCAACGGCAGGCGACGTGTGCGTTCTCACCGGTTATCGATGAGTCTTTGCCGTAATGGATATCCCCGCAAACCTGTTACCGATGGCCTGGCTGCTGGGCGGTGGTGTCCTGTACGGGCTGGTGCTGATGGCTGCCTTGCTTACCGCGCCCTGGTCCAGGGTGCGTGACAGCGAAGCACAAAACGTTTACCTGGCGGCGATTGTAGCGATCAGCCTGATGTGGGTGATGCGGGGCGGTATCCAGGCCGGCCTCAGCTACCACCTGCTCGGTATGACGCTGCTGTGCCTGATGTTCGAGTGGCAGTTCGCCGTGTTTGCCGCCAGCCTGATCGTGGCATTTACCAGCTGGCAGGGCGGCTCCGGCTGGGCGGCCTTTGGTGTGAACGTTATGTTGATGGGTGTCCTGCCCATCCTGTTTACGCGGGTGATGTTGTACATCTGCCAGCGCCGTCTGCCGCACAACTATTACATTTATGTATTCGTCAACGCGTTCCTGGTCGGTGCGCTGTCGATGCTGCTGGCCGGTGGCGCATCGGGACTGTTGCAACATATCGCCGGTGTGCAGCCGGCCGGTACTATCAGCAGCAACTTCCTGATGATCCTGCCCATGCTGATGTTCGGTGAAGGCTTCATTAACGGCGGTACACTGTCACTGGTGGTCGCCTACCGTCCGCAGTGGGTCGCGACCTTTCATGATCGCTGGTACCTTGATGGAAAATAATCGTTCCACGGTGACGGGTTGCAACTATGCGTGACGAAGAACGCGACCGGAAAATACTCGAGTGGCAGGAAAAGGCACGCAAGGCTGCGAAGCGCCGCAAGCCGCGCAATCTTTATGTCATCACGCTCGACCCCGAGGTGTTATGGGACCGGGATTTCCGTCAGGAAAATCCCAACTACGTTGAAGGGATGCCATGCGTGTATGTTGGTATGACGGTACATGCGCCGGGCGATCGTTTTCAGCAACACATGGTCGGTTATCGCAGCAGCAAGTACCCGCGCGAGTACGGTACCGAGCTGGCGCTGGACCTGATGGAAGGTTTCGAGGCGGAAGCTATGCCGGACGAGGCGCGCGAGGCGGCGCTGGCCGACTGGTTGCGCCGCCAGGGGTGTGCAGTCTGGCAGAACTGACGCAGTGTAATGTTTCGTTCCATTTCCGTAGCCAGGCTTGTCCCTGTACCAACTTGACGCACCCGTAGGAGCGCCTTGCAGGCGCGATCTGATTTTTAAATCGCGCCTGCAAGGCGCTCCTACAGGGGTATCATTTGCTGTGGTAGCACGACCCCTGTGTTTGATCTGGCGCATATGGCCGAATTGCGGGTATCTGCTAGTGTTAACAGAGTATGAAACTTCAGTTACATGGCCGCACCCGGTGGGCAAGGATTTTGCTCCTGGCAGCAGTCGTGCTGGCGCCTGTCTGGTACCCGCTGGCAAACGAACGGGTGGCGGTGGTACTGACGGTCGATGGTGCAATCGGACCGGCGACAGCGGATTACATCCAGCGCGGGATCGAGGCCGGTCATAGCCAGGGTGCTGCCCTGGTCGTCATAAAAATGGATACGCCCGGCGGACTCGACACCGCCATGCGCGACATTATCCAGCATATCCTGGTGTCACCAACGCCGGTCGCGACCTATGTTTCGCCCGGGGGAGCGCGCGCGGCCAGCGCCGGCACCTATATCCTGTATGCCAGTCACGTGGCGGCCATGGCGCCCGGCACCAATGTCGGCGCCGCCACGCCGGTACAGATCGGCGGTATTCCGGACACGGATGATCTCATGGGCAAGCAGGCGGAGCAGGGTGAGTCGGCGGACAAGCCCGATGCCATGGAGAGCAAGCTGATCAATGACGCGGTGGCCTATATCCGCAGTCTTGCGCAAATGCGCGGGCGTAACGTGGAGTGGGCGGAACTGGCCGTGCGCGAGGCCGCCAGCCTGCCGGCTGACGAGGCGCTGGAGCAGGGCGTGATCGATATCGTGGCGACGGATATGCGCGACCTGTTGGCGCAGGCGCACGGCCGCACCGTGACCGTCGGCGGCATGCCGCAAGTGCTCGATACGCAAGGACTGACACTGGTAGCAATCGAACCGGACTGGCGCAACCGAATACTGACCGTGATTACCGATCCGAACGTGGCCTATATCCTCATGTTGATCGGTATCTATGGCCTGTTTTTCGAGTTCGCCAACCCGGGCTTTGTCCTGCCGGGCGTGGCCGGCGCCATCAGCCTGCTGCTGGCGCTGTATGCCTTCCAGATCCTGCCGGTCAATTACGCCGGGCTCGCGCTGGTGGCGCTGGGGATAATTTTCATGCTGGCCGAGGCGATTGTGCCAAGCTTCGGCGCGCTCGGCTTCGGTGGCGTGATTGCCTTCGTGACCGGTTCCATCATTCTGTTTGACAAGGCAGGGCCGGGTTACGCGGTATCCCTGCCGCTGATCGCCGCGCTGGCACTGGTCAGTGCCGGCTTCTTCCTGTTTGTTGTTGGTGCGGCCATCAAGGCGCGCAAGCGACCCGTGGTCAGCGGTGAAGAGGAAATGCTGCACATGATGGGCGAGGTAATCGACGGTTTCGAGCGCAACGGCCGGATCCGTATTCATGGCGAGGTGTGGAAGGCGGAATCGGCCGTCCCGCTGCACAGCGGCGACAAGGTACAGGTGGTTGCCGTCGACGGACTCGTTTTAAAGGTGCAGCCGATCAGTCAGGAGGTTTGACATGGCTATCTCGAGTGCTTTTGTCGGTGTGGTGCTGTTTGTTGCACTGCTGTTATACACGTTCAGGGTTTTGCGCGAGTACGAGCGTGGCGT
The DNA here is from genome assembly GCA_963847565.1 of uncultured Halobacteria archaeon. Classification (GTDB taxonomy): domain Bacteria; phylum Pseudomonadota; class Gammaproteobacteria; order UBA9214; family UBA9214; genus UBA9214. The sequence goes on from CAWKAE010000023.1 coordinate 44,715, forward strand.
GATATTCACGCTTGGACGCTTCTGGAAGGTCAAGGGGCCGGGTCTCATCATCGTCGTACCGATCATCCAGCAGATGGTCAAGGTGGACCTGCGCACCGTGGTCATGGACGTACCCAGCCAGGATGTTATCTCGCGGGACAACGTGTCGGTCAAGGTCAACGCGGTGCTCTATTTTCGCGTGATCGACCCGCAGAAGGCGATCATCCAGGTCGAGGACTTCCTGGCCGCCACCAGCCAGCTGGCGCAGACTACGTTGCGCTCGGTACTCGGCCAACACGAGCTGGATGACATGCTGGCCGAACGTGACAAGCTGAACAAGGACATCCAGGCCCTGCTTGACCAGCAAACCGACGCCTGGGGTATCAAGGTGGCAAACGTCGAGATCAAGCATGTTGATATCGACGAAAGTATGGTGCGCGCCATCGCGCGGCAGGCGGAGGCCGAACGTGAACGGCGCGCCAAGGTCATCCACGCCGAAGGCGAGATGCAGGCCGCCGTGAAACTGGTCGCGGCCGCGAAGATACTCAACGAGCAACCGCAGTCACTGCAGTTACGTTACCTGCAGACCCTGACCGAGATCGCCGGCGAGAAGAGTTCGACCATTGTGTTCCCGCTGCCGCTGGACAGTATCGGCAATTTGTTAAGTGGAAAATCAGAATGAATGGTTATTGGTAGCAAGTGTAAATGTAAACAGGGGTCAGATCCCGGCTCTGGATTTAAAATGCCATGGGATCTGTCCCTTGGCCGTGTTAAGCCGCGGTTGCCGGTTAATTACCCGTGATTACCATCCCCTGTGCGTGTCGGTGTCAGGCTGAATCCGTGTTTTGATGAGCGGTATGGCAATATGTGGTAGCGTGATTGTCTGGTTATCATGACAGGAACAAGCTATGTATGAATCACCGGAAAGTCCCTGGCGCGTCCCGTTTGACGGATCATTCAGGCGCAAGGATGTCAGCACAAAACGCCCTGACGATGCACCGGGCAAGCAGGCGCGCCGGGACATCCTCGCCGAGCGGGTAGCAGAACTGGACCGCCTGCAGCGCATTTTCTACGCCCACGATCGCCATTCGATGCTGCTGGTTTTCCAGGGCATGGATGCGGCCGGCAAGGACAGCACCATTCGTTCCATTCTGCAGGGCGTCAACCCGGCCGGTTGCCAGGTGTTCTCATTCAAGCAGCCATCGGCCGAAGAGCTGGATCATGATTTCCTGTGGCGCAGTAGCCGGCGTCTGCCCGAGCGTGGCCGTATCGGTATTTTCAACCGCAGTTACTACGAAGAGGTACTGGTTGTCCGTGTACACCCGGAATACCTGGGTGGGCAACAGCTGCCTGCACACGTGGATACCGACACAATCTGGCAGTCGCGCTATGAGTCGATTCGCACACATGAGCAGCATCTTGCCGCGAACGGGACAGTCATACTCAAGTTCTGGCTGAATGTGTCGCGCGACGCGCAGCGCCAGCGATTCCTGGATCGGCTCAATGAGCCGGAGAAGAACTGGAAGTTCTCCACCGGCGACATGCGCGAGCGTGGTTTCTGGGATGATTACATGCAGGCATTCGAAGATGCCGTGCGCGAGACCTCCCGTCCCTGGGCACCCTGGTACGCCATTCCGGCAGACAGTAAATCCTATATGCGCATGGCCGTTGCGGATATCGTAGTGCGTGCCATGCAGTCCCTGGACATGCATTACCCCGAGGTACACGAGGACGAACGCAGGCATTTCGAGGAGCTGCGCAAGCAGCTTGAAGAAGAGGGCAGTTAGCCGGACAGGCAATATTCCTGTCGCCCACTATAAAAATACGAAAACCTGTCGATATATATCGGTATATCGATCTGCAGGCAGGATGACAGGATAATATGAGGTTCTACCTGGAAAAGCGTGAGTCACCCGCGGCAGCAGTCGCGCGAATCAATCTCGAGCTGCGTGCGCGGGTAATACGGATTATCAACGATGAATCACTCGATTCGGATACGCTGGTGCATGAGTTGCTCAAATGCATCAATAAAATGCGTGCCGTGTTGCGTTTCAGCGAGCCGGTTATGATGGCAGCGGCCTTTAATAGCAGGGACCGTGTATTACGTGATTTCGCCCGTGAGGTCAGTGGTACGCGCGATAGTGCCGTGCTGGTGAATACGTTCGATTGCCTGGCAGATCATTACCGTCCGTTCCTCAACACCGAAGAGCTGCTGCCTGTGCGACAGGCGCTGCAGAACCGGCATGTCCAGTCCATGGCTGCGTTCCAGGAGCAACACAATGTCAAGCAGCTGGAGTCGGCATTCATAAGTCTCGAGATGAAGATCGACAGAAAAGCCAGGGACAAGGTAACCAACGACATGATCAGGTCTGCTGTGCGGGGCATATACGTGCGTGGCTGCAAACTGCATCACTTGCTGGATGAAGACCCGAATACCGAAAACAGTCACTCGCTGCACCGCCAGGCGAAGTACCTGTGGTACCAGTTGCGCATGCTCAAGGAACGCTTGCCGGAGTCTATGCAAGTCGTTGTCGAGGAGCTCGACGAGCTGGGTGAATTGCTGGGTGACGACAACGATATGTCCGTGCTGATCGATACCCTGCGGAAAAAGCCGGGACTCTGCTGTAACCGGGTGCAGGCCGAGCTGCTGTGCAGTCTTGCCGAGACGCGCCGTATTTCGCTGCTGTCTGCCGCCTTGCGGCTGTCTGCGCGGATATACGCCAGCGAGCCTGATCATTTCGTCGCGAGTCTGTCCGCCGATGCCTGAATAAGGAAGCGCTGACAGCTGCCGCTAACCTGATTTACTGCAGGATGCAGTAGGTGACACGGCAGAGCCCTGCCTGGAGAGCGTCATGGAACGACCGGTTCTCGATACACACCAGAAAGCCCACGCAATCAACATGGACCGGCGCAAGTACGGCATCCTCGCCGAAATCGGTGCAGGCCAGGAAACCGCGCGCTGGTTCTTCCGGGTCGGGGGTGCGGCCGGTACCATCGCCAAGGCTATCTCTGCCTATGACATGCAGGTCAGCGACAGTCTGTATGGGCCTTGCGCACGCTATGTCAGTCGTGACCGGCTGGAAGCCATGATCGATTGCGAATACAGACTGCTGCAGTCCAACCTCGGTGCCAGCCGGGGTGATGAGAGTACCTTCTTCGTTTTCGCCAATACCGTGGCGACTTTCAGTTATACAACCAGTCGTCCCGGGCATGGCTGGCTGGGTATTCGCTTCCAGGCCTCACCGCATGCGCGAGAATCCCAGATCGACCTGCATGTTGTCCTGAAGGGCAGTGACACTGTTCAGGACCAGGAAATTCTCGGGCAGCTGGGCGTGAACCTGGTCTACGGTGCAATGTATTTACATGACAGTCCGGACGTGTTGCTGGCTTCGCTGCTGGACGGCTTGACAACGGACCTGCTCGAAATTGACATGATCGATTTTCAGGGTGATGTCTTTAGCGGGGTCGACAATCGTTTAATGGCACTGCGACTCGTTCAGCATGGCCTGTCGAGCGCGGCCATGTTCCGTGCCGACGGCAAGGTCGTGCAGCCCGCCGACACACTCTACAAAAAGTCGGTACTGGTCGAGCGCAGTCGCTTCCGGCCGCCGACCCGCCTGAATATGGATATGCTGGATTGTGCGACACGGGCGTTCTATGACGAAGCGGATGTGACGGAAGACAACACCCTGGTGTTGAGCGAGATGACGCTGCATAACCTGGGTGACGGCGAGGATATCGACGTCGAGGACTTTCTCAACCGCATCGACATACTCTGTGCCCTGGGGAAGAACGTCATTATCACCGACTACGGCGAGTTCTATCGGCTTGCACAGTACCTGTTCAGCCTGACGCAAAACCCGGTTGGCGTAGTGCTGGGAGTGACGACGCTCGCCGATATTTTCGACGATACGTACTACCAGCACCTGGCGGGCGGCATACTGGAATCATTCGGCCGCATGTTCAAGAACCGGCTCAGGCTGTATGTCTGTCCGACCTGCCAGGCAGGCAGTGATGAGTTGCTGACGGTACATAACCTCGAAATTGCGCCGCACCTCAGGCACCTCTATGCGCATTTGCTCGATAACGGCAGTATCCGCGAGTTAATGGATATCCAGCATGAATATCTGTCGATTCATTCGCACACGGTACTCGAGTCGATTCAGCGCGGTGATACCGGGTGGGAAGCAATGGTTCCGGAAACTGTCGCAACGCTTATCCGCGAGAAGAACCTGTTTAAATGTGCATGAAGTGCGCAGTTAGTGGAGCGCTGCAAGGTTAAATAGTTCGATGCGGTTCCTGTCTGCTACTCACTGCTCCTTCTGAACCTGGGCTGGCCGTTCTTCTGCAGGCCGGACGCGCAGGCGGAACAGGCCCGTCAGGTGCGTGTCACTGGTGAAATACAGTGCACCATCCGGCCCGAATGCAACGCCGATCGGTCTGGCCAGGCGTTCACCATCGGCGCGCTGGAAGCCACTGACGAACTCCGTTACATCAACAGCCTGTCCATCCCGGAACCTGACCAGCATCAAGGCGGGATGACGGCGGCTCGCCTTGCTGCCGAGCATGCCGCCACCCGGCTTGGTCCCCCATGATCCCTTCAGCGCCACGATAGCGTTACCGCCCATGTGACCGTTCAATGCCTTGTCCGGGATGAACGCCACCCCCATGGGTGCATTGCGCGCGGGGAACGTGGCGACCGGTTGACTGACCTCGCGGGCAGGGCGCGGCGGCTTGCGCCTGATGCAGTTGTCACGTTGCAGTTGTCTGCCGTCGAACTGGAACCACGGCATGCCGTGAAACGAGCCAGGTGTGAGCCGTGCGAAATATTCCGGTGGCTGGTCGTAGCCGAGGTGGTCCGGGCCGTTATTGCTGGCATACAGGGTGCCGGTCTGCGGATGCCAGTCGAAGCCGACCGGGTTGCGCAGTCCGCTGGCATAGGTACGCCACACCGGTCAGCTTGCCGGTTTCGTCCAGCACCAGTACGCCGCCACGCCGGTCGGCAAAGGCATAACTGTCATCCAGATATTCATCGGAACAATTACCACTGATGCCAAGAGCCAGGTACACGCGGCCATCCGGCCCGATGGCCACACTGCGACTGTTGTGTCCGCCACCCCCGGGCAGGGCCAGCAGTAACTCAACACTGTCCCACGGGATTGTTGCCTGTCCCGGTGTATAGGGTGCGCGGTACAGGCCGTCGGTTTGCGCAATCAGCAACTCGTTTTCGCGCCAGGCGAGACTGTGGGGGTAGTCCGCCAGCTCGACCAGCACGTCAGGGTCCGTATAGGGCGGTGCCAGCCGGTAAATATTGCCTGCGCGCGAGCCGATCAACAGCTCGCCGTTGGGCAGAAAGGTCATCAGGCGCGGGGCGTCGAGCCGGTCGGTCAGCAGTTCCAGTTGCATGCCGTCCGGCAGACTGAGCGACCAGCGCTCACCATCGACCGTCAGAGTCTGTGTTTGCCGGGGCAGGGTGTCACTGGCTGCGGCGATGCCGGCAAGCAACCATACAGTCAGAAATAATAAACAGGCGCATATGGGCAGCCTAGACGGAATCGGCGGTTTTGAACAGGGCTGACGAAAAGACCGGCGGCTGCGTTATCATGTTCGGATGGATATTCACTCATTGGTTGATGAAGTTCAGGGCATCATCGTGTCCGCGGCAAGGGATGAATTGTTGCCGCGATTTGCATGCGTGGAACGTACGCACAAGCGTGACGGCAGCATACTGACCGAGGCGGATACTGCCATGCAAACGCGTATTGCCGGCAAGCTGCAGCAGTTATCACCGGACATCCTGTTCCTTGGCGAGGAGATGGAGGCAGACGAGCAGGCAGGCTTGCTGGAATCGGGTCAGCCGGTCTGGTGCCTTGATCCACTGGACGGAACCAGTAACTTTGCCTGCGGGATTCCCTACTACTGCGTTGCGCTGGCACTGCTGCACAAGGGACATGTCGAGCTGGGGCTGGTGTACGATCCGGTGCGCGATGAATGTTTCAGTGCAGTGCAGGGTGAAGGTGCGCGGCTGGACGGTAAACCCCTGCAGGTAAGTCGAGTCCGGGCTGGCGCTCGGCCAGGCAACGGCGCTGATCGATTTAAAGCGCCTGGATGCCGGGCTGGCAACACGGCTGGTGACCGATATGCCGTACGCCTCGCAACGCAGCTTCGGTTCAGTGGCGCTTGACTGGTGCTGGCTGGCGGCCGGACGCAGCCATATTTACCTGCACGGTCGTTCAAAAATCTGGGACTATGCGGCCGGCAACCTGATCTTCAACGAGGCCGGTGGCCACTCCGTCAGCCTCGACGGGCAGCCGGTCTTCACACGGGCACTGTCGCCACGCGCGTCGGTCGCCGCCGTGGACCGCGGGCTGTTCGATGCATGGACCCGCTGGCTGGGAATCGACTTGCAGTAGCTGTTCCAAGTTGCTGTTTTTATAAATATCTACGACTTTGGTCTGATAGACCGGGTTGACCGTGATGCGCGACAATAGGGCTGCATGACTACCGTGCCCGGTGGGTCGTGAGTCGATATAATGGCCGCTCGTTCAGCCGCACATAACAATTAACAGCCGCAGAACAATAATGAACCTGCAAGACACGCTACAGACAATCAGGCAAAAAGCGTTTCCGAAGCGGCATGCGCTGGAGACCGAGCTGGCCGGCCTGCGTGAGGAACACGCGCATGTCATTGCCGAGCTCGACACGGTGCAGGGGGCGCTGGCTGAAACCCGCGAGCAGGATGCCAGGCAACTCGCCGATCTGCAGCAGCAGCTGAATGTCATTAGCAGTGACCGGCGCGCGGCACAGGTGCGCGCCGAGACACTGGAAGCATCGCTGGCCGAGGCGCAGGCCCGGCAGCAGACTGCCGAGCATCACATAAATTCCCTGGAAGCCAGGCTGGATGAAACACGCAGCCAGCATGAAGCCGGCCTCGAGTTGACGCAGGAAAACCTGTTGCGACTGCAATCCGAGCAGCAAAATCTGCTGGCGCTGCAAACAGACCTGGCGAAAACATTTCACGAAGTCGGCAAGCAGTTGCTCGATGCTGTCTCGCGTGCAAGCGCCGCCGCCACGCATGTCCCGCCTGCAGGCAACGGCCATGGCCGGTCTGCTGTTCCTGTCCGGCGCATTGCTGAGTGGGCTGGTGATGCGCAACGCGGCACCGACAATCGATCTGACACCACTGCAGACCGGTATCATTGATTTGAAGCGCCTGATGAAAACGCACTTCGAAAGTCATAGTGAATTACTGAAGATCCTGACTGACAGCCTGAATCGTGAAACGGTCGGACAGGTTTCGCCGGCACCGGAGCCGGCCGTCTCGCAGCGCCTCGCCGAACGTCAGCGGGCCGACCTGGCGTTGCTGGGCTTCAGTGCTGATGAGTCGTTGTCGGACTTCCGCGCACTGTATATGCCTGCCACTGACGGTGAAGCCGATGCCACGCCTGACGAGGTCGATGCTGTGCTGGGTTACTATGCCGACCTGGCGCGCAAGGACAGTCGCAAATACCAGCTGGACAGTCACGTGCTGGCAGCGATTCGCCTGGCCAGCAAGCGTACCGGTGTCGAGTTTCCCTTTCTGATGGAGCTGGCTGCGACCGAGAGCGATTTCAGGCCGACTGCACGTGCGTCGACGTCAACGGCGGTCGGACTGTACCAGTTCAAGGAAGAGACCTGGCTGGATGCAATCAGGGCCTACGGCGAACGCTATGGACTGGAAGAATACAGTCAACGCATCGAGTATATGGCTGACAGCAAGGGCGTCATGCAACCCGCGATCAATAGATGCCGACCTGCATGCAGCAGCACTGGGTTTGCGTCTCGATGCGCGGCTGTCGGCGTTACTGGCGGCCGAGCATGCACGCAGTAACATGCGTCAGCTGAACTCGAAGCTGGATCGCACACTTGACCGGACAGATCTTTACCTGACGCACTTTTTTGGTACCCGTGGTGCCATTTCCTTCCTCAAGGCGCTGGCCGAGGACCCGGGACAGATTGCCGGTGAAATCTTCCCGGGCCCGGCGAGTCGCAACCGCTCCATATTCCAGGACAAGGCACGCAAGCCCCGCACGGTGGCGGAGGTCTACAAGCTGTTTGCGCGCAAGTTCAACACCAGCCGTTATCGCGACAGCGAGCCAGGCTAGCGCCCGGCCGGTCGGTCGCGGCGCTCGCGCGGGTGACCGGTCTGCGGTATCTTGGCGACACTCCAGCTGATCGCGGACTTCCAGATGGTTTTTGAGATTGCAGGTATCACTGCTTCGCCATGGCTGCTGCTTGGCTGGGGCGCGCTGGTCGGCCTGGTATTCTCAACCGTCGGTGCGGCCGGCGGCATTCTTGCCTCCGTCGGAATGATCTCGGTATTCGGGCTTAAAGATCCAAACCTGGTCAAGCCGATGGCGCAGGCAATGACGCTGGTAACGCCGCTGGTGGCAGTGCCGCTCTATGCGCGGCAGTGTCGAGTGGTCTGGCGGCTGGCATTGCTGCTCGGCGCCGGTGGTGTGCTGGGCGCCCTGCTTGGCAGCAGCCTGTCGCATCGATTGCTGGCCGACATGTCGCTGTTCAGACCGGTATTCGCCGTGCTGGTATTTATTATCGCTGCGCAGTTGTTCTGGCAGATATTCAAACATGGCGCGAACACCGTGCAACTGACCCGGGCCATGCGGGCGGCCGAGAGTTTTGAAGGCCAGGTGCGCAGTGGGGCGGACCTGTGCGAGAAAGGCGTGTGCTGTATAGAGGCCGGTTTCAGGCGTTTCGTATTCGATTTTGGCGGCGAGCGTTTCGGCTTTAACCCGTTGTTGCCGTTCCTGACCGGGCTGGCTATCGCCATGCTGTCTTCGGCGCTCGGTGTCGGTGGCGGTTTCCTGCTGGTTCCCTTCATGAGTATCGTCATGCGCTTGCCGATGTACGTCATCGCCGGCACTTCGGCGCTGGCAATTGCGATCCATTCGATTACCTCTATCAGTAATTATGTCCGTTTGGGTATCGAGCTCGACCTGGCAATGCTCGCCTTCCTGCTGGTCGGTGTGGTGGCCGGTTCTTTCCTCGGGCCGCTGGTGAGCAAGCATGTACCGGAGAACGGACTGCGCGGTTTGCTGGCAGCTATCCTGGTCCTGATCGGGTTACGCTATGCGGGTGTTTTTTAACATTGTCCCGGAGCACACGCGGGCGCTATGCTTGACCCATGGCGCGTAAACGACAGGCCGCGACGCGGTCAATCGAGCAGTTCAATATAAATCCCGGGCGACTGCTTGCGGGCAAGTACGAGGTGGTCAAACGCCTGGGGCGTGGCTGGGAAGGCGAGGTCTACCTGGTCCGGGAAAGAAATACTTCAATCGAGCGTGCCGTCAAGCTGTTTTATCCGCAGCGAAACCTGCGCGACAGGGCGGCGGGCTTTTACGCACGCAAACTGCACAAGCTGCGTCATTGCCCGATTGCGATTCAGTATCATTCCAGCGACACCATCATCTACCAGCGTATACCCATAACGCTGCTGGTATCGGATTTCGTCGAGGGCGAGTTGCTATCCGACTTTATTGCCAACCAGCCGGGCCGGCGCCTGCGCCCGTATCCGGCCATGCACCTGCTGCATGCCCTGGCATCCGGTATTGAGTGCATACATGCCATGAAGGAATACCACGGTGACCTGCATGCCGAGAACATTATCGTGCAGCGTTACGGACTCGGGTTTGAGCTCAAGTTGCTGGATTTTTTCCACTGGGGTGCACCGCGACCGGAGAATATCCGCGATGACGTCGTCGACCTGGTAAAAATACTGTACGAAGCGACCGGCGGGCGCACCTGGTACAGTCGACAACCACAGGAAATAAAGGCGCTGTGCTGTGGTCTGAAACGCAGCCTGATACTGAAAAAATTCCGCACCGCGGGCCAGTTGCGCGAGTACCTGGAAAACATGGAATGGCAGACACGCGTATGAAACCGGGTGTGTGTGCCGGCATGGCTATGGTTGCGCCCGAGATCGTTCCGGTCGGGCGGGGCATGGCGTGTATTTATACCCGGCCACGTCCCGGTCGCGAGACTGCGAATGAAGATGCGCTGGCGGTGATACCGGGTGCGGACGGTTGTTGTGTGCTGGCGGTTGCCGACGGCCTGGGTGGTCTGCCCGCCGGCGACGAGGCATCGCGTACCTTGCTGACAATGTTATCGGACAGTGTTATCGGTCGGCAGGGCGAGGTGCAGCGCGAGGCGGTGTTGTCAGGACTGGAGCAGGCGAATGATGCGATCCTGGCAAGCGGGAAGGGCGGTGCCTCGACGGTTGCCGTGGTTGCCATTGACGGTGCCGTAATGCGGACGTCTATCGTGGGCGATTCCATGGTCGTTGTGTGCGGCCAGCGTGGCAAGGTTAAATATCAGTCCGTTCCGCAATCGCCGGTCGGTTATGCCGAGGCGTCCGGCATGCTCGACGAAGATGAAGCGATGTTCCACGATGACCGTCACCTGGTTTCCAACGTGGTTGGCATGAACGGTATGCATGTGGAAGTCGGCCCCCTGTTACAACTGGCGCCGCGTGACACGGTTATCCTGGGCAGTGACGGCCTGTTCGATAACCTGTATGTCGATGAGGTGGTGGAAATTGCACGTTGTGGGCCGCTGGTTACCGCCGCCGAACGCTTGCTCGACGCCTGCAGTGAGCGGATGTCTGCCGAGTCATCCGGCAAGCCGCACAAGCCGGATGATCTGAGCTTTATTATTTACCGGCAGCAGACTGACTCCTAGGCGCCGATCAGTTCAGTGCAGGTCCAAGTATAAATTCTACCGGTTCGAAGCCATGCTCCTCGAGCACTGCCTCGATATCCTCCCAGGTGTAATCGGGATCGTTTTCTTCGACGCTGGCGATCAGCCCCGTGACGTGACGATAGGCCTCGTGTTGTTCGAAGTCCGGCGGGATACGAACCAGGCGGGTTTCCATGTTGTCGCCGGCGGGCAGTATCATGAACGATTCGGTCATTGGAGTTCTTCCCTCAAGCTGGTTTTACGTGCGGTCACTTACATCAATGTAGGGCGATTTCGGATTGCCGGTATAGATCTGCCGCGGGCGTGAAATGCGCATGTTCGGGTCGCTGGTCTGTTCGTGCCAGTGTGCAATCCAGCCGGGCAGCCGGCCAATTGCGAACAATACAGTAAACATGTTGGTCGGAATGCCGATCGCACGCAATATAATACCGCTGTAGAAATCGACATTGGGATACAGCTTGCGCTTGACGAAATATTCATCATTGAGTGCAATGTCTTCAAGCCGCTTGGCTATATCCAGCAAGGGGTCTTCAATACCCAGCGTCTCGAGCATTTCGTCGCATACTTTGCGCAGCATCAGCGCACGTGGATCGAAGTTCCTGTAGATGCGGTGGCCGAAACCCATTAGCCGTACACCGCTCGACTTGTCCTTGGACAGCTTGATGAATTCCTCGGCTGTCTGGTTGCCCTGGTGGATGGCTTCCAGCATTTCGATGACCTTCATGTTGGCGCCGCCATGCAGCGGACCCCATAGTGCGGAGACGCCGGCAGCGCAGGATGCGAACAGGTTGGCCTTGCTGGAGCCGACCATGCGTACGGTCGAGGTGCTGCAGTTCTGTTCGTGATCGGCGTGCAGTATCAGCACCAGGTTCAGGGCGCGACGCACCTCCTCGCTGCTTTCGTAGCGTTTATAGGGTTGTGAAAACATCATGTGCAGAAAATTGCTGATGTAGGGCAGGGACGGGTCCGGATAGATGTAGGGCAGGCCGTGCGAATGCCGGTAGGTATAGGCGGCCAGTGTACGAATCTTGCTGATCAGCCGGGCGGCGGCTGCTTCAATTTCGTCCGATGTATTCAGTTCGAGAAGCTGCGGATGAAAACAGGACAGCGTCGAGATCATGGCCGACAGGATTGCCATGGGGGGTGCCGACGCGTGGAAAGCCCATGAAATGATGCTTCATGTCCTCGTCGAGGTTGGCATTGTTGGTCAGACGCTGGCTGAACTGCTGGTATTCCGTGCTGGTCGGTAACTTGCCGAAGATCAGCAGCCAGGCGACCTCGACGAAATTCGGCTTGTCGGCAAATTCTTCCAGCGGAATACCCCGGTAGCGCAGGATGCCCTGGTCGCCGTCAATGAAGGTGATTTCGCTGGTGCAGCTGGCCGTATTGCCATAGGCAGGGTCCAGCGCCGTCAGCCCTGTTTCTTTGCGCAGGCGGGTGATATCAAGTGCGCGCTCGCCCTCGGTGCCTTCGACAATCGGTAATGTGTAGGTCTTTCCATCTATAGTCAGCTTGGCGTCACTTGGCATCGGTATTCCCCTTGTTGGTCCCGGTCCGTTCCCTGGCGCGGAATTTTCCGCTGCAAACTATTTGTAACACACGCGAGTGCGCGTGTCTGTGATTTGTCTGTGTGTTCAGGCTGCGCTGCCGAGCCAGAAAGTCATGTCCTTGTCGAGGAATTCGCGCCACGACATATAATGCGAACCGTCGCACGAGAACGTCAGGCTGATCATGCCGTTGAAAATATTGATCGAGGCGGAACGCAGGTACAGTGTTTCATCGGCAGTGCGCAGCTGACGCATGCCGTTCAGGATCGATATAACAATGTCCTGCGGAATTAATGCGTCTTCCGGATAGGGCGTGCGTGGATACAACAAGCAGATATCCGGATCACTCAGCGCCTCGTGATCGAGGATGCGATAGCGAAACGGGTCATCGATAAACCAGACGGTTGCCCGACTGCTGGAAAAATGAATAACTGCCTGGAACAGGCCGCGTTCCGTGATCAGATCTTCCAGGATGGCAATCGCCGGTTCCATGTTCTTGTCCATCAGGCTGTCGACCCGGCACTGCTGGAACACGGTTCCACGAATGGCCGGGTCGCCCTTGATCTGGCGCCAGGCATGCGATTCCTCGTAGTGTTCACCGGTCACCGGCAGGTCACGCAAGTCGAAATCGGCACCGATATAGCCGACCGTCTCGTCGTCCCTGCGCACCACCTGCAGGGCGGTTATCGAGGGCCGCCCGGCGCGCAGACTGAGGTAGGCGGTCGACAGGAGAAAGCCCCAGGCCGGTACGGCCTCGCACATATACGGGCGTTGCGAACGGTCGCGCCCGTAGTGTTCGGGCAACAGGCCGCCATGGCTGATGTTGTCACTGATCTGTATGCCGCTGGTGTCCAGGGCATAGAGAAACATACAGTAGGGGACGGAACTGAAATTGTCCTTGAGTACGATAGCGAGTTCTTCGCGCGAACCCCATACATCGGCGCACAGCGTCGCCAGTTTACCCAGGGGTACTTGCAGTTCACCGGCCAGTGAAATGCGCTGCCGGTGGATAGCATCCTTCCATGTGTCTTTCATAGTACTCATATGTCGATGGCGGTTAAGCAAACGGCTGTCATTCTACACAGCACCACGCCTGGCAGTGTGAAGTTAATATTAATTATTGTCAGGGGCCGCAGCATTTCTTGAATTTCTTGCCGCTGCCGCACGGGCAGGGATCGTTGCGTCCGACCTTCGGCAACTCGCGGGTGTACTGGCCGGGTCCGACCAGTTTGCCGTCAAAGAAGTACCAGGTATCACCGGACTTGCGAAACTCAGCCAGCTCGTGGTGTACGAGGCGCTCACCGTTGCGGCGGTAGGTGACCTTGAATTCGACTTTGCCATCTGTGTCGGTCTGGTCGGTTACCGAGACGATCTCGAGGGCTTCCCATTCCGACTCGCGCGCCCATTTCGCTGCACCGGCTTCATCGTAATCGTTGCGCTGGCCGGGGTGCAGGGTGTCAGCAAGATATGGCATCGCCTGCTGCGTGTAGGCGGTATAGCGTGACCGCATTAGCGCCTCGGGGCCGGGTGCACGCATTTTTCCGCTGATATAGGGTTCACAGCAGGCGGTATATTCCAGCCCGGAGCCACACGGGCAGGGTGTTGTTTCGCTCATATCTTTTCGGCTTCCTGAAAACGCACAATATACCAAATCCTGCGTGTTTCGTGTCACAACCGAACGTATGAAATTACTGGTACTATCCGGCGGGAATGACATGCCGGAGGAGCATCAATGGACGTCCAGCACCAGGCCGGGCAACAGCGTTTTGTGGTTATCAGCGGAGGACTTGAGTCGGTGCTTGAATACCGGCTTTTGCCGGACCGGCAGGTCGACTTCACCCGCACCTTCGTGCCGGGGTCATTACGTGGCCAGGGTATCGCGGAAAAGCTGGTGCGTACCGGGATTGCGTGGGCGCGCGAGCAGGATTACCGTATGCAGGCGAGTTGCTGGTATGTGCGGCGATTTCTGGAAAGGAGGCGCAGAGATGGGTGAAGGATCGACGTTTCCACGACCTGACTGGGTCAAGTGGATTGCGCAGGACAGTTCCGGTACCTGGTGGGGCTATAGCATCGAACCGCTGCGCAATGACTCTGGCTGGTATGAGAACGAGGTGGGTGATTGCGTCCGCCTGGGTCATTCCAGTGCGTTTGGCTGGGAAAGCTCGCTGCTACCGGTTAGCTGAGCGGTATCCTCAGAACGCCGCTGCCTCGATCTTCAGGTAGCTGAAGCTGATGTGCTTGCCAAGCTGCACATCGAAGTCTTCCCAGTCTGCATATGCCTGCAGTTTGGCGCTGATACTGTCTTTCATTTCGAAATCGCTCATGCCTTCCTCGTAAAGTGCCGCGACACTGCTGTATAGCGTATCGAGATAGGTATGCATGCTATCCACCACTGAGCGGTCGCCGCTGCGGCCGTGTCCCGGTACATACACCGCAGCGTTGGTCTTGAGGATTTCGGTGCAGGCCTGGATGTTACCCGTGATGTCGCCGTCATCCAGGCGGGTGACGCGACCGTTGAGCACGTTGTCGCCGGTAAACACCACGCCGGGTTCGACCACTTCAACCATGATGTCTGTCGTCGTATGGGCCTTGCCATAATGATGGATGCGAAAGGTGTGCTTGCCCACGCGGATCTCATCGCCGTGATTAACGGCCTTGTCGGGCGCGACCACCGTGGTGCCGGTAGTCTTGCCTTCTGTCAGCTGGTCCATGAGTTTTACCCAGCTGTCGCCTTCACCGTCAGCAATCAGGCTGATCATGTTCGGATGTCCGTAGATGGCTGCCTTCGGCCAGGCAGCGCGTACCGCCTGGTTACCCAGCCAGTGATCGCCGTGAACATGGGAATTAAAAACAGCGACGACCGGTTGTTTGGTCAGCGTGTGGACTGCGCGTAGTACCATTTCGCCGCTCTGTACCGAAGCACCCGGGTCCAGGATAACGACGCCGGCATCGGTCAGCACGATGCCCGGGTTGTTCATGAAGCCCTGGTTCGCGGGGTTGGGCATCTGCAGTGGCCCATGTATCACGTAGACATTGTCGGCCACCTTGTCGAGGGGGTAATCCGGAACCGCGGGGCCGCGTGTCTCTGCGTGTGTAGCTAATGGCAAAAAGAGCGAGGCAGAAAAAACAAGACAGCCGTTTCATGGTTGTTCTCCTGTGCGGTGAACTGGTTGCGATGCAGCGGGCAGTGAGATCGCTTTTCAGCAGTATAACAGCTCCATTTACACAGGCCGCCAGGATAACGGCCGGGCTGGTTTATTCGTGTTGTTGCGCGCCTGCACACAAAATCGACGGGCAGTTGGCTGCATCACCGCCACTGGCAAGCGCCGTTATTTCATCGGCGGTTTGCCGGTATTGCACGTTGTCCGGGGCCAGCTGCCGTGCGCAACTGGCGGCCTGTTGCGCGGCATGCGGGCAACGGTTCTTTATGAGGGCGTAGGCCAGGTTGTTCCAGCCGGCAGGCTCCTGTGGTGACAATTCGGTCGCGCGCTGGAAAGCCGCTGTCGCCGCAGCGAATTCACCGGCGGCGTAATAACTGTTACCGAGTGCCATCCACGCCCGGAAGTTTTCCGGCCAGGCTACTGTGCCGGCCAGCCAGGCATGTCGGGCGGCACCGGGCTTGCCGGTCCGCTCGAGTTCACGGGCAGTCTTGAGGTACGGCAAGGCATCAGCCGTACGTGGCACTGTGCCGGCCGGCACTATGACCCAGGCACGGTGCTGGCCCCGTGCCCATGTTCTCTCAAATGTTGCCAGGGGAGTGGTCCAGCGACGTGTCGTGCCGGAGCGCAGTACCAGTGTCTGCGCGTCGAGGTCATAACCGACCACGACGGCAAAATGCCAGCGCGGAATCCAGCGCAGTCCCAGGTTCTGGAAAACAAGTACCGGGTGATCATGCGCGACCTCGGCGAGCACATCTTCCAGCATCGGTGACAGCGGGTAGGCCAGCATGCCGTAGCGTCGCGCCGTGGCGGTTATTTCTTCCGCCATGCTGCCCGTAAGGCCGGGCGTATAGACCTGCTCAACGAGGTCGTCGGGTGTGACATCGATACCGTGCGACGACAGCACCGTTGCCAGTGCGGCCGGTCCGCACTGGTAGCGGGACTGCGGGAAGAACGGTGTCTGCACAATTTCGTGCACGACCGGTAGTCCGTCCGGTTGCGCATTGCAGCAGCTGCCGGGTCTGCGGCGGGCTGGCGCAGCCGGTCAGTAACAGGCCGCAAAGCAGAACACCCGCTGCAAGGCGGGTGTTCATGAGTCGAAGCAACCGGTTGTTATCTGACCGGGTGTATGAAGGGGAAGATGTCGGTGGCACCGATGATGTCGGTAATCACGAAAATGATAAAAATGACAAGTAATACACCGAGGACACTGTCGCCACCGGCTTCCAGCTGACCTGTGCCGTTATTGATGCGGGCCAGATCGGCATCGGTCAGCGTGCGTGCACGCTCCCTGGCCCATTCCGGGCTGACGCCAAGTGCCTGCAATTGCGCACGGACCTGGTCCTGCTCGAACAGTTGTTGCAGGCTGTCCCGGGTATGTTGCACCGGTGTTTCTGCGAGCAGGGCATCATTATCAACAATGGCTGCCTGTGCGCTCATGACCGGGGACAGTACCAGCATAATACTCAGTAGCCAGCTCATTGTAAGTCGCATAATTTTCATACCGCGTTTCCTCCAGGGGCTTATGAATAGCCGCATACTACCACTATCCATGCGCTTTCGCAGTGCTGATCAGCGCTGTGCGTGGAATATCGGTGTCAGTTCAACGCGGCGATTTACACGGCGCCCCGGTTCGGTCATGTTCTCGACCAGCGGGCGGGTTTCGCCGTAACCGCGGTAGGTCAGCAGATCACCGCTGAATGCCGCGTTTGACGAGATAGGCGCGGACGGTTTGTGCGCGCAGGTTGGAAAGATTCATGTTGTACGGGTCATCGCCCTCGGCACTGGCATGTCCACCGACTTCCAGTGGTTGTACCGGCCTGCTACGCACCACCTCGGCGACGCTGTCGAGGATTTTCATGGAGCTCGGTGTGAGTTCGGCAGAATCGTACTTGAAGTTCACGCCGCGAATAATCCATGACTGTCTCTGTGGCGCCTGGCGCAGGTACGGGTGGGGTCCATAGCCGTTGTAGCCGCCAAAGCGATTATGGCTATTGCCGGCACCACGGCCGCTGAAAGAGCCGTTGAAATTGAAGCCGCCACCGGTATTTGCGTTGACCGGGCCGGCACCGTAGTAACCGTTATGTCCCTGGCCGGGGCCACCCCACCAGGCCTGCGCGGAAGTTGAAATGAGCAGCGGGACAGCGAGCAGTGCGAGTGCGAACGTACGAAGCATCATGGCAGCCTCTCCATATAGATAAGTAAATAATGAAATAATTATACACAAGCCTCTGGATGCGTGAAGATAAATTAATTTCACTATTAAAACAACAGGATATAGCGGATACAGACAGATTTCAGTGCCTGGTCCGCTACTGTCCCGTCGTACCTATTGATATATCGGCGGTTTAGCGCTGTATTTCACTTTCGCGGTAGTGGGCATCCAGCCAGCACTGCGGTAAGCCTTCGCCGGAGGGGAAGGCCAGTGCGGTCTTGGCAAATTTTTCCGGGTCCTGTTGCTCTTCACCACGTTGGTAACGACCGACGAGGTGTTTGCAAAATGGATCGAACAGGTCAGTTAGTGACAGGACTTCGACCAGGTCTTCCGAGTTTTTGTCTTTCAGAAACATGGCAATCTCCAGGTGATGGTTTAAGGATTATGTCAGTACAGTATAGTCAGGCCGTGAAATCCTGCCCTGAGTTACGTCAAGGAGTGCTGCATTGACGGTGTTTGAAATTTCGTCGGTGCCACAGCAGCCACGCAAGCTGACCCGGTGTGTGCTGCAAATCACCACGTTGCTGGATTTGTACCAGGCGGAACTGGCTCGTGTCCCGGGTATGCGTTGTGGTGACATCGGTCTGCTTGCAAGCGGCCGGCAATGTTTGCAACCGGCAACAGCCAGCTGGACGCGCGCGGAAGACTTCGTGCGATTTTACCCGTTACTGTTTGGCCGCATGCAGGGCGACGGCGTGGCCATGCGGCACTGGCTGCGGTGGAAGACGCAGCGCTCGGTGGAATACCGCACCGCATGCGGGTGGACGAGGATCGCATGCCTGGGTTGCTCGAATACCTGCGACGTTCTGGTGCCTGATATGATTACCTGTATGATGTTTTCGTCTATGGAATAAGTGGTTGTGGAGGAATAATGCACAAAGCCGGCGGATGGTTGCTCCTGTTGTCACTGGGTTTTTTTCTCAGTGCCTGTACGCTTGTACCGAAGACGCCGGAACCCTTGACGCCGAAAAATTCTGCAGCAGGTGATGCGTTGCCGGACGGGGAAGGCTGGTGGTATGCGCGTTTTTTCATTGATCGTCCGGACGGCGAGTCGCCGCAATGGCATATCGATACCTTGTTGGCGGGCGAGGTGGTTGCGCCGGTGTTCGAGCATCATTACCGCGACATCCTGATCTGGCGTTTCCACCGGCGTGCTGCGGATGATGACTATGGTCATGTTTTCAGTTTTATATTCTACTCAACAGCTGAAGGCGCGCAGCGTGTCTACAATGAACTGGGCGCGCACCCGGTGCTGGCGCAGTTACGTCGCGACGGGCAGGTTACCCGTGTCGCTGTTCGACGACCTGGGAGAGATCACGCGACCGGGCATCGAAGATACCAGCGACAAGGACTGGTTGCCGGTTGTGCAGCAGGCGTGGCCGGCCATGATTATGGGGGCCAGCCGGATGTGGCTGGAAATTGTGACGTCGCTGGCTGCCGAACAATCAGGCGATCTGGGTCTCGAGGAACGTTACCGTGTGGTTAACGATGAGGTCAGTCGTATCTGGCGCGAGCAGGGGCAACATGCGGTACTACATCACCTGAGTGCGATTTACGGCTATCAGCCATTGCTGATCAGGTACTGAGGGTAAGGGAGTGATGCTATGAAATGGCTGGACAGTATTCCGATGGCGCTGTTGCTACCGTTGGCGATCGTGCTGGCGCTGGCGCCGTTTACGCCGGAACCGCACTTGTGGGAGAAGCTCAAGATGCTGTCGGCAGGTGAGTTGAACAAGCCCATTGATATCTTTGACCTGTTGTTACATGGCACACCTTTGCTGCTGGTAATTTTGAAGCTGGTGACAGGACGTCGCGGCACTGATCAATAATCTTTACGGTTGATTGAGTACCAGGTT
>CAWKAE010000024.1:0-61502 GCA_963847565.1 uncultured Halobacteria archaeon
AAACCCAAACGGGGTGCACCGCAAGGTGTGCCCCGTTTGGGTTTCTGGGGTGCGGTGCGGATGAGAACCCGCGTTGGGTTCGACGAGCAGCGCAGGAAGCGCTGCCGAACGTCGTCGCGCTGCGACGGCGGCCCGTAGGGCGAGGGCCAGGGATGGCCCGAGTATTCCCGCCGCCTCCACCATTAATAAACCAGGAGGGGCACACCGAAAGGTGTGCCCCTCTTTTTTTCAAGCGCGGAACCCGCATAGCACTCCGACATTTCCCGATCACCCTGACACGCCAGTAACAACGTGAAAGGCAGAGCCACTGCCCGCTGCGTCTTGATCCGTGCCCGGCTCTGGCGCGTACAGCAAGTAAGCGAACGTTTCCAGGATAATGAAGTCGAATTTTTACTGCCCCCTGTGTGGAAACCGTATGTTTATTGCGGCATTGTAAAACCGGCTGACGCTGGCAGGGGTGTAAAGAAATAGCGATCACACCCAGGAGGTGGCTAATGAGTCTCAGTCCTTTTATTGCACCATACGACCGGTTACCCGTGACACTGCCGATTTTTCCACTGCGTGGGGCGATTGTCATGCCCGGCAGTAATTTGCCCCTGAACATCTTCGAACCGCGCTACCTGAATATGGTCAGCGACGCACTCGCCACCCACCACATGATCGGCATGATTCAGCCGGGACCTGCTACCGCGAATGCAAGCGGCCTTTGCCAGACCGGTTGCGCCGGCCGGATCACGCAGTTTAACGAGACCCGTGACGGCTGCATTGAGATCGTACTGAGCGGCGTATGTCGTTACGATATCGTTGAGGAGCTACCGACCACCCGCGGCTATCGCCTGGTCACGCCGGACTGGTCACGCTTTCGCGACGACTACAGCGACTACGAGGGCCGGCTGCACGGCGAACAGGACCTTCTGATTGACACGCTGAAACGCTACTGCGCCGCCAAGGGGCTGGAAACCGACTGGACCGCGCTTGAACACCTGTCGATGGTCAGCTTGCTGAACAGCCTGAGCATGGCGCTACCGCTCAGCGAACAGGACAAGCAGGCGCTGCTGGAAACCGTCGAGCCGGCGGAACGCCTGTATGCCTTCACCGCCCTGCTCGACAGCGAACTGCAAACTCCCGGCCCGGTCACCCGGCATTGATACTGCTTCGTAAACGGGGCCTGAATACATTTTCCTGTGGAAAACAGGCCTATATCCTGTTTACTGCCGCTACCAGGGAGAACGGCGACATGGCCGAGGCAACATGCACGCAGCATCAACCATGTTTTACGGGTTTCCAGAATCGGTGGGGATAATCACGACGTTCATTCCCGACCGCAAGTCGTTCCATTCCGCAGGCCAGGAAAAAACCTTCCGCCCCCGGCTGTGCCTTGACCAGCAAACCATCGAACCCGCGCGTCGTCGCAGCCGTTTCAGCTGCTTGCAGCAGGCGGGTTGCTATACCATGGCGCTGGTGATCGGGAGCAACATAGATTCCGTGCAGGAGCAATGCGCTGTGACCTGCCGGATTATCACCCTGGCAGGCCTGCTCCCATGCCGCGATACCGACAATCCCGACATCTGCTGCTTCGGCAACCACCAGCTCGAGAAAATCAAGGTCATGTGCAGTGTAATAATATGATGACATGGCAAGGCGCTTGACGCTCCCGTAGATATCCCAGGTGTTGATCGCACGTTCGATCAGCCGGTTGACGGATTCAAGATCAGACACGTCTGCCTGGCGCAGGCCCGGGGACTCAATCATTGCATGCCCCACTTCACTGGCGCTGTATGGTAGCTGTGCAGGCGGCCAGTTCGTGACTACACGAATTACAGCGCTCCTTCACCATGGCAACACTTCACCATCAAATGCCAGAAAGCGTCCCGACTGACCGGGAACAAGTCCATCGAGCACCTCAAGCAGGTAGCCGACACTTTGCGAGGGTGAAAACAAATGCTGCGGCTGCACGTGGCGCTGAAATGGCCTGGACAGCGCAGTATCGGTGGTACCCGGGTGCAAGGCGGCCACGGCAACATTGGGCAACGTCCGCGCCCACTCGATGGACAGCGTCTTCAGGCACATATTCAGCGCCGCTTTTGAAGCGCGATAGCTGTACCAGCCACCCAGGCGGTTGTCCTCGATGCTGCCGACCTTTGCCGAGATGGTTGCAAAGACTGACGGTCGTCCATGCCTGAATTTGTCATGCAGGTACCTGGCCAGCAACAGGGAAGGCAATGTATTGATGCGCATATTTTCGAGAAAGAAGTCCTGGTCGACCTGCCGAATGGTTTTTTCGGGACCCGCTGTCGGCGAGTGCAGAAACCCTGCCGCGTTGATCAACCAGTCAATTTCTCCAATCTGCCCCGCCCAGTCGCTGACTGCGGTTTCATCTGTCAGATCCAGCCGCTGCCAGGTGACTTTAGGGTGAACGGTGCCGCCGGTAGTGCGACTGCCGGTCGCAATGATTTGCTTGACCAGCGGCCGCCTGGAGAGCGCCTCGACAAAGGCGCCGCCAATACCGCCCGTACCACCTGTTATCACAATGTTCATGTCAGTATCCTTCGCATGACCGAGCGATAACCTGTCAGGTATCCAGATTGTTCTTCATCACCTTGACGACGCCCTGCATCGAGGGATGGAAATCACAGGCATAGTCGTAGCGACCTGATTCATTGAAGGTAAAGCTGTATGACTGCCTCATCTGCAGGGTGTTTGAGCGCAGTTCGTTGCCCTGCCCGGTGACGGTATGTGGCATTTGATCGCTCATCACCCACGTGACAGTGGTACCCGGTTTAACGGTCAGGTTCGCCGGCTCAAAACGCATGCCGCTAATGCGCACGGTGACTGTTTCAGCGGCAGCATTGCTGTCATCCCCGGCTGTTGCCTGTGCAGCACTCACTGGCGGGGTATTCGCAACAGGATTGACTGCGGGACTGCTTGGCCGGGTATACGCCGGCGCCTGGTAGGGAGCATTTGCCCAACCGGGGTACGCTGCCGGTGCTGCCGGATACCGGTACTGGCGTGCCTGCCAGTGAGCAGGCTGCGGGGGTATCGGGCTGTAGGAGTTGTATCCCCTGTATACATTCTGTTGCTTCATGCAGCCGGGCCCGGCAAATGCAATAGCGGGTGCACTCATAATTGCTGCAGTAAACAGGGTAACTGCAACGCCCCGGCCGGCCGAAATGTAGTTGTTCATAGTAATCTCCGTAATATTTGCTGGTTAAAGGAATTCGGTGTCGTGCAGGCGACTAGAAGCCGGACGCCCTGCGCACAGGGCTATCAGCATCCTCATGCCCCCGTCCTGAAGCCCGCCTCTCCTGCTTGTGCCTGTCTTCATCCGCATGCAGACGTGAAAATTCGCGGATTGTAAGTACCAGGCCAATCAACAGCATGCTGAACACAAAAATTGCCGGATAGAGAATATCGGGATCGCTCATAATGATTACCTCCTGGCCAGAAGTGCCGAAAGTTTGAAGTAGATTCCAAACGCAAGGATGGATGGCACCCATATCGCAGTAAAGATGCCATGGCTGGTAAAGCCGTTGAACCACAGGTATGCCGATATGAAAAACGAGACCACCACGGCTAGTAAAATAAATACATCGGACAGTTTGAACATAATTCCAGGTCTCCTCTTGGTTATCGATTTAAGACTGTTAACACTCCCAGAAAGCGATGGCGGCAAGCAGCAGTCCGCCGACAGTGAAGGCTGCCGGCGTGCGCATGCCCTCGATGCCAAACAGGTCTACCATGGCGGGTACCCAGCCAACCCAGCCAAGCAGTAACCACGCCATGAAGAAGCCGGCCAGCGCCAGGCCCATGATGCCGACCAACGCACGTAAGCTACCTGCCTGTCTGCAACAATCAGTGACCGGGGTTATCATCAGAACTCAGATCGGGCAATTGTTACGCCGATGCGACAGTCGCCAGCGCGCAAAGGGTTCGTAAATCCGGTCCAGCAGGGGAACAAGCCGTAGCGAACGTACAATGCCAGCCAGCCACCTGTAGTAAGGCAAAGCACTCCACAAGGTTACAAAGGCAGCGGCCCCTGTTTGCATACAGCCCTCGCCGTCAAGCACATGTAAACGCGCCATCGCTGCTTCACGTGATAACTGGTATGAATCAGTCAGGTCTGCCTGCACACTAATGTCGACCCAGTTAATGTTGCGGTCTCGATCGATGCGGCGGTAATGACTGACCTCCCGGCTGCACAGTGGACAACCCCCGTCGTAGAACATGATGATTTTTCGCGTCATTGGATCCACCCTCTCGTCTCAGGCCACGCTGCAAGCATTAATCAGGGTTGCGCAATCAGTACTATGGATATGTTGAGACGCACGCTTGCGTGACAGTATCAGCAGAACGCCACGGTGTGTGACCACAGCGACCGTATCTGCTGCAGTTGCGTGTACAGCCACGACAAGGCAATGCCGAATCGGCCGCTTGCGTTGCAGGAATTGCTGCCGGCATGCGAGGATTGCTGACTGCGATGATGTCAAATCTCCTTTTCCTGTCTGAGAAGGTATGAGCCCTGTTGCTGTGCCCATGGGTCGTAATATACATAGATAATTTTGTTTGTCTAGGACAAATGATGTTATTATTTTACTGTGGGAATCGAGATATTTATATATGACTGATATTGTTGAGTATTTCTCTATTGGGGTCGTTGAGCGGGATACCGGTATCGGCCGCGATACCCTGCGAGTATGGGAGCGCCGCTACGGCTTTCCCGACCCCGTGCGCAATGCAAAAGGCGAACGCGCCTACCCTGAAAAACAGCTGCGGCGCCTGCAGCGCATTCGCCGCTTACTGGACCGGGGCCTGCGCCCCGGCAAGCTGCTGCCCCTTGATGAAGACGCTCTCGATGACCTGGAGGCCAGTCTGAAGACTGATGCTCCGCAGCAGCCGGATAAAGCAATCAGCGCCATGCTTGATGCGATTCGCTCTGCGAATGCCACGCAAATCGAGAGTCTGTTGCAGCAAAGGTACGATCAGCAGGGTATGAAGGAATTTATCAACACCACAGTAGTGCCGCTGTTGTATACGGTTGGTGACCTCTGGGTCAGTGGTGAACTGCAGATTTTCCAGGAACATTTCCTTTCAGAACAACTGAACCGGTTCCTTAATGCGGAAATTGCCACCATGCAGAAAAGCGCAAAGAAGCCACTGGTGGTACTGGCAACCCTGCCCGGCGAGGAACATACACTTGGACTGCTTATCGTGGCGGCCATGCTTTCCGCACACGACATCTCAATCATCAACCTCGGCGGCGAAGTGCCGATGGACCAGATCGTTCGTGCAACACAGCAGTTCAATGCCGACATCGTCGGGATTACTTTCAGCGGGGCCTACCAGTATAAAAATATTCGCCCGCATCTACTTGAACTGCGCAGGCAGATACCAGAAGCTGTTGATATCTGGACCGGAGGCGAAGGCGTGCGCCGCCTGCGCAAGTTGCCGGCCGGTGTTACCAAGTTCAGTTCACTGGAAAACCTGCCACTCTGATGAATACCCTGGAATCTTCACAAATGACCAGTCACTGTTGCGAGGGGCAGTTATACACCTGCTGCGCCAGGTAACCGGGCAACAGCAATTATTAACAGACGTGGACAAGCGTGTAGAGTCGATGGCGGAGGACTTGCGGACGCGTATTCGATTCCCGCCGGCAATGCCGGTATCAAATGACTGGATCAGCTGGCCGTCCTACCTTGAGCGACAGGTCCATTATCATGGGTAGCGGAAATCTGCATACTTCGCACCACTCCCCAAACACATACAACGGAATAAACAGCCACAAGCGCGCCAATATATCCCATGATCAACCCGCGACCTGTAACGCCTGGAATCAACGGAGGGACCACAAGGACAGCGAGGGTACCAAGACCAAATTTTACACGGGACATAAACGAAGCAGGCGTATAGACATAAGCCCGCCCATGTCGATCATGCTTTCCTGCAGATGCCATTTCATGCATATCCGCATTAGTTGCGGCTATTGGTATATTCATTGAACTTCCCCAACTACGATTTAATACGCATCACTACGCGCACGACTGACACACAGTCGCAACGCCCTTGCGTGATGCTGGAATTTATTAAGTAGAACTAGCTGGCCGGAACCGGCGGTGCACGGGGATTAAAGGGGTGATATTCGAACGAATCTGAAGTAAGGACGCTTGCTACTGCAACTTTATAATGCGTCAGAGTGATTTGTGGCCGGACCGCATCAATACACGCAGGGGCCGGATTACAGCTGGAACCGGAATCGTCAAGTATTACCGGCTGAGATATCAGCGCAGGATTTTCACCATTCTCATGCCTGTCATCGCTACGCTGGCTGATTTCAGATGCAAGCGCACCCTCACCCAGGATAATCAGGCCGGCAACAACAATTTTTGCCCATAGTCGATGCATGATTCAGTTGGTACCTTGATGCTCCAGAATAACTACCATCTGGTACTCGGAATAGGACAACGCAGTAAAAGAATAATTCATCAGCCGATTACGTTAAATGACGTTTATCGCGCTTTCTCATCATAAATTCCACACTAGGGAACAAGGTGCTGATTCTCAACCCCCTGCTTCCAGTGAATAATATGCTCCATTGCAAGGCTGGTATAGATGGTGCCGTCTTTTGTGATTACCAGGATCTTGTGCACATCCATGCTGTCAGCGATCTTCTTCCAGTTTTCGATGCCGGCTATATGCAAGGTTACGGCGAATACATTGGCGGTTAACGCACTGTCATGCATGACGGTGACCGAAACGACATCCCTGACCGGCTGCCCGGTGCGCGAATCGACTATATGTCGATACACACGACCCTGCCTGCCAAATGATTTGTCAAATGCCCGCACGGTGACAACTGACTGATCATCAATATTCTCTATCGAGCCGATAAAATGCTCACCACTTGCATCCGGTATCCCCACCCACCAGTCATGATCACCTCGCGTGCCTGTAGTACGCACATTACCGCCGATATTGATCATGGCATTCTCGACGCCGATACTCTTCAGGTATTCAATACCCTTGTCCAGGGTAAGCCCGCGGATCATGTCGCCAAATTCCAGCCTGACCAGCCGGTTCCGGCTACTGATCCTGTTACCGCTGATAATCAGGTCATCCATGGACGGCCGTCGGCTGACTATCTTTGCTATCTGCTTGTCAACCAGGCGTTGCACGACATCCGGGTACGGTGATTGGCTGCATTCGTCCTGGTCGCACCGAAACTCCCAGAAAGCCGTCAGCTCACCTGCGGCCGGGTTGAACAATCCACCGCTTGCATTGAATAACCCGATGGCATCCTTTATGAGCTCCAGCATGCCATCACTGACCGTCATGGAGCGCCCATTGCCAAGCGCCTCATTCAACCGTGCCAGTTCGCCCTGCTCCTCGAATGTATAGCCAATATAATCGAGCGCCTCCAGGTCTTTTTCAACTGCGCCGACAATCTCGCTGGTCTTTTCTGCCGGCATATCTACGAGCGTAATTTGTCCAAATGTGCCGTGCACATCGATCCTGTCTTCGACAAGACCTCCATTCCGCTCACAACTTGTAACCAGGAAAAGCGTAATGACAGCCAATAATGAGCCAATGACGTGTTTATATTTCATGACAGGTTCCATTATCATTGCGTCCAGCGATACGACGGGTTGTTGGGCATACATTGTGTTTAATCATATCAGCCTCAGAAAACCAGGTTCATCATGATCATCATTACGATCAGGAAAAGTACCGTCATGATGCCACCTGCGCGCATGAAGTCCGGCACCCGGTAACCACCCGGCCCCATCAGCAAGGCGTTAACCTGGTGAGTCGGAATCAGGAACGAATTGGAAGTGGCGATGTGCAACTGTCAGCGCAAATATTGCTGGATCAGCGCCCGCGTGAATAGCCAGGTTGACTGCCAGTGGTACCAGCAACACCGTGGCACCCACATTTGACATGACCAGGGTAAAGAAGGTTGCCAGTATGGCCAGCGCCGTTTGTAAAACCCACACCGGCACATCGCCCAGCACGGCAAGCGTTTGTTGTGCAATCCAGGCGGCGGTCCCGGTGTTTTCGACCGCCATGCCCAGCGGGATCAGGCTGGCGAGCAGGAATACGGTTTTCCAGCTTACCGCCTTGTAGGCCTCATCCATGCTCAGCACACCGGAGAGCACCATACCCAGCGCGCCGGTCAGTAAAGAGATAGACAGCCGCAAATCCGAGAACAGCACCAGGGCGAGCGCCACGAGAAAGAAAACCAGCGCATGCCCGACTTTCTGTGGACGCATTTCCTCGCGCGGGTATTCAGTTGTAACAACAACAAAGTCACGATTGGATTCCAGCCGCGCGAGGGCCTCCCAGGTGGTATGCACGACCAGCGTATCACCCGCCTCCAGCGGCAGGTTGCGAATGTCATCGCCCTCACGCAAGGTCTTGCCCCCGCGATGCAGGCCAACCATGGCCAGTCCATACGTCTTGCGCATCCATACGTCGCGCGCACTCTTGCCGACAAGGCTCGAACCGGGAGGTATTACCACCTCGGCGACACCTGATTTTGTGGATGACAGGTTTTCACCAAAGCTGTCGAGCGATTTGTGCAGCTTCAGCCCGTACTGCGAGACAAACTTCTCGACATCCAGCGGCGATGCCAGGATGCCCAGCACCATTCCGGCCTCTATGCCAACATCGCGCGCCAGCGCGCCCGGGCCAATGCGCGTCTGGTTATCGCTGCGCCGGGTCGCAATGATGCGAATGTGCGAGCTTGTTTCAACATCATCGAATTTCAGATCTATCAGGGAACTGCCGGCCGGCACCTCAACCTCGAACAGGGAATAGTCGATGCCGTAGACGTCCTGAAAATAACTCATGGTATTGGAACCGACCGTGCTGCTTTCCTCATGCCTTCGTGGCAGGACAAATTTACCCAGCAGGACGAAATAAATTATTCCCGTGGCAAGCAGGGCCAGCCCGATCGGGGTGACGTCGAAAAGATGGAACGGGCTCATCTTCTGCGCCGGCGACAATGCCTGGTTGGAGTTCAGCATCAGGTCGTTCAACAGAATTAACGGACTGGAACCCACCAGGGTAACGGTGCCTCCCAGGATGGCGCAGAATCCCATCGGCATTAACAGCCGCGACAGCGGCAACCCGGAACGGGCCGAGATACGACTCACCACCGGCAGAAACAGGGCTGCAGCACCCACGTTTTGCATAAAGCTGGAGATAATGCCAACCGTCCCCGAGATCAGCGGTATTACGCGCCGCTCGGTACGACCACCGTACTTGAGAATGACACTTGCGACCTGGCT
This sequence comes from uncultured Halobacteria archaeon, assembly GCA_963847565.1. Lineage (GTDB taxonomy): Bacteria > Pseudomonadota > Gammaproteobacteria > UBA9214 > UBA9214 > UBA9214. Next base: position 9,288 of record CAWKAE010000024.1, read on the forward strand.
CATGACACCGGTTTTGTCCAGCCCGGCACCGATGATCATAACGGCAACAATCGAGATAACCGCGTTACTCGCGAAGCCGTCAAACAGGTGTTGCGAAGCAACGAACGGATGATCAAGACCTAACAACGGACCAACTAACGTCATTAACCCGAGTAACACCATGATACAAACTGCGGCGACATCGACTTCAAGAATCTCGAATACGAACAGATAAATTGTCAGCAGTAATATCGATGAAACCCAGGCAATCTCCAGCGTCGGAACTGCGCCGGTCAGTTTATAACCAGCGCCTATGAAGATGGCTGCACCAAGCAGGCGCTTGATCAGGGTTGCTTTAGTCGGGTTACCCACGTTCTACTCCGGAAATACACAACAATGGCTGTATTACCTGTAAGCGGCAGCACAGAAATCGAACAGCTTGAAAATGACACGGTCATACTGACCGCAGTTAATCAAACGTTATAGTCTGGTACGGGCGGGCCGTGGAGAATGATGCTGGGATATGCGTCACTGTCGACGACAGTTGACAGTCTGGTGGAAATTACCGATGTATATGCAGGAAATTCACGCGGGACCGGGCCTGGCAAAATACCGGTCATCAACACCTTGTCTTCAGCCGAGTCCGGAACGTTTCCGGCTTCCAGCTTAATGACCAGTTGCTGGCTTTCCAGCCCGGTAGCCAGGTTGGCAATACTGATACAAAACACAAACACCATGAACAGCGGAAGCAATAATTGCCGCACAGTGTTTTGTGTAGGAAGCCGCATTAAAGGTCGCCGGGTGAAGATCGAGTGCAACTTTAGAATATAACTAACTAGTGATGTATTGTCAATAATATTGATAATCAGGGTGCCGCGAACAGGCGATTAACGGGTAGCAACTGTCTGCGTATGGACCTTTAATGATGGCCGTGAAGCCAGCATCGCTCGATTCGCACGTCATCTTTTGCAGAAATCTCTCGCGTTACATTCAGACGTTATCCCGGCTGGACTTACCTGTTTGGAGGCGCCCGGTCAGATCGCAAAGTGTACAGCCCCACCCATCACTGGCATGATCGTCCGCCATGACCACCGCCCTTGCATGGTTCCGCCGCGACCTGCGCCTGTCGGATAATCCGGCGCTCTGTGCCGCCCTGGAAAATCACCAAAACGTCATCCCGGTTTTTATCCATGCACCGGACGAACTCGTCGCATGGCAGCCGGGCGCGGCATCCCGCTGGTGGTTGCACCACAGCCTCAAAGCACTGGACGGCCAACTGCATGAGCCAGGCTCACGACTGGTCATCCGCAGCGGCCCGGACAGTCTCGAATGCCTGCGCACACTGATCAAAGAGACCGGCGCCACGCATGTGTACTGGAACCGCCAGTACGAACCGCAGCACATCGCGCGTGACAAGGTGATTAAATCCACCCTGCGCGATGCATCAATCGGGGTAGATACATTTAACGCCGGCTTGATGTTCGAGCCCTGGGCAATCAGCAAGAAAGACGGCGGGCCATTCCGTGTCTTTACACCGTTCTGGAAGGCCTGCCAGAAAGCCGGCCCTGCCGGTGTTCACTGTCGGGCGCCGCAACAAATGCCGGTGGTTGATAAAAAAATTACCGGGGTATCGGTCGACACACTCGATTTACTGCCGACCATTCCGTGGGACAAGGACTTCCCGGCCACCTGGCAGCCGGGCGAAGCCGGCGCGCAGGCACAACTGCATGCATTTATCGACGGCGCCGTTATCGACTACGAAGACAATCGCAACCGCCCGGACTATGCCGGCACGTCCATGCTGTCGCCACACCTGCACTTTGGCGAAATCAGCCCGCGCCAGGTGGTGCAGGCGATCAGCGAATTCGCCGACCGCGCCGTGCAACCGGGTGTCATTGCCAATACGGAATCGTACATTCGCGAAATCGGCTGGCGTGAATTTGCGCACCACCTCCTCTACCACTTCCCGCACACCACCGACCGGCCGCTCGATTTCCGCTTTGAGAGTTTCCCCTGGCGCAAGGATTACACCGACGACCTGCGTGCCTGGCAACGCGGTGCAACCGGCATCCCGATCGTGGACGCCGGCATGCGCGAACTCTGGCATAGCGGCTGGATGCATAACCGCGTGCGCATGATCGTGGCCTCACTGCTGGTCAAGAACATGCTGATACCGTGGCAGGCAGGCGCGGCATGGTTCTGGGACACGCTGGTGGATGCCGACCTCGCCAACAACACGCTCGGCTGGCAGTGGAGCGCCGGTTGCGGCGCCGATGCCGCGCCCTGGTTCCGCATCTTCAACCCGGTCACGCAGGCCGGTAAATTCGATCCGAACGGACACTACATCCGTCGCTGGGTACCCGAAATCGCCGCCCTGCCGAACAAATACCTGGCCAGCCCGTGGACCGCACCGGCTGATGTGCTTGCATCGTGCAATTTACAACTCGGACGCGATTACCCCGCACCGCGGGTCGACCTGAAGACATCCCGGACCCGCGCACTGGAGCGCTTTCAGTCCATCAAGAACAATCCGCGCACCCCACCCGGGTAATTCCCGAATCGCTGACCACTCGATCCCGCCCTCCGGTTACCCCAGTCGATCAATATAATTGTAGGAGCGCCTTACAGGCGCGAACCCGCACCAGACCCCAAGGTTACCCCCTCCGATCAAAAAAATTGTAGGAGCGCCTTGCAGGCGCGAACCCGCACCAAACCCGCGAATCCACGCCAGGCGACCTTGCGCAGTGAATATCGGGGTCAGAGCACAATTTTTTCTAATATGAGAAACAATTATGCTCTGACCCCATTTACCAAAACCATGCGTTGCAGTTAATGACCCATAAAAAAGGGGCTCACGTCAGTGAGCCCCCTGGCATAACTGCCATGTAACTACAGTCTAGCTGCGTGCGCGCCTGCGAGTGTGGCGTAACCAGCCAAGACCCAGGATCATCAGCAGCAACCCGGGCAGGGTGACATTGCTATTGCCGGAAACGGCAAGTGTGCAACCGCCACCACCGCCGCCACCGGCAACCGGCGCAGCCGTGACCGTGACCTGATCGGTCCTGGCCACGTTCAGAGAGCCATCAGCCGCAACTGCATCGGTGTAAGTCACGACCAGCACCTCACCGACCGCGACACTCAGCGTGCCGTCATCATTAGCGGAACCCGCCACGTCGGTTGATGTCAGGCCACCGACGTACTGCCCGGCGATCGGCGACTGGTTCAGGGTGACGGTTTCAGATCTCACCCGTATCCTGGTTCACCACGTTCACATCGATGGTCCCTGCAACAAGGTCAAGGTCGTCCACCTGGATCAGGATGTTGCCGTTGGGAATGACCGCATCAGTGAACTGCACCGTGCCATCGAAGCCGGCAACTGCCTGTGTCGATGCCGTGAGAAATGCGGCAGGTGCGGCATCTTGATAGGTAACCTGCACAAACTCCAGCGGTTCGGCATTCATCGTGCCGTCGTTATTAACGCCGACCACGCCGGTTGTTGTGGGCAAGCTACCTTCAAATACGCCGGTATTGACACCCGTTTCAGTCAGCGTGACGGGATCCTCGGTCTCGTTGGTCGCCACGTTATCGACCACCACATCGACCGTTTGCACCGTATTCGGATCAAAATTGAGATCGGCATCCGCCACGGTCATCGTCAGCGTATCCGTACCCGGCACGAACTCCGGACTTGGACGTATATCGACGGTACCGACGGTGGCGACGTTGACCAGCGGGATATGCGGGGTACCGATATAGCCCGGTGCGGCCGTGCTATTGGCACCCAGGACAGGCGTCACCCGAATGGTAAAGGTGGCCGCATCGACACCATTCCATGTCGGCCAGGTGGCGTCCACGGTACCGACATTCACCACGTAGTTGAGGTTCAGGTTCGCCAGGTCGTCAACAGTGTCGACGTAGTAACGTGAATCGGTTGCCCAGGCAGCGAAGGTCGCCTGGCTTACCGGCTGGTAATTCGCCGTAATGGTATCCTTGACGAAACCCAGCGCCGCCGGATCAGCCAGATTGTCGATCCAGTTGTAGTAATTCGCATGGCCGTACATCCAGCAATAATTACCCGTGTTAACCGGCGACGGCGCCGTGGAGCAGTTCGCGTTGTAGCCCCACCAGCCCATCAGGACATCGTCGGTATTCGGATTGTCGTCATCATCGAAGAACACACCCTGGGGCATGAAAATCGTCGGCAGCCAGTCACCAAACTGGCCAAATCCGGCCACACCTGCCGGCGAAGCCGGGTCTTCGGGCAACACATCCTCGTACTTGCCGAAAATACCGCCGGTCGTAGCATCAGGTACGGACTCATAGGTGTCGGTGTCAACTTCCTGGATGCGATAACCCGCCCGGGACTGGTCATCGAAGAAGCCGCCGGTGTACTCACCGGTATTGCTCCCAGTTTGGACCCTCGATCGGCCCGAACAGGCCATGTGCGAAATTGGTTTTTTTGTTCGGGATCGGTGAACTATTGGTCCACCTCTACACTCAGATTGGCAGCCGCTGCAGAACACAGTCGCCTTCTGGAAGGCTGTGCCAACACCGAAACCGACTTCCAGTTTGAAACCCGCGAGCCGCTGGTCGGTCCAGTTGTTGATCTTCTGGAATACCCGGTATTCCTCAACAGGATCACCGTTATCATTGGCATTAAAAACCAGGTCAACACTGTCAGTGCCGGCACCATCAACCATATTCGGCTTCATCAGCACCTTGTAGCGCTTGTGAGTCTGGAAGGCGCTGCCGCAGTTCAATGCCTACCGCCGTCGCCATGATGCAGCTCTCGGGCTGGCTGGGCTCCACCATCACGTCATTCAGAACCTTAACACCGGGCGGAATACCCACAGGCGGGTCCTTCGCCACCAGTGTGGCCATCAGGATCTCACCGCATCGCGCCATCGATGAAGTCCCTGTCATAGATGTCACTCTCGTAGGCCCCGTCTGGCGGTATTGCTGTAGCCGGCCAGTCACCTAGAAAGTTGCCATCGACATCCAGGATCCTCACATTGACATTGGCCCTGTTCCAGCCATTCGGATCACCCGGGATCTGGCCGGCCTGCGCTGTAATACAGGCACCCGACAGGACAATTGCCGCTGCAGTTGACACTAAATGTATAAATGACTGACGTAGACTGCGCATAATTTATTCAACTCCGAAGTAAAAATTATTTTTAACCGCACACCTGACATCGGTGCCCGGATCTCATAATGACTAAGCTACGCTAATAACGGCTTAACGTATTTGACGGATATCAATACTGCGCCTGTACGGCATCGCCCCTCACTTCCAGTGACAATGTGTCCTGGCAGGAGATTCGTATCCCGCTCGGCATGCGGTATTATGCCGCACCGCTTGTTTGCCGACCTGAATTAACGGTCCACGCGTGAACGACGCACAGACACAGGCGTCACCGTGAAGAAGATAATACAGGCGAACATGGTAGCACATCCCGACTGACTAGAGCGTTTGCATTACGACAGAACGAACCAGTCAAACAATAAAACATTCGAATACTGCCTTACCTGATCCACATCAAGTTCCAACTGTTAAAAAATGGAATATTGAACACTTACCATGCAGGATATTCATCACGACAAATGATCATGCCACACACTGTCGCCACCCGCCTGATGCCTGTCATTTCTCTGCTACTCTTCATTGCTGCTGTAATGACAGCAACAGTGGCTGACGCAGGCAACGCACAGGGTAAAGCACAGCCAGCCAGCGCCTGGGACAACATGCCCACGCACCCGACGCATACCGACCACGCCTTTTTCTTCTTCGAACCGTTTGCAGATGGGCCTGCCGTCACCCGTGCCTGCCTGGAGTGTCATCCCGACTCGGCCAGAGAGGTCATGCAGACCTCGCACTGGAACTGGCAGGGTGATGAGGTCATGGTGCCCGGACACGAGGGTGCGGTCCGCATCGGCAAGCGCAACGTCATCAACAATTTCTGTATCGGCGTACAGTCCAACTGGCCGGCCTGCACCATGTGCCACATCGGCTACGGCTGGGAAGATGAACAGTTCGATTTCAAAGATGCCGCGCGGGTCGACTGCCTGGTCTGCCATGACAACAGCGGCACCTACCAGAAGAAATTCAGGGGCGCCGGCGTACCCGACGAGTCCGTCGACCTGCTGGAGGTCGCCCGCAGCGTCGGCATGCCACGGCGCCAGAACTGCGGCGGCTGCCACTTCCAGGGCGGCGGCGGCAATGCCGTCAAGCACGGTGACATGGACGAGACCCTGCTGTTTCCCAGCGAGCGCATCGATGTCCACATGGGCAAGCACGACATGCAGTGCGTCGACTGCCATCGCACCGAACACCACCTGATCCGGGGTCGCGCCATGGCGGTCAGCGTGGACGACAAGAACCACGCTGGAATGCACCGACTGCCATGCACAGAAGCCGCATGCCGACGTGCGCCAGAATGCGCACACCGACCGGCTCGCCTGCCAGACCTGCCACATCCCGCACATGGCGGCCGATACCGGCACCAAGATGACCTGGGACTGGTCGGAGGCCGGCCAGGACCTGGATATCACCGACGAGCACCGCTACCTGAAGATCAAGGGCCGCTTCACCTGGGCCAGGAAGGTGACAACCGGAATACCACTGGTACAACAAGACCTCGACGCGCTATATCACCGGCGATGTGATCGATCCTGACAGGCCGACACAGATGACGGCCCCGCTGGGAGACCGCGACGACCCGGCGGCGAAGATCTGGCCCTTCAAGGTGCACCGCGGCAAACAGCCCTATGACACGGAGAACAACTATTTCCTGGTGCCGAACGTCCATGGCGACAAGGGCTTCTGGACCGCCTTCAACTGGGAGGATGCGCTGCGGACGGGCGCACAGGTGACCGGCCTGCCCTACAGCGGCTCCTTTGCCTTCGCGCCGACCGAAATGTACTTCCCGCTCTCGCACATGGTGACCAATCCGGATGAGGCACTGCAGTGCCGCGACTGCCATGGCGAGCGTGGCCGCATCGACTGGCAGGCGCTTGGTTACTCAGGCGACCCGCTCGGCCGCGAGCGCGTGGCGCATGATCCCGTGTACCTGACTGACAGTAATGGCGAGCCGGTGATCGACTCCGGCGAACCGCTGTCGATCACCGAGACCTGTGGCATGTGCCACGAGCTCGAGGACGATGACTTTATCGCAGCGCATGGCTATCACAGCAGCGTGCAGGATGAACTGCTGCCAGCCGAACGCCGTCAGCTGATGGACAACGGACCGCGCATCCCGACAGACGGCGACAGCGAGATGAACTGTTTCCTCTGCCACCTGCAGGCGCCCGACCATGCCGGCGCGGCAGGCCGCCATCGACACCGGTTCACCCGCAATGGTCGATCAGCGCCACCCTGCTCGGCACCGGCCTGCTCAGCGCGGCCGATGACGGTTACCAGTGGAACCGTGAGCGGATCGCCGAAGACGGCGAGGCCGAGATCGACCTGCGGCCGGTGTCCGAGGCACACTGCGGCGCCTGTCACGGCATGGTGCATGACGGTACCGATCCGCTGCGTGTCCCGCTCGGCAGCGGCGATGCAGTGGACCACGGAGACGACCGGCCAGGTCTTTTCGCCACAACCTGTCCGCCAGTCCGGCATGAACCATGCGAACAAGGATTCGCTTGAAATGGTCTGGGACGTGCACGCCGAACGCCTGGTGTCCTGTGGCGACTGCCATTATTCAAGCGACCGCCCGGAACGGCTGGCCGGAACGGCAACCCCGGCCAATGTCATCCCGTCCGAGGGCATCCTGCGGCGTTGCGAGAGCTGCCACGACCCTGGCCGACACCCATGACTGGCTACCGGAACAGGCGCGTCACTTCAACGCGGTCACCTGCGAGTCCTGCCATGTACCAAGGCTGGAAATGGGGGCCCGGCAAAGCATCGACAATACCGTGATGCAGACGGACGGTTCACCGCTGATCAGCTACCGCGGTATCGACGACAGCAACCTGGCAGACCTGAGCATGGCCTATATTTCCGGCTACCGGCCCCTGCTGCGGGTTGGCAGGAACGCCCTCGGCAAGAACCAGGTGCTGCCCTACAACCTGGTAACGGAATGGTTCTGGACTGACGGCGACAGTCACAGCCCGATTGACGCGGCACAGTTGCGCGCGGCGTGGCTGGTCGACGGCAGCTACCCGACAGAAATCATGCAGGCATTTGATACCGATCGCGACGGCCAGCTGGACCGGCAGGAACTGCGTCTGGACAACAAGGACAGGCTGATGCTCATCACGAAACGCCTGCGTGCCGCCGGCGTACAGCAATCCGCGGGTACGGGGCGAGGTGCGTGCCTACCATATCCATCACAATATACGCCACGGCTCCCGGGTAAACCGTGACTGCGGCGTCTGTCATGCAGACAAAAATGAAAGCCTGCCGGGTTTTGAACTGGCGCCCCAGGTACCCGGCAGTGTCAAACCGGTGCTGATGCAGGACACCACGGCAATCATCCTCGACGGCAACTGGGAAACCCGGCCGGACGGCAGCCTGCAGTTTGCACCCGAACGCAGTGTCGCGGAGTCCTGGCAGGCGCAGGAGAACACCATACGGAGTGAACCATGAACGACCTGTCCGAGAAGTTCAGATACTGGAATCCCTACGTGGGCGGCGCCCTGCTGGGTGTATTGCTGTTCCTGTCGTTTTTCATTACCGCCCATGGCCTGGGTGCATCGGGCGGCGTCAACCGCATCGCGGTTGCCATTGAAGACGTTATCGTCCCCGAGCACGTCGATAAATCGCCCTACCTGGCAAAACTGGCCGGCGGCGACATTGACCCGCTGCGTCACTGGATCGTATTTGAAGTGGTCGGGGTCATGCTGGGCGGTTTCGTCTCCGGGCTGCTGCGCGGTCGCGTGCGGCTGCAAACCTATCACGGACCGCAGATCACGCCACGCACCCGCTGGGCCTTCGCCTTCGCCGGCGGCATCCTGATGGGGTACGGTGCACGCCTGGCACGCGGCTGCACCTCCGGCCAGGCGCTCAGTGGCGGCGCGGTCCTGTCCGTCGGCAGCTGGGCCTTCATGTTCGCCGTGTTCGCCGGCGGCTATGCGCCTCGCCTGGTTCGTGCGGCGACTGTGGCAACCGGGAGCATAGACTATGGCACCACTTGATCTGACAGCGATGTTCGGCGTCACCGGTTCCTACCTGGTCTACATCGGCATCGGCTTCTGCTTCGGTTTTATCCTGGAATCGAGCGGCTTCGGCGACTCGCGCAGGCTGGCCGCGCAGTTCTATTTCAGTGAACTGCGGGTACTGAAGGTCATGTTCACCGCGATCATGGTGGCGATGCTGCTGGTCTTCTGGGCCGCGGCGCTGGGACTGCTTGATTACGAGGAACTCATGGTCAAGGAGACATGGCTGTGGCCGGGGATCGTCGGCGGTCTCATCATGGGGGTGGGTTTTATCCTCGGCGGTTACTGTCCGGGCACCTCGCTGGTCAGCGCGGCAACGCTGAAGATCGACGGCATGTTCTTTTTGCTTGGCCTTATTGTCGGTGTCATCGCCTTCGGCGAAACAGTGGGTTATATCTACGAGTTCTGGAACTCCGGTTACATGGGACGCTTTACCCTGCCGGAACTGCTGGGCCTTGAGACCGGCGTGGTTGTACTGCTCGTGGTGTGCATGGCGATCGCCATGTTCCTGGGATTCGGCTGGATCCAGCGACTCATCTACAAACGCGGAGACCCGCAATGAGCGCCGTGTTCAACCTGCCGGTTCTCGGTGGCGGACTGCTGCTGGCAGCCGCAGGGGCACTGGCACTGTATGGCCAGCCCGACCTGGAGCAGAAGTGGACCTTGATGGCACCCGAGTTTGCCGCACGGCTGGAGAACCGCGAGGCTTATATCGACCCCGCCGAACTGCTGCACCTGATGAACGACGACTATATCGATCTGATCATCTACGACGTGCGCGATGAACGCGACTGGAACATCTTCCACCTGGTGGATGCCGAACGCGTTGCACTCGATGACCTGTCCGCACAACGCAAGCGACTGCGTGGCCTGTCCGAGCTCGCCGTGGTCGTCGTCGTCAGCAATGATGAAATACGTGCGACACAGGCCTGGAAGCGACTGATAGCGCTTGCCAAACCCAATGCCTACATCCTCGAGGGTGGCATCAACCACTGGCTCAATGTCTACGGTGTTGCGGATGAGGAGCATGAAAAACACGGTGCCGCCAGCCTGTCCAAACCGGACGGCACACTGCGGCATCCCTTCAAGCTGGCACTGGGCGCGCGCCATGCGGCAGCGCAGCCGGATGAACACCATACGCCCGAGCGTACCTACACCACGAAGGTGAAACTGCTCAAGAAAGTCGCCAGGGCAGGCGGCTGTGACTAGCCCTTAACTACAGGACTTACATAGGCATGAAAATATATCTTATCCCGCTTGTCTGTTTGCTTGCTTTTACCACGTGTGCATTCGGTGACGAGCAGGAGATTCCGGACGAGAATCCGTGCGCGGGCATGGCGGACGGGGAAGTCATGGGCGTGGAGGTGTGCGAGGAATGTCATGCGGAGAAGGTCACCGGCATGCGCATGAATCCGCATGGCCAGGCGACAGATGCCCGCACACCGTTTGCGGGCGATGGCTGCGAAACCTGCCACGGGCCGGGTACCACGCATTTTGACGTGGAAGGCAATTGCATCATCAGTCTGCGCGGACGCTTCGGTGAATCCGTGGAGCTGCGCAATAGCATCTGTCTCGGCTGTCATGACAGCGACATGATGCACTGGTCCGGCAGTGCCCATGAGAGCGAGGACCTCGCCTGCACCAGCTGCCATGCAATCCACAACGACCGGACCGACGTGCTGGACCGCACCACCCAGGCCGAGGTCTGCTACCAGTGTCACAAGGACGTGCGTGCCCAGGGCTTCAGATCATCCACGCATCCGATACGGGACGGCAAGGTGGTCTGCAGTGACTGTCACAACCCGCATGGCTCCGTTGCGCCGGTGGCAATGCAGGAAAACGATATCAACGAGACCTGTTATCGCTGCCACGCGGAGAAGCGCGGACCGTTCCTGTGGGAGCATTTCCCGGTCACCGAGGACTGCACCCTGTGTCACCAGGCACACGGTTCCAGCCATGAAAACCTGCTGAAGCGGCAGCGTCCGCAACTCTGCCAGCAGTGTCACCAGGACATTCGCGCCCAGGGCCGGCGACATATCCGCCGTTTCCTTGATTTCGATGACCCGGACCCGGCGCGCGGCCGTTTCGTCGTCGGCGAGAGCTGCACAAACTGTCATGCAAAAGTACACGGTTCCAGCCATCCATCCGGGGCGAACCTGTTGCGTTAGGGAAATTCAATGGAAATGATTACCAGGAAGTCAGCCATGAAAATTCACGCATCCGTAACGATGATCTGCCTGCTGGTCACAAGCCTCGGCCCCGCGGCAGTGTTTGCCGAGGAACGGGCCACTCCGGCGGAAGAGACAGCGCCGGCCTATTCCAGCACGGCGGAACTGGGCATCGGTTACAGCAGCGACGATGCCTATCGTTTCGGTCGTTACAATGGCCTGAAAGACGAAGGGCCCTACCTGCTCGGTGACGTCGATGCCCTTGCCTACATGGAAGATGGTCGATTCTGGCGCGCACGTGCCACCAACCTGGGCCTGGACTCCCGTTACCTGCGGCTGGAGACCGGCCGCCGCGGACAGCAACAGTACTTTTTCGAATACGACCGCCTGCCGAATTACGAATCCGCTACTGCACGTACACCGTTTCTCGGTACCGGCACGGGTGCACTGACTCTGCCTGCCGGCTTTGACATCAACACCAACCTGAACAGTTTCCTGCTGCCCTTCGATATCGAGACCACGCGGGAACGTATCGGTCTCGGCGCGCGCTTTGTTCCCCGCCAGCACTGGCGGGTGGATGTTGCGTTCCGCCACGAAAGCAAGGATGGCAAGGACCGGATCGGCAGCGTTATCGCCAACGGTAGCGGTGGTGGCGGTGGTGGCGGCGGTGGTGGCGGCGGTGGTGGTGGCGGTGGTGGTGGCAATGGCCTGGTGGGAAATGCCACCGCGGCCCTGCTGCCGGAACCCATCGATTACATGACCAGCCTGGTGGACCTCACGCTGCAATATGCGAAGGGCAAGCGCCAGTTCGAGATCGCCTATCAACTGTCGAAGTTTGACAACGGTGAACACGCGCTCGGCTGGGAGGACCCGTTCGCACCCGGTACCTTTGCCAGCCAGTCGCTGGCGCCGGACAACGAGTTTCACCAGCTGTCCTTTACCGGCAGCTATACCCTGCCCTGGCGCAGCCAGCTCACGGGGTACCTGTCCGCAGGGCGCATGACCCAGGACCAGGCATACCTGCCCTATACGGTGAATCCCGCCGTCGTTACCGCCCCGTTGCCACGCACTTCGTTTGATGGCGAAGTATGGCTGACCACGGCCCAGCTGGCGCTCAGCAGTCGTCCCACCAGCAGGCTGCGTCTCAATGCCCGCTACCGTTACGACGAGCGCGACAATGATTCACCGGTCGATACCTATACCTATGTCGTGGCCGATTCGCACCTGGGCACGCCGGTGCAGAACCGGCCACTCAGTTACCAGCGCGACCGTTTCGACCTGACGGCAAACTACCGCATCAACAGCGACATGAGTGTGCGTGGTGGTTACCGCTACCATGCCATGTCACGCGATTACGCCGCAGCAGAGCGCGAAGACACCGATGAGAACACCCTGTTCGCCAAGTGGAAGCTGCAGGCCGCTACCAACGTGGGCCTGTCCCTGCATGCCGAGGCCGGCACGCGGGATGGCAGCAACTACCAGCCACCCGTCGGTGAAAATCCGGCCCTGCGCAAGTACCACCTTGCCGACCGTGACCGCACCAAGCTGGGTGCTTCGATTAATTACATGCCGACCGAGCGGCTGGACATCACGGCCAGCGCCGATTATATCCGGGATGACTATGACAACTCGGTCATCGGCCTGACAGAGTCAACCCAGCCGACCTGGACAGTGGATGTCGCCTGGCAGCCGCGCAGCGATATCACCGCCACTGCCTGGTATACCCGCGAGGATATCGAGTCCAGCCAGGCCGGCAGCGAGGCCGGCCTGGCTGTCCCCGACTGGACGGCGGATTTCGAAGACACGGTGGACAGCGCAGGCATCGGCGCACGAATCACCGGTATCCGCAACAAGTGGGACGTCGGTACGGACCTTACCTACACCCGTTCCAGCGGAGAAGTTGACCTGGTCAACCTGGCAGGCATTGTTACGCCCTACCCGGAACTGAAGACCTCGTTGACCGGCGTGAAACTCTGGACAGAGTATCGTTACCGCAAAGACCTGTCCTGGAAGCTGGGTTACCGATACGAACGCTACACCGCGGACAACTGGGCACTGGATAACCTGCAGGCCAACAGCGTCGCCAATGCCCTGTTACTGGACGAAGATACACCGGACTATGATGTGCATGTCATTACGGCTTCCGCCATCCTGCGTTTCTGATTACACCGATACGCCTGTGCAGGGTGTCACTTGACGTGGCACAGCTTGCACTTCTTCTTCTGCGGGCCGGCCTCCTCACCGTGCGCAATGGTGTACTCGTGGCAACCGATACAGGTTGAGTGAAAGGCTGTTTTGACCTTGGGAGCTTCACCATCCTTGCTGCCGTGACATTCATGGCAGGCCTTGACGGTCTCATCCTCGGCCTTGAGGGCATGGTGACAGGTCGTACATTCGGTGACCTTGAGACCGGCATGCATTTTGTGCAGGAAGGTAACAACGCCGCGCTTGGTCTCGAACTGGATGACTTCCTTGTCTGCCGGAATTGTCAGATCATGGGCATACACAACACCCGGCATGCACACCAGGCCTACCAGCAGAATGAATAAATGTCGCATGGCTATCTCCGGATAACTGAAAGGATATGCTGTCGGCTCAAACCGTGCTCCCGGCATGTCGGTTGCTTCAACAAGTAACTGGATAACGTACGCTACAGCCCATTGAACAGGTTTGTGAACAAATGGCGTATAAAGATTTCGCTATCCTGAAAGTTCAATACTCAGTGTTTTTCTCAGTCCCGGCATTGATAATGGTCAAATGGGTTACGTTCGGATTTCAGGCAATTGCAGACAAGCATGTCCTGCAGAACTGCAACCGCTCCCGTGTCACCCTGCTGTAATCCGGCTGTGGATTAACGGCGTACAAACTCCCGGTTGTCCGCCAGCCTAACCCACAGTGGCCTGGCTTTACAGTTATATGCGAATAATCTGATCTCCATCAAGTACTCCCACCCACAGACCTGTACGCTTTAACTTGACTCAGGATGAAATGCGAGTAATAATGAGAACCATTCTCACTTATATCTCGATTCGGCACCTAGCCAGTAGCAGGTAAGACATTGAATATTAAATGTAATCTATCATGCCTCAAGATCGGCGAATGCGCCTGCATCACGGGCATCCACGCCCCGGACGGGATTCGCCAGCGACTTCAGTCCATGGGCCTGCGCACCGGTCGCGAAGCCGAGGTCATCCGTTGCTCGCGTCAGGGCCCCATGCAGATACGCGTAGGCAGCATTGACCTGATCATGCGTCGCAGCGACGCGGCACGCGTTACCATCTCCACGGGGCAGTGAAACGTCTTGCCATCGTCGGTATGCCCAACACGGGTAAATCGACGTTCTTCAATCGCCTGACCGGCTCCTCATCCCGCGTCGGCAACTGGCCCGGCGTTACCGTAGAACTACTCAGCGCAAGCATTGTGCTCGGCGAAGATGCCGTTGAAGTGGTTGACCTGCCCGGCATCTACGACCTGCACGGTTTCTCCGAAGACGAACAGATTGTCCGCGACTTCCTGGAAAACAACCGCGTTGACCTGGTCACTATCATACTGAATGCCGCCCAGCTCGATCACCAGCTGCCGCTGGCATTGCAAATAATCAAGCTGGGCATCAATTGCACGGTCATGATCAACATGATCGACGAAGCCGACCAGTTGGGTATTCGTATCGATGCAGTCGCACTTGCGCAAGGTCTCGGCAGCCCGGTCCAGTTGATCAGCGCGCGTCACGGCACCGGCTTCAACGAGGCGCGCGACACCATCACTGCCGCGCTCACCCGCAAACAGGCGCTGTCGCTGGACGCCCTGCGCGACAACCTGCATGCCGACGATGAAATTGTCGCACGCGCGGATATGCTGGTCGGCCAGTGCATCACCACCCCCAGCCGGCTGGTACGCAGGATGACCGAACGTATCGACCGCGTCCTGCTGCACCCGGTGCTCGGCCTGCCGCTGTTTTTTCTCACCATGTTCCTGGTGTTCCAGGCGGTCTACACACTGGGTGCCCCGCTGCAGGACGCCGTCGCCTGGATACTCGACCTGGTCAAGGTACAGGCCATTGAGCCGCTGGCAGGCCAGCTGCCGCCGGTCGTTTACGGCTTCCTGATTGATGGCCTGTATGACGGCATCGGTACGGTGGCCTCGTTCGTACCGGTCATCATCCTGTTCTTCTTTCTCATGGCAATCGTCGAGGACAGCGGTTACCTGGCCCGCGCCGCCTATCTTACCGACTCACTGATGGCGCGCATGGGTCTCGATGGCCGCGGCTTTGTCATGATCCTGATGGGTTTCGGCTGTAACGTCCCCGCCCTCATGGGCACACGCGTCATGCGCAGCCGCTCCCTGCGCTGGTTGAGCATGCTGGTGATTCCTTTTTCCCTGTGCTCGGCGCGCCTGCAGGTGTTTGTATTTATCACCACCGCGCTGTTCACACCCGGCCAGGCACCCGTCGTGTTGTTTTTCATGTATATCGCCAGCTTCGCCGCGGCGTTTCTCACAGCACTGGTGTTCGGTCGTCGATTGAAAAGCGACGAGCCCTTTATACTGGAGTTACCACCCTATCGCGCGCCGATTCTGCGCCAGGTCCTGCTGCGTGGCTGGCATGAAATCTCGCACTTCCTGCGTCGCGCCAGCACCTTTATTGTTACCGGCGTTGTGCTGGTGTGGATACTGACGCACTACCCGGAAGGCAGTACTCCCGGCGGTACCGATACCTGGGCCGGTATGCTCGGTGAGTGGATGAAACCGGCGCTCGACCCGATTGGTATCAGCGCAGCCATGTCGGTCGTACTGGTGTTCGGCTTTGTCGCCAAGGAAATCGTCATTGGCGCCATGGTGGCAATGACCGGCCTGGAAGGCGACGCGCTGACCGGCTACCTCGCCACCCAGATGGACCTGGTTCAGGCAATCAGTTTCATGCTGTTCATCCTGCTGTACACGCCCTGCCTGTCGACGATTGCGACACAACTGAGTGAATCACGCAGCTGGAAATTCGCCGGGATCAGCCTTGCCTGGTCACTGACACTTGCCTGGCTGGTGAGCTTCACGTTTTACCAGTCTGCCCGCCTGCTGGGCTACTGATACCAACTCCATTGCCGGTGCTTTGAACCTGCGCGACTGCCGGTGCCTTAAATCTGCAGGAGCGCACCGCGTGCGCGAACCGGTTCGCGTCAGGCATAGGTCTATGTCTGACTCGAACTGGTTCGCGCACGCGGTGCGCTCCTACAATTGATAAATTGGCCCCAATCTTCTCAACACCCCCTTGAATTCCGTTTGGGCGCCCCTATCTGTGAGTTAAGTCATTTGTGACACTACAGATTCAAGGAGGCAGACATGTCTTTAGTACGCTATGAAACCAACGGTCTGTTTGACCACTTCAACAACGACCTTAACCGCTTCTTTACCAGTTCCAGGCCGACAGCGGCCGCTAATGACGCACGCAACTGGGCGCCGGCCGTCGACATCCGCGAGGAAGATGATCGTTTCCTGCTGATTGCCGATATACCGGGCGTCAAGCGCGAGGAAGTCGAGGTCACGCTGGAAGACGGGGTCCTGTCCATCAAGGGCGAACGCCGCACCGAGACCGAGGAGACCCGCGAGGGCTTCCATCGCAAGGAACGCGTCCATGGCAGTTTCCTGCGCCAGTTCACGCTACCGGATACGGTCAATCCTGACAGTATCAGTGCGACAGTCACGTGATGGTGTTCTGGAAATCGGCATCCCGAAGCAGGCAAAGCCGGAACCGCGAAAAATCTCGGTCAACTAGTCTTGCATAAACAGCGGGTCGACACACAGGTGTCGGCCCGCTGTGCATTTCAAAGCAGCTTCTGGTAGAACAGGCGCCATGAAACAGTATTCTGAAGCCTGCGACCAGAACCGCGCGCCCATTCTGAACGTCATTCGGGACGTGTTCGGGTCTGCCCGGCAGGTACTTGAAATCGGCAGCGGTACCGGCCAGCACGCCATCTACTTTGGCCGCCACCTGCCGCACCTGCAGTGGCAAACCAGCGACCTGCCGGCCAGTCACGCCAGCATCAACGCCTGGATCAACGAGGCTGACCTGCAGAACGTTCATGCACCACTCGCGCTGGATGTCGCGACCGGGCCATGGCCGGACACCACTTACGACGGCATCTTCAGTGCCAATACTACCCATATCATGAGCTGGCCCATGGTCGTGTCATTGTTCGCCGGCGTTGGACGTACGCTGGCGCCCGGCGCCAGCTTCTGCCTGTACGGCCCCTTCAATTACAACAATGCCTATACCAGCCCAAGCAACGAACGCTTTGACGCCTGGCTGAAAGACCGCGACCCGGATAGCGGCATCCGTAATTTCCAGGACCTGGAAGCGCTCGCGATGACCCATGGCCTGCGACTGTCTGCAGACAATGAAATGCCGGCAAACAACCGGCTACTGGTGTGGACCAGGCAGGAATGACTGCAGGGATGCTGAATTCTCAATAAAACAATCTCGCGCAAAGACGCCAATGTTCACGCGTAAAGCTATCTCGCGCAAAGACGCAAAGACGCAAAGACGCAAAGTTTCACGAATGTTCATCGTGGCAAGATTGGTAACACGATAAAGCGAAGATTGAATAAGCGTATAGAAGCTTAATTCATGGTTCAGACATGAACGGAAAAATAGCATCCCCTCTCCCCCTCAGGGAGAGGGCCAGGGAGAGGGGGATCAAACAAACACTGTTTGAGAATCTATCCCCTCTCCCCAGCCCTCTCCCTGAAGGGAGAGGGGATGTTACTGAAGGTAGCCGTGATCGCGGATGAATATATGTTTCGGAACTCGACTTCACCCAGCCATCCAGCCCTGTCAGGTTTATAGACCAAAATATTTTCCGGGTTACAAATAGTATCTTTGCGCCTTTGCGCCTTTGCGTCTTTGCGCGAGATAGCTTTACGGTTGAGAATTCGAGGAAGGTTGGCAGTCGTGCGCGAGATAGTCGTTAGAACCACGGTTTCAAATCACGCATAAAAAAACCGGCCCTGGCGTTAGCCAGGACCGGCGGATGGGTAACTTCGCAAACGGCGGTGTCGGAGCCGCCGCGTGTCGAGGTCAGTTGTCGAATTGCGCAGTTACCCAGGGGATCGTTATCAGCGCTGCAGCAAGTGCTATGACGTATTCCGGATTGAAGCTCAGACCCTTCAGCAGACTCAGGCTGGGATCACCCAACAGATAAACTCCTAGTGCCAGTCCAATTACCTTGTTCATCGCTATGTCTCCGATAGTGTTTGCCGTGTGCTGATTATCATAACGGCGGTCACCGGGAAACATCCGTGACGCATGACTTTTTTTAGTGTGAGCCGGGTCGCAATTTGACAGAAAAACAGCCCTGAATACGCGCTGGAGTAGAGAAAACACCCGGCGGCAGACTTATTCCACCGGCGGCGCAACCGTTTTCGCCTGGTCTGCCACAGCATCCTGGCGTGCCGCGACACAGCGAATTTCCTCTTCATTGACCAGGTCCTGCAGGCTTATGCCGCCGAGGAAACCGAAAATCTGGCTGCCCAGTTCATCCCACAACTCGTGGGTCAGGCACTGCTCCCCGTCATGGCAGTTACTCTCCCCGCTACACTGGGTGTTATCAACGCGCTCGTCGACTGCGGCGATTACCTCTGCGACCGTGATGTCAGGTGCGGCCCTGGCAAGGGTGTAGCCACCACCGGGTCCCCGCGTACTGTCAACCAGCCCTGCTTTTCTCATGCGCGTGAACAGTTGCTCGAGGTATGACAGCGACAATCCCTGGCGCCCGGCAATATTCGGCAACGGCACCGGGCCCGAACGCGCATGGAAGGCAAGGTCCAGGATTGCCGTGACGGCATAGCGCCCTTTGCTGGTCAGTTTCATTCCGGTTTCACCCTCTGTCTGTCACTCAGGACTCACTGTTCTGTTTATCGGTACTGCTATCGACGTCCGGCATGACTGCCGGCTCAATTTCACGGTCATCGATATATTTCAGCGAACAGGGACCGAGATCCGGCAGGTCCAGGTCGCCGACCTCGGCGCCCAGGTCCTTGAGTCCGCGGCACATGTCTTCAAGGCGTTCATCCATGACATGGATATGATCGAGAATCCCGTTGACTGCATTCGCCACCGGGTCCGGCATATCGCTGGTGGCACCGTAGGCGTCGAAACCCATTTTTTCTGCAATGGCCTGGCGTTTGGCATCGTGCTCACCCGGCGGGTGGACCACGCGGCCGGGCACACCCACCACCGTCATACCGCTGGCGACACTCTTCAGTACCACGGCGTTTGAGCCAATGCGCACGCCGTCTTCGATCACGATCGGTCCGAGCACCTTGGCACCGGCGCCAATCACCACGTTGTTATGCAGGGTCGGGTGACGCTTGCCCTTGTCCCAGCTGGTACCGCCCAGCGTGACGCCGTGATACAGCGTGCAATCGTCGCCGATCTCGGTTGTTTCGCCAATGACAACACCCATACCGTGGTCAATAAAAAAACGCCGTCCGATCGTCGCACCAGGATGGATCTCGATACCGGTATACCAGCGCGCCAGGTTGGAAAACACGCGCGCCAGCCATTTCAGTTCATGCGTCCACAACCAGTGACTCCAGCGGTGCATCAGCACAGCATGAATACCGGGATAGGTTGTCAGTACATCGAAAGCATTGCGCGCGGCCGGGTCACGCTCGAATACGCACTTGATATCTTCCCGTAATCTGTCAAACATATTGCCAGACACCCCGTGCAGAAAGCGCAGTTAAATCAGCGGTCAGTGTAAGTCAGGACGCCGCCGGTTAATAGTAATACCGCATCAACTCTGCTGTTTAACAGCCGCCTGTGCAGCACTCAGCATACCGCGAAGAATGTTCACCTCGTTCTCGTCAGGTCCGGCACGATTAAACAAGCGGCGCAGTCGGCGCATCAACTGGCGCGGATTATCCGGATCGAGAAAATCGAGTTCGACCAGCGTCTGCTCAAGGTGCTCGTAGAGTCGCTCCATCTCCCCCGCCGTTACCGCGGTATGCAACTCTTGCGCACCCGGCAATTCGGCACCGAGCGAGGCGACGTATATTTCATAACAGATGATCTGCACCGCCGCCGCGAGATTCAGCGAGCTGTAGTCCGGGTTACCGGGTATATGCACCAGCTGGTGGCAACGATCTATCTCGGTATTGCTGAGACCGGACTGTTCACAACCGAACAGGATTGCCACCTGCCCGGACTGGCTGGCCTGCCAGGCAAGTTGCGCACAGTCTGACGGTGTAACCACCGGACACGGAATACTGCGAATGCGCGCACTGGCACCAATCACAAGCTGGCAGTCGGCGATCGCACTGTCGATATTTTCGAACACCCGCGCACCGGCGAGCACATCATCGGCACCTGATGCACGGGCCGTGGCGTCGGCATGCGGGAAATACTGTGGATTTACCAGCGACAGGCGGGACAGCGTCATGGTCTTCATGGCCCGCGCCGCCGCACCGATATTGCCAGGGTGGCTGGTGTGACTCAGCACCACGTGGATATTCTCGAGCATGGCGGACAACTAGCGGGCAGTGCGTGATTTGCAGAAATCCGCCAGTTGCAGGAGCAGTGCAGCAGTCGCACGATTTGCCGCCTGCACCCCGCCATAGGCATCCTCGCTGGCAGCGGTCTCGCGCACATCAAACAGCTGTGTGGCAAGCACACGGTTATCCTGCAGGCTGACCAGCTGTGCCCGCAGCGTGATACGCATCTGGCTGGGCTGTACGGTGAAATCCTGGTAGAAATCGATCAGCTCGCTATCCAGCCGGTATCTGGCGGACAGCGCACCGGGCGATGCGTACTGTGCCTGGAACACGCCGGTATCATTCATGGCCTCGGCCACCAGCGGCGCCAGCATTCGGCCCGGCGTATCCGCCCAGCGGCTTTTTGCGTAGTAACTCAGGCCGAACAACTGCTTTCGGTAGGCAATCTTGGTTGTATTGTAGCCACTGTGCGCACGCGGTACGGTGATAATCATTACCGGCAAATCGACAGGCAGCGCGGAACCGGCATTTTCAGCACTGTATTCCAGTACATACTTGTTCACTACCACCGACTTTGTATCGGGCAAAATCGAGCAGGCCGACGTCAGGCCAAGCATGACTAACAGGTACAGGCGCATGCACACAGTCATCGACTTACTCCCCCGGTCCGGGCTGTTGTAATTCACTTCCAAACAGGATCGCGCGTGGATCATCCTCGAATTTCTCTCCGACTTGTTGCAAGGTATTTGTCAGTAGCCGCAACTCACGGACCAGCGAGCCGAATTCCGGCAGGGTCTGCTGGCTGAACTGCGTCACACCCGATCCGCTACTGTCGATATAGCGGTTCAGGCTGCCGCCCGCCGCGGTGATCTGCTCGGCCATGGCCTCGATGGACTTTGCCGTCCCGTCGATCTGTACCAGCAACGGCGCCAGTTTTTCCGCGGCATCCGCGCTGTTCTCAAGCATGCGCGAAGTACTGACAATCGACTGTTCAAGCTCGCTATCCTTGCGCGCAATGGCCGCGGTAATGGTATTGATATTCGCCAGGATCTCTTTCAGCGCGCGACGGCCGTCCTCGTCGAGCAGACGCGCAAGATTATTGGCCAGCGCATTGACATTCGCGATCAGCTCGGAGCCCGACATGTCGAGTCGTGCAAAGAACGAGGGGGCCGATGGAATGACCGGGTATTCCTGACCTTCTTTCGCCGTCAGGATCGGCGATTCCAGCGTACCACCCTTGAGTTCGAGGAAGGCGATACCGGTCAGCCCCTGCACCGCCAGCTCGGCAATCGTATCTTCGTGAATCGGTGTTGTGGACACCAGCTCGAGCGTCAGTTGCACCTGGTCCGGCACCGTCGGGTTCAGATCGATCCCGGTCACCTTGCCGACATCCACCCCGCGATATTTGACCGGCGCATCCCTGTACAAACCTGACACGGACTCATCGATGTATACCCGGTAGGTGGTGTACTGCGTGGAGTAATCACCCAGCGTCAGCCACAGACTTATCGCCAGCCAGGCCGCACCGAACACCAGCACAAACAGACCGACCAGTGCATAATTGAACCTGTTCGCCATTATTGCTCCCGTGCACGCCGTGCGCGCGGACCTTTGAAGTATTCCTGGATATGCGGCTGCGTGGACTCTGCCAGCGCATCCATGGTATCGACGCCCTGCAGTTTACCATCTCCCAGCACGGCGACACGGTCGGCAACCCGCCACAGGGTATCCAGGTCATGCGTGACCATGAGTACCGTCAAACCCAGCATGTCTTTTAATTGCAGCACCAGCTCATCGAACGCGGCGGCACTGGTCGGATCAAGGCCGGAGGTCGGCTCGTCAAGAAACAGGATCTCGGGGTCCAGCGCCATGGCGCGCGCCAGCGCGGCCCGCTTGATCATGCCACCGCTGAGCTCACTCGGCAGCAGGTCGGCCGCTTCCGGCGGCAGACCCGCCTGGGCGATTTTCACCCGCGCCAGTGCGTCGATCATGACGTCATCAAGGCGGGTGTGTTCACGCAGTGGCATACCGGTATTCTGCAATACCGTCATGCCACTGAACAGTGCACCCTGCTGAAACAGGACACCCAGCCGCCGACGCAGGCGTTGCGCCTCGCGCGCACCGATGCCGACCAGCTCTGTATCGAACAGCTTGACCGAGCCACCGTCCGGCGGATGCAGCATGATCATTTCGCGCATCAGGGTGCTCTTGCCGCTGCCGCTGCCGCCGACCAGCGCCAGCACCTCGCCCCGGTAGACATCGAGGTCAACGCCGTTATGAATGACGCGCGTGCCGAAAACGGTCCTGACACCGCGCATGCGAATAATGACATCGTGCCCGGCTTTATCATCCGGCGACGCGGTCAGCGTGGGTTCTGTCATCATGGCCGTCAGATCCCCAGCATGCTGAACAGGATGGAGAACATGGCATCAACGATGATGACCATAAAAATGGACTGCACGACACTGATGGTGGTGTGGCGACCAACGCTTTCCGCGCTACCTTCCACCTTGAAGCCCTGGTAAGAACCGACAATGGCAATGATTGCCGCGAATACCGGCGCCTTGCCGATACCAATCATAAACGTGGAATAGGTGATCGCCTCCTCGAGCCGTTCCAGAAAGGCATTAAAGCCGATACCGAGTTGCGCGTTGGCCATGACCATGCCGCCAAACACGGACAGGATATCCGCGTACACGCACAACAACGGCATGACGATGATCAGTGACAGTAATTTGGGTAATACCAGCAGTTCGATTGGCGGCACACCGATAGTCTCCAGTGCAGCGATTTCTTCCCTGACCTTCATGGTGCCGATCTTCGCAGCATAGGCAGACCCGGTACGCCCGCAAATCAGTATGGCGGTCAGCAACGGCGCCAGTTCACGCAACATCGAGTAACCGACCAGGTCGGCAACATAGATATTGGCGCCATAGATTTTCAGCTGCACCGCACCCTGGTAGGCGATCACGACGCCCATCAGAAATGACAGCAGGCCAACAATCGGCAGCGCATTGACCCCGGTATGGTAAATATCGTCAAGCAGCTCGCGCCAGCGGATACGGCCTGGATGACGGATTGCTGTCAGCAGTGCCAGTACGCATTCACCAACAAAGGCGAGAAAATCGACACTGTCGTCAACCATCGATGTCCAGCGTTCAAGCCAGGACTTGCCGGGTGCACGTACCGTCGCCTTGTCGGCGCTGCGCCGTTCCTCGGCAATGTAGTCGAGCAGACGCTGATGTGCCGCACTGAATGCCGCCAGTTCAACCTTGCGACCGTCCGCCTCGAGTTGTTGCCTGAACTGCAACAGTAACCAGGCGCCGGTGGTATCCATCGCGCTGATGGCCGCGCCATCGATCGTGACGACAGCCGCGTCCGGCAATGTCCTGCGGCTCATGTCCGCCCGCAATCCCGCCACATCACCCACCGTCCAGCGACCGTTACACGCCAGCGTGTCTGCCGTTATCTCCACTTCGGCCGGACTGGTATCCTGACGTGGCATGCTGCAAGTCTCTTGTATGTTGCTACCGGTTACAAGGCATTCAGGCGATTTCGACCGGGAAAGACTGAACCGCGTCCAGTGATTTCGCGTCACTCGCCACCATCAACAGGCGGTCGATACCCACGGCAACCCCTGCACAATCCGGCAATCCGGCCTGCAAGGCTGCCAGCAGGTGTTCGTCCATCGGCACCGGGTCGAGCCCGGCCTGGCGACGTCGCTCGTTATCCCGCATGAACCGTTGCCGCTGTTCAGCGGTGTCGGCCAGCTCGTAAAAACCGTTGGCGATCTCGATGCCGTCCAGCCACACCTCAAAACGCGCAGCGACCTGCGGATTGTCGGAACGCAACCGGGCGAGCGAGGCCTGGCTTGCCGGGAAATCGGTTACGAACACCAGGCCCTGGCCCATGCGCGGTTCAATCAAAGCAGTCATCAACAGGTCCAGCCAGGCATCCAGTGGCATCCCGTCCATGCCGACCGGCACATCCAGTTCATGTCTCGCCAGCACGGCAGCGACATCTTCACTCGTGGCAGTAAAGGGATCAAGGCCGGCATATTCACGAAACAGGTCCCGGTATGTCCAGTGACTGACCGCGCGTGACTGTGCTTTATCCGGCAGCACGTCCGTCAGCAGACGTTCAACATCGTCCATGAGATCAAGATGATCGAATCCGTTCCGGTACCATTCCAGCAGGGTAAATTCGGGACTGTGCAGAGCGCCACGCTCATGGTCACGAAATACCTTGCATAGCTGATAAATGTCGCCACTGCCGGCGGCGAGCAGCCGTTTCATGGGAAATTCAGGCGACGTGTGCAGATAAAAGCATTTGCCCTCATTCGTGCCGGGGCCGTGCCACGTGGTGACCAGGCTATGGATGGCCGGATCCGTGGTAGCCGCACGCGACATTACCGGCGTGTCGACTTCCATGACGTTATGGCGGGAAAAATACGCACGAATTCGTGCAAGAATTTCAGCACGAAAGGCCAGGGCATCGTGGGTAGCCGACGGCCGCCAGCCCTGATCATCTTGCAGGTGGTGTGACACTGCGGGCGGTTATTCCTTCGCACGCCCCACGTATTCACCCGTGCGCGTATCGATCTTCAACACCTCACCAACATCGATAAACAGCGGCACACGCACCACTGCACCCGTTTCAAGCGTGGCCGGTTTGCCGCCACCGCCCGAGGTATCACCACGCACACCCGGATCGGTTTCCGCCACGGCCAGCATCACAAAATTGGGTGGCGTCACGGCCAGCGGTGAACCGTTCCACAGCGTAACCTCGCACATATCCTGCTCCTTGAGCCAGAGCTTTGCATCACCCACCGCGGTCTCATCGGCGGCCTGCTGCTCATACGAATTCGGGTCCATGAAATGCCAGAATTCGCCGTCTGAATACAGGAACTGCAAATCCACATCCATGACGTCGGCCGCCTCGACCGATTCGCCCGATTTGAAGGTACGCTCGATGACACGACCCGTTTTCAGATTGCGAATCTTGACCCGGCTGAAGGCCTGACCCTTACCGGGCTTTACAAACTCATTCTCGATAATGGCGCACGGATCGCCATCAAGCATGATTTTCAGGCCACCCTTGAATTCATTGGTACTGTAAGATGCCATGTGTCCCTGTAATCCCCGGATTATGAATAATATGAGTGGAAAAACGCCCGCTATCATACCCCGAATACACGAAGCGGAACACATGCCGGCATGGCAATCCGAGCTGGCCAATGCCGTACGCTCCACAGACGAATTACTGCAGCTGCTGGCCATCGAGCCCGGGTCGGTCAAAATCGGCCCCCTGGCAGACGGCTTTCCGTTGCGGGTGCCGCGCGGCTTTGTCCGGCGGATGCAGTCAGGCAACGCGCAGGACCCGTTACTGCTGCAGGTATTGCCGGTAGCGATGGAGACCGTCACAGCGGCGGGTTATCAGCACGACCCGTTGCAGGAAACCACCGCCATGCCGGTGCCGGGTCTGCTGCATAAATACCGGGGGCGCGCATTGCTGACTGTCACCGGTGCCTGTGCTGTACACTGCCGTTACTGTTTCCGCCGGCATTTTCCCTACAATGACGCCAACCCGGCCGGCGATCAATGGGTAAATGCAATACGTTATCTCGACGCACACACTGACATTCATGAGCTCATTCTCAGTGGTGGCGATCCCCTGTCACTGACCGACAGGCGTCTTGCGCAGTTAACCGGGCAACTGGATAAAATTGGTCACCTGCACACCCTGCGCATCCATACGCGCACGCCTGTTGTCCTGCCGGAGCGCGTCGACAGCGGGCTGCTGGACTGGATTGCAAACCGGCCACAGCGCGTTGTGATGGTCATCCACTGCAACCATCCCAACGAGATTGACGATCATGTGATGATTGCCATGCGGCAACTGGGACAGGCCGGCGTCACCCTGCTGAACCAGTCGGTATTGTTGAAAGCTGTCAACGACGATACAGACACGCTGGTCCGGCTCAGTGAACGCCTGTTTGCCGCTGGTGTACTGCCCTACTACCTGCACCTGCTCGACCGGGTACAGGGCGCCGCACATTTCGAGGTGGATGATTTACGTGCGCGCGACCTGCATGCCGGCATGCGTGGCCGCTTGCCGGGCTACCTCGTGCCCAGGCTGGTCCGTGAAGAACCGGGCGCACCCGGCAAGACACTGCTGATTTGACCGAATGCACTGACAGCCGCGGCCCGGTTGAATATACTGATTGAAAACAGGACGAACAGGCATGGATCTGGAACTGCCGAAAAGAAAAAAACCGGACTTCAACAGCATGGATACCCACCCGGACGCACTGCGTGGCTGGGTCGACCGCTTGCCGCTGCTGAATACGGAGAAAACCCGGCAGCTGCTGGTCGATGCGCTGGACAGGATCAACCACCTGGATATGTCGCCGGACAACCGCAACGCGTCGCT
Organism: uncultured Halobacteria archaeon; assembly: GCA_963847565.1. Taxonomy (GTDB): domain Bacteria; phylum Pseudomonadota; class Gammaproteobacteria; order UBA9214; family UBA9214; genus UBA9214. Next base: position 36,509 of record CAWKAE010000024.1, read on the forward strand.
GGAGATCCTGTCGACATCGGTGATGTGCGTGATCGACGCACTGAAAAAGGATTTTCTCGATAAACCGCTGCCGCTGCAGGCACGCCATGAGGAGCATGCAAACCAGGCAATCGATTTATGCAACCGGATGGCCACCGGTTACCGCATTATGGCCGATGACCTGGGACAGAGTGAGGCCCAGAACAGGACACTGTCCATTGCCATCCACCGCTCCCTGCGTTACCTGAGTGAGGTTCTGCTCGGTCACTACCAGGTTTACCTGCAATATCCGGAAGGCCTGTGGCGCAGCATTCATTCGCTGTACGCACTGGCAGAGGAATGCGGCATTAATCGCCTGTCGATTACCGACACAACCCTGCCGACGCCCGAAACCAGTAATATCGATACAATTTATAAACAGATACTGCTGCTGTCACTGGCCTGTCCCTACCGGCTGCGACAGAAAGAGATTCATTTTGCCTACAATGCACTGATCGACTGGGCAAGTTTCTGCCAACTGTCAAACCCTGGAACCGGCATTGAGCGAGGCCTGTTCTCGGTACACACACAATCCGATGACCCGCCGGGCTATCGCAACCTGCACACCGACAGCGACAGGGATATCCACCATACCCGCATACTGGACACATCCGCCGTTGCCGATCGTCTGCGGGCTGTTCTCGAAAATGAAGCGCGCAACCATACCGGTTTCGGCAACCGCGATACGCTGCAGCAACTGATCCTGGCGTGGGGCGCGATGCCCAAACGCCGTTTTCCACGCCATCCATCCGCGGCCACCCTGCCGGTCAAGCTGGTCGTGGGATTGAATACCATCCACCAGCTGGTGTCAGGGCCACAGACACATGATGAAAATGTCGAAGAAATAATCATGGATAACGCCTGGTTGCAGGACCCGACCTTTGATCGCACTACCCGGATCAACATAGAAACGCACCACAGTGGTACGCGCCCGGCGAATCAGTCAGACGAACCTGCAGTGAACGCCCTCAGCGGCGCCTACTCGGCCAGAGAGATCAGCGGCCCCAACGTCGAGTTCTGGAAAATTGCCGATATGAGCGCAGCCGGTTATTGCCTGCTCTGGGATAATAGCGAGGCTTCCTCGGCGCACGTCGGTGAACTGGTTGCCATCGTCAACCAGGAACAGCAAAACAGTAATACCTGGCAACTCGGCGTGATCCGCTGGATGAAGTTCCACCAGGCACACGGCCTCGAACTCGGCATACAGATGCTGTCACCGGGCGCTATCGCCGTGTGGGCATACGTCAGAAATGATGACGTGGGCCGCGAAATTGCCGCTATCAACAAGATGCGGGGCATCCTGCTACCTGGCATCGAGAAAATCGAACAGGAACATTCACTGATCCTGCCCTGCCTGCCATTCCGTACCGGCTGCAGTTCAGTCCTGGAAATTCACGATGAAACCCGGGAAATCATGCTCACACGGCAGCTGGAAAACACCGGCCGCTTTGCCCAGTACCACTTTGTCTCGCAGGATGAGGATGGAAGAGCAATCGAGATCGAGGTAATAGAACTCTAGTACAGCGCGACGAACGGCTCCGGGTACTCGATGTGTCCGCCATTGCCAAGGTTGCCGTCGACGATCTCCATCACGGTCAGGGCATCTTCCGGTGCCGGCAGGTTACAGCTCACACCGAGATCCCGGGCCAGCACGAAACCGAACCGTTTGTAATACTCGGGATGACCCAGCACCACGATTGACCCGTACCCCTTCTCTTTCGCCAGCATGATGCTGGCCTGGATCAGCTTCGACCCGATGCCCCGGTGGCTTTGCGATGGCACAACAGACATCGGCCCCAGCGCCAGCACGTGTATCTCTTCACCGTTCCGGCGCAACGGCACACGGGTAAGCAACGCATGGCCGACAATCCGTCCACCCAGCTCGGCGACCAGTGAAAGCTCCCGGTTATAACTCGCGGATTCCCGCAGGGTACTGACCAGGTGCGCCTCGGCCTCACCGCCGAAAGCACTGATATGTACCACGTCGATGGCACGGATATCGTCATTGCTCTCGGGTCTGACGGTAATTGAATGCATATGGTTCTCCACCTGCGCGTATTCTGCGCAAAACGTCATTTATTGGCTATTAAACACTAATCTTTCAGCTACTTGCATGCTATCAGGAAATTAACCCACTGGAAATAGCCGCACCACGATACCAACAGCAGGCGTACATATATAGGGAGTATTCAAGAGTTTCGCCAGATGGCCGAAAATTTACTAGTCGGAGCCTGTGAAATCCGGCGGTCCACTGTGCCCGCCATTCCAGGCTGTTTTGGGAAGAACTGTAACGAGGTCTGCCTGTGATAATGGACGAGAACCTGCACCTGCTCATCGTCGAGGAAAGCATCAGCGATGCCGAGTCCCTTGCAAATGAACTGAGAAATTCCGGTCATGCCATCGAGCTTGGTTACGCTGCCGACCTGGCAGCAGTCGAGTCACAGATTTCGGAACACGCACCCGATATTGTGATTGTCGGTAGCGGTGATAATTTGCCGGACGCTACCAGCATTACAACAACTCTCGAACGGCTCGGGATCTCCGCCCCGGTAATCGCTATCGGCGAAGAGGCCCCGGAGGATGCCGTCATTGAGGCACGCAAGGCCGGAATCAGCGCACTGGTTTCCTATGACAGGCCTGACCACCTGCCGCTGGTATTCAAACGCGAAGCTGAAATCATTGCACTCAAAACCCGGCTGTCCGCTTTTACCGACACCCTGCAGACCAGCGAGAAGCGCGCACATGCGCTAATCGAGAATTCCAGTGACGCCATTGCATATATTCATGATGGCATGCATGTGTATGCCAACAGGCCGTACCTGGATCTGTTCGATATTGATACGAGTGATGACATCGATGGCATGCCGGTACTCGACATGATCAGCAGTGTCCAGCGCGACAAGTTCAGGGACTTTCTCAAGCAACTCGACAATCCCGGCTCGCAGGAGAACTCACTCGATATCGATTGCATCAACCCGAACGGAGAACCATTCAACAGCACGATGGAATTCTCGCCGGCCTCCATGGACGGCGAAGCGTGCACGCAAATCATCATTCGTGTTAATTCCGGCGATAACAGCGAACTGCAAAAGAAGATCAAATCACTCTCTCGCCAGGACATGCTGACCGGCCTCTGGAACCGGCAATATTTCATGAAAATTCTCGAAGGCCAGGTCGGCGCCGGCAGTAGCAGCAAAAAACAGCGCGCACTCGTTTACCTGACCCTCGATAATTTCAAGATTATCCGTGAAGAAGCGGGCATTGTCGCCAGCGACCTTATCCTGTGCGAGATCGGCAACCTGCTGTCCAGGGATATCGATGAGAAAGACCTGTTATCGCGTTTCGGCGACTACACCTTTGCGCTGCTGAAACAGGGCACGGACATGGCATCACTGAAGGCCACCTGCCAGAAGCTACAGGAAGATATTGCCGGGCACACGACCGAGATCGACGGCCGGACATTCAATTTGACAGCCAGTATCGGCGTCTGCGAAATCAACCGGCATGCGACCGATGCGCAGAAAATCATATCGTTTGCCGACATGGCCTGCGAGGTCGCCAGGACATCCGGCGGTAACCAGGTGCATACCCACAGCACTGCGGTCGATGATTCGATTGAAACGGACATGGAACAGGATAGCGACCTGATAATCCGGGAAACCATCGACAACGAACGTTTCTATCTTGTCTACCAGCCAATCGTTAACCTCAAGGGTGACAAGTCAGAGCAATACGAAATTTTACTGAGGATTACGGATGCAGGCGGCAATGTCATTCTGCCCGGTCAGTTCATATCAATCGCAGAGCGCACCGGGCTGGCCGGCGAAGTCGATCGCTGGGTTATCAACAGGGCATTCGAGACGTTACAGGAATACCAGCAGGAAAATGAAGCAACATTCTATATCAAGGTCACCGGTACAAGCCTGGCAGATCCCGGCTTCGTCGACTGGGTTGCCGAGAAACTGAAAGAATACGATCTGGATGGATCCTCTATTGTGCTCGAAATCAACGAGCGCGCTGCACTTAGCAATCTTATCCAGGCAACCGATTTTGTCGGGCGCATGCATGAGCATGGTTGTCGCGTCGCACTTGAACACTTCGGCATTTCAGAACAGGCAATCCAGGTCATGGGACGCGTACCGGCGGATATCTTCAAGGTCGACGGTTCACTGATCGGCGAAATGTCCACTAACAAGGACGTCCAGGCGAAAGTCAGAACCTTTACCGAGGCGATTCGCGAGAAAGAAGCAATCAGTATCGCGGAGTGTGTTGATGATGCCGGTGTACTTGCCCTGCTATGGCAATCCGGCTTCAACTCGATCCAGGGGTTTTTTGTCCAGGAACCCGTCAAGGAACTCGGTTTCGAGTTTGATAGTGAAATCGTGTAGGTGGAGCGACGGATGTACTGTCACAGCAACCCGGCAATCATATATCGCTCGCAGATGGAAAGCAGCTGCGTGCATTTAATTGCGGGAAGATCAGTCAATGACCAGGGATACCAGCCCATCGGCAAGCTTGGGCTCGAACCAGGTGGACTTCGGCGGCATCACCTCACCGGCGTCGGCTACTGCCATCAGGTCTTCCATTTGCGTCGGGTACATCGAAAAGGCGACTGCCATTTCGCCGCTGTCGACCCGTTGCTCAAGCGCCTGCAACCCGCGAATACCGCCGACAAAATCAATACGGCTGTCACGCCTGGGGTCGTCAATTCCGAGCAGCGGCGCAAGCAGGTTATCCGCCAGCACACTCACATCCAGTCGACCAACCGGGTCGGCCGGCACACGTTCCGGGGCGACCGTCAGGACATACCACTGGCCGGCCAGGTACATTCCGAAACTGCCCGGACCTGCCGGACTGACCGGAATTGCGGACGGGCTGACACGAAAGTGCTCGCTGACCCGGGCGAGAAAGACCTCCGGACTCTGCCCGGAAAGATCCCGAACGACACGGTTGTAATCAAGAATAAGCATCTGGTCATGCGGAAATATAACGGTCAGAAATACGCCTGCATCACCCGCGATGCCGCGCTGCGCCGCAACCCGGGAAGCCGCCGCAGAGCGATGGTGCCCATCGGCAATATAGAGGGACGGCATGGCACTCGAAGCGCTGCGTAATGTCATCAAGCAAGTGCGGATCCTGCACAACCCAGAGACTGTGACCGATACCGTCGTCAGCAACAAGATCAATGTCGGGGTCACCAGCTGTAACCTGTGCAAGGATGGCATTGACTTCCGCATCCGATTTGCAGGCCAGCAACACCGGGCCAGTCTGGGCATTCAGCGCCTCGATTTGCCTGACACGGTCGTCCTCTTTGTCAGGGCGGGTAAATTCGTGACGGCGGATGCGATTGGTGTCGTAGGCCTGAATCGAGGCGGCAGCAACCAGGCCGGTCTGCGTGTGTTCACCCATGCGCAAACGGTAGACGTAATAACAGGGTCGCGCGTCACGCACGAGCACACCCTCCTCGAGCATGCGTCCAAGATTTTCCGCCGCACGCACATACACCGCAGGGTCGTATTGACTTGTACCCGGCGGGAGATCGATTTCCGCCCTGGAAATATGCAGGAAACTCCACGGACGGCCAGCTGCGCGCTCACGCGCCTCGTCACTGTTGAGCACATCATAGGGTGGCGCAACAACCTCATCGGCGCGACCGCTGGCCGGGCGCAAGCCGGGAAAAGGACTTATCAGGGTCATGGAAAAACAACCGGTTTTGATGGGAAAACCGTATTGTACATCCTGGCGTCCGGGACAGCGACAAGCGGGGGCGCTATTTGATGAGCGGCCGGAAAAACAGGAAATCTGCTGGCAATGCGGCCCCTGCGTCCGGCAGCATCGACCGCATCAGATCATGCAATGGTCGTAAATGTTGTCACCCGCGTACAGTCCCTGTTCGGCAAGATCAGGCAGTTCTTCCGGCGTATCCGCATGCGTATCGAAGGAATGCCACTGGCCTACAAGCTGTCATTCTATATCACCGTACTCGTGGTTAGTTGCATGATCCTGCTCGGTATCATTCTCGTGCAGCAACAAACACAATTACTGCAGAAGCAAATCAGCGAACATGGCAGCACGCTGGTTCGTCTCATGGCAAAGGCAGCGCGCGAACCATTGCTGGCCGATGACAAACTGGCACTGGATGCAATTACCAGCGGCTTTGCCAGCAACAATATCGTCGGCACTGCAATTGCGACACTGGATGGCGAAATCATATCCCAGGCAGGCGTACTGCTGGAGGAAAGAAACCCGCTGACGCGGAAAGAGCTCGACCAGATCATCGAGGGTGCAGTCGACATGCATAAGTGGAGCTGGCGTCGACTCAGCGGTAATCGCGAGAAGACCGTTATGTCATTCCTGCAACCTGTCCGCTTCAAGGACGTAACAACCGGATTTGCCGTCGTCACCCTGAACCAGGCCGACATGCTGGCAGCCATCGGCACGGCAATCAATGCAATTATCGTCGCCACAATCCTGATTATTTCACTCGGAATCGCCATGTCTTTTGCGCTTGGCCGCCGCATCACGCAGCCGATCGACCGACTTGTCAGCGCCAGTCATGCAATCGGTAATGGCGATTACACGTTCCGCTTCAAAGACCAGCGCCAGGACGAATTAGGCCTTCTGATGGAAGCTTTTAACCAGATGGCAGAAGGCATGCTGGAAAAAACCCAGGTCAAAAGCGCCCTCTCACGCTATGTTTCACCCGGTGTTGCCCGCCAGATCCTGTCGAACCTGGATGATGTCGGGCTAAGCGGCAAGCGCATCGAGGGTACTGTTGTATTCGCAGATATCAAGGGCTTCACCCAGATTTCCGAGCGTATCCGCCCGGAAGACCTGGTCGCGATACTGAACAGGTATTTCACACTGGTTACAAACGCCTGCGAAATAAACAGTGGCATGGTCGACAAGTATATGGGCGATGGCGTAATGCTCGTTTTCGGCGCACCGGAACCCGACAAGGACCATGCATTCAATGCAGTGTGTTGTGCGCTGCTGATCCAGCGACTGATAGCGCACGAAAATATCCTGCGTGACAAACAGGAGTTGTTCCCGGTGCAATTTCGCATTGGCGTAAATACCGGCAGCATGCTGGCCGGCAACATGGGCTCGGCCGACCGTATGGAATATACCGTCGTGGGTGACACAGTGAACCTTGCATCCAGACTTTGCGGCATTACGAATGCCGGCGAAATCGTCATTTCAAAGGAAATGTACCTGCGTGATGATATCCGGCACCGCGTGCTCGCTGGCGAATACCAGTCCATACGACTGCGCGGTATCAGCCAGCCGGTCAGCACCTATCGCGTGGAGCAGCTAACCGCGCAATTCCAGGAAACCATCGACAGGCAGTTCAACGTGATACTTGAAAGCCAGCGCAACGAGCGTGAACATGAAAAGAATTAGACCACTTCTACTATTCGTTGCGCTGCTGCCGGTTCTTGGCGGTTGCCCGCAGGTCGGCACTATCAGGATGACCGAAGATACACCGGCTGACCTGGAATCACTGATCGCCGATCATGAATACTCTCGCGTCCGTCAACTGACCGGGAAATATCCCGCCCTTGACAGTGTCGAACTGCAGAACCGCCTGCAGCGGCTTGAACGGGACTACGAGACAACCACCTGGACAGAAGCCAGTCTGCTCGAAACTGCGGACAGCCTGCATGAGGCTGTGCAGACACTCTCCGTTGCACTGCAGAAGATTCCGCATAGCAACCGCTTGCGTGAGCTGCGCAACGATATCGAACAGAAACGGGTCCGCCGACTGAGAAACAACGAACGCGCCACCTTGCTGGCGCGCGGTCACTACCTTGACGGCCAGTTGCGAATCTTTGCCGATAACAGCAAGCTGGAGCCGCCCACCCGATTGCAACAGCTGGCACACGCACGCAACCAGTCTGACGCGGCAAAACTTGCCAGCCAGCTTATCACGCACGCACGCTTCGCAATGGACCAGGAAGACCTGTCTGCTGCCATGGCATGCCTGGAGCTGTCCGGCGACCTGCATGACAGTCCCGAGGCCGCCAACCTGCGTTCAGAGCTGCAGACGATACGCAATTCACTCGAGAAAACGACGCAGCACAAGGCCAGCATCAAGAAGGCGCGCATAAAACGCAAGCAAACCATCAAACACAGGGAACAAACCGAAAAGTTGTTAACTGAGACGCGTGAAGCCCTGGATGCAAAGAAGCTGCACGTGGCTCGCGAAGCATTTAAAAAGATCCCGTCAACCAGAAGCAATGACGAGGACGTTATAGCGGTGCGAACACGCCTTGAGCAGGCCGTCAAACACCGCGTTGATCAGCTTGTTACATCGGGTGATGCACTGTACCGTGCGGAAAGAATAAATCCGGCGCTGCGGGAATGGAACGAGGCGTTGCGACTGTCACCGGATAATCCGGAAATACGCGAACGCACCAACCGCGCCAACAAGGTACTCGCGCGGCTTGCAGAGCTGAAACGAAAACAGTAGCAGCGGCGGCCAGGACATCGCGCGGTCGCAGTTATGATTCGTCTTTGCGCAAGACCTCTATCCGGTCTACCTTCTGGTAACCCCGCGGCAACTTGCGGCCACGCCGACCGCGCTCACCGGCAAATTCATCCACCTCGGCAGCTTTCATGGTCTTGTGTTTCTTGCCGGCGTAAACCGTCAGTTTCTCACCGTCCTGGATACAATCAATCGCGACGACGAACTCTTCACGCGTCTTCAGTTTTGCCGACGGGACATTGATGATCTTGTTGCCCTTGCCGCGCGACATCTGCGGCACCTCGTCCAGCGCGATAACCAGTGTATATCCTTCACTCGTGACCGCCACAATCCAGTCATCCTTGAGACTCCTGATCCGTACCGGGGGTAATACACCACAGCCCTTCGGCACCGACAGTGTCGATTTGCCGGCCTTGTTACGCGTAATGGTATCTTCCAGTTTCGTGACGAAGCCATAACCGGCATCACTTGCCAGCAGGTAAAGATCGCCCGGTTCACCCAGCATCACGCCGGCAAAGCGAGCACCGTTGGCGGGTTTGAGACGACCGCTTAACGGCTCACCCTGGCCACGCGCACCCGGTAATGTATGCGCAGTCACTGCGTAAGTCTTGCCGAAGGAATCAATAAACACCGCCATCTGGTTACTGCGGCCACGGGCGGCAGCCAGGAAACCATCGCCGGCCTTGTAACTCATATCTTCCGGATTGATTTCATGTCCCTTTGCCACGCGTACCCAGCCGTTTTTGGACAACACCACTGTCACCAGTTCGGTCGGTACCAGCGTGGACTCGTCCATAACCCGGGCAGCCGCCCGCTCAACCAGCAGTGAACGGCGCTCGTCACCGAAAGTCGCCTCGTCAGCGAGTATCTCTTTCTTGATCAGCGTCTTCAGCCGCTGACTGGAACCGAGCGTCTTCTTCAGTGCGTCGCGTTCCGCCGCCAGCTCTTTCTGCTCGCCCTTGATCTTCATTTCCTCGAGCCTGGCAAGCTGGCGCAGGCGTGTATCGAGAATGTAATTGACCTGGTCTTCGGACAGGCTGAAGCGCTTTCATCAGCACGGCTTTCGGCTTGTCCTCTGTACGGATAATCTGTATCACTTCATCCAGGTTCAGGAATGCGATCAACAGGCCATCCAGCATGTGCAGGCGCCGGTTGACCTTGTCGAGGCGATATTCCAGCCGACGGGTGACCGTCACCTTCCGGAACTCGAGCCACTCCTTCAATATATCCAGCAGGTTCCAGGTCCGGGGCCGGCCGTCCAGGCCGATCATGTTCAGGTTAATACGCGCTGTTCGTTCGAGTGACGTACTGGAAAACAGGTGCGACATGAGTGCATCGACATCAACGCGATTGGAACGCGGCACAATTACCAGCCGCGTCGGGTTCTCGTGATCGGATTCATCACGCAAGTCCTCGACCATGGGCAGCTTCTTGGCCAGCATCTGCGCGGCAATCTGCTCCAGCACCTTGCCGCCGGAGGTCTGGTACGGTAACGCCGTGACGATAATTTCGCCGTTCTCGACCTCGTAGCAGGCACGCATGCGCACACTGCCGTTGCCGCTCTTGTAGGCTTCGACCAGTTCCGCTCGCGGCGTAATGATCTCCGCCCCGGTCGGAAAATCCGGACCCTGGATAATCTCGCAGAGTTCATCGAGTGTGGTCTTCGGCTTGTCGAGCAACAGGATCGCAGCCGCCGCTACCTCGCGCAGATTATGCGGTGGAATATCCGTGGCCATACCAACGGCAATACCGGCGGCGCCATTCAGCAACACATTCGGCAACCGTGCCGGCAACAGCACCGGCTCGTCCATCGTGCCGTCGAAATTGGCCGTCCAGTCGACCGTGCCCTGCCCCAGCTCGGCAAGCAACACTTCCGCGTACGGCGCCAGGCGCGCCTCGGTATAACGCATTGCGGCAAACGATTTCGGATCGTCGGGCGAACCCCAGTTGCCCTGGCCATCGATCAGCGGGTAACGCGTGGTAAATGATTGCGCCAGGTGAACCATCGCCTCGTAGCAGGCGGAATCACCGTGCGGATGGAACTTGCCGAGCACATCGCCGACGGTGCGGGCGGATTTCTTGTGTTTCGAAGAGGCCAGCAGACCGAGCTCCGACATGGCATAGACGATACGGCGTTGCACCGGCTTGAGGCCGTCACCGATATGCGGCAGCGCCCGGTCGAGAATGACGTACATCGAGTAATCGAGGTAAGCCTTCTCGGTAAACGTTTTCAGCGGCAGCTGCTCGATGCCTTCGTAATCGAGTTCAAGTGTTTCCATAACAGTTAACCCTGTGTATCAGCTTGCAGGTCAGACTTCGGCGAGATTGCCGCTTTTTTCCAGCCAGGCACGGCGGTCCGTGGCACGTTTCTTCGCCAGCAGCATATCCATCATGCTGTGCGTGCCGTCTTTTGCATCGATGGTCAGCTGGACCAGGCGACGCGTCTCGGGGGCAATGGTGGTTTCGCGCAACTGCATGGGATTCATTTCACCCAGCCCCTTGAATCGCTGCACCATGACCTTGCCCTTGATCTTTTCAGCCGCGATGCGATCCAGCACACCCTGTTTTTCCCTGTCATCGAGTGCGTAAAACACATCCTTGCCGGCATCGATACGGTACAGCGGCGGCATGGCGACATAGACATGACCGGACTCTACCAGCTCGCGGAAATGACGCAAAAACAGGGCGCATAACAGGGTTGCAATGTGGGCGCCGTCGGAATCGGCATCGGCGAGAATGCAGACCTTGTTATAACGCAACTTGTCGAGCTTGTTCGACCCCGGCTCCACCCCGATGGCAACCGAAATATCATGTACTTCCTGCGAGGCCAGCACTTCGGCAGAATCGACTTCCCAGGTATTCAGAATCTTGCCGCGCAACGGCATGATCGCCTGGAATATACGGTCACGCGCCTGCTTTGCCGAGCCACCGGCCGAATCGCCCTCGACCAGGAACAGTTCCGTGCGTTCGCTGTCGGTTGACGTGCAATCCGCCAGCTTGCCGGGTAATGCCGGTCCACTGGTCACCTTCTTGCGCACCACCTTCTTGCCGGCACGCAGGCGCGACTGCGCTGCATCAATGGCCAGCATGGCGATGCGTTCGCCGATCTCGGTATGGTGGTTCAGCCACAGGCCGAAGGCGTCCTTGACCACACCCGACACGAATGCCGCACACTCACGCGATGACAGGCGCTCCTTGGTCTGGCCACTGAATTGCGGGTCAATCAGCTTGACCGACAATATGTAACTGACGTTATTCCACACGTCCTCCGGGCTTAACTTGACGCCCCGCGGCAGCAGGTTACGGAATTCACAGAATTCGCGTACTGCTTCGGTCAGCCCCATGCGCAGCCCGTTGACGTGCGTACCACCCTGGACCGTCGGAATCAGGTTGACGTAACTCTCGGCCACCGGCTCGCCACCGTCCGGCAACCAGGCCAGCGCCCATTCCGCCGCCTCGTCATTGCCTTCCATGCGACCGGTAAAAATCTCTTCCGGCAGGCGCTCTGCATCACCGGTTTCACCAACAAGATAATCGCGCAGCCCGTCTTCGAAGCACCACTCCAGTTTTTCGTCGCTGGCCTCATCATGCAGTGTTACATGCAGGCCGGGACACAGCACGGCCTTTGCGCGCAGGTTGTGCTGCAAACGGGGCAGTGAGAATTTGGCTGAATCGAAATACTTTTTGTCCGGCCAGAATCGCAGCGTGGTGCCGGTATTCTGCTTGCCGACCTTGCCAACCTCCTCCAGCGAAGATACTTTTTCACCATTGGAGAATGCCATGTTGTATTCCTTGCCACCGCGTCGCACCCAGATCTCCAGGTGGGACGACAGCGCATTCACGACAGATACGCCGACACCGTGCAGACCGCCGGAGAACTGGTAGTTTTTCGAAGAGAACTTGCCGCCCGAGTGCAGCTTGGTCAGGATGACTTCCACACCCGGAATTTTCTCAACCGGGTGCTTGTCCACCGGCATACCACGACCGTTGTCACGCACCTCGAGTGAGCCATCCTTGAAAAGCCTGACTTCGATGCGGTCGGCGTGACCAGCCATCGCCTCATCGACACTGTTGTCGATCACTTCCTGTGCCAGGTGGTTGGGCCTGGTGGTGTCGGTATACATACCCGGGCGTTTGCGAACCGGGTCAAGCCCGCTCAGGACCTCGATTGCAGCCGCGTCATAAACAGCACTCATGTATCGGTTCCGGTCGTATGCATAGTATCGTTTCAGTATTCCGTGGTGGCCGGATCAATACCGGAACGGAGTTTCCGCACCAGTTCGTCGGCATTTTGATAGCGATTGGCGGTATTACAAAAATAGACTTCGTAAAGGAGCTTCCGGTACTGGTTAATCCCGGCACCGGAGATGCGCTGCCAGGCGGGGTTGCTTATCGCGTGCCACTCACCATCAACACCATAGGCCATGCGCCGGAACGTGCGTTCGCCGCAGTGCAAACCCTCGTAGGTAATGTTGCGAACCCCGTTGCGGGATACCATCACGACGGTATAACGCACCACGCGATCATCACCGACATGCAGTGACGCAGGATCGAGATAAACGCGATACGGCAGGCCTGCGGTGCTGACATTCAGCTCGATCAATTTATTCGATTTACCGGGCCAGGCCGGATATTCCGTCTCGCCTTCGACCCACGGCTTTTTCTCCAGCTTCATGCCGCGATCAAACCCGACCGGACCGTCCTCGAATGTTGAATCTGTGAAGGCGATTGCCGGACACAGCAGCAATGCAGCTACACAGGCAGATCGAACACATGAAAAACGCGGGAAGTTCATTGACAGCGCAGTTTAATGAAAAACACAGTCTACGCCAATTCAGTGGCCCGGTAACGCGCCTGGACGCGCGCCCGAACTCAGTCCAGGTCGGCTGCCAGTGCAGCCCTGACCGGTTCGGCCACCGGCTCGACCTCGTACCGGTACTGGTGGTGATCGATACCTATTCCCAGTGACGCGCCCTGCTTGAGGGCTGCAGCCATTGAATCGTTCAGTTCAAAGCGCAGAAAATGCACAGACGAGGTTTTCTCGGCGGTCGCCCGGTCGAGGTCCTCATCGGCAATGGCGAATACCGGCTCATGCTCATCCACACGCACCCACACCCGGTCCTCAACTCCGACCAGTGCTGCCAGCAGTTCGCGTCGTCTTTCTACATTCGGCTCCTCGATCATGAAGGTTGCCTTGAAATTACGCCCGTCAGGAATCAACGGGTTATAGGCTTCCAGCTCTTCTTCAATGCCGCTTGCCTCGAAAATCCGCTCAACACGCAGCATTTCCTGGATCTGGTAGTGGATGGTCTGACGGTCTTCGAAATACAGGGTGGCAACCGGCCCGATATGCAACTTGCGACTTTTCTTGTGCGCCATCACGCGTGACCGGATATCGTCGCGATGCTCGGCGTAATCCTCCAGGCTATACAGGTCTTTGCGTGTCAGTTTTTCCATCATTGTCCTCGTCTGCTGCAGGTAGCGCTAGATACCATAGGCCAGGCGTAACAGCGACATGGGATGCTCGGGCGCCTGCTGAGTCTCCATGCCGTTTTCGATCTGGTGTCCGGCCATGGGACAGTCACTGCTGTAGTGTTGTGCGTTTGCGCGAACCACGCTGTTGATGACCGGGCGGCAGATTTTCATGGATGTTTCATGGAATTCGGATTTAACGGCATAGGTGCCATCATGCCCGGAGCACCGCTCGATCGGGTGAACCGTTGTATTCGGCACCATTTGCAGCAGGTCGCGCGTCTTCATACCGATATTCTGCACCCGCAGATGGCAGGCAACATGGTAGGCGACATTACCCAGCGATTTATTGAAATCAGTCTTCAGTTTGCCGTGCTTGTGACGCAGCATCAGGTACTCAAAGGGATCAAAAATCGCCTCGCGCACGCGGGCGATGTCCGTGTTCCCGGGAAACATCAACGGCAATTCCTGCTTGAACATCAGAACGCAGGACGGCACCGGCGCAACAATATCCCAGCCTTCATCAATCAGTTTTACAAGTAACGGGATATTCGCATCCGCGGCCCGCTTGACGGCGTCAAGATCACCCAGCTCCAGCTTTGGCATGCCGCAGCATTGCTCGCCGCCAACCAGCCTGACCGGTATATCGTTATGCCGGAATACTGCAACCAGGTCTTCACCAATATGCGGTTCGTTATAGGTACCGTAGCAGGTCGAAAACAACGCCACCTTGCCCGTGGTCGGACCGGCTGCTGCCACAGTTCCCGCATCCGGCCTGTCATCCACTACGCGTTTTCGTAATGTTTTGGTGTGATATTCAGGCACGATGGCATCGGGATGCACACCCAGCACCTTGTCGAGCGCCTTACGGCCGACGGTACTGCGATTGGTCGCGTTGACCACGTTCTGATAATCGGAATACTGGCCAGTTTGCCGACCGCGTCGGTCGAGGTCAGGATCCGGTCGCGCTGCTGATCTTGCCTTTCCTGAACCTGACAGCCTTGGCACGCAACATCAGGTGGGGGAAATCAACGTTCCACTCGTGCGGCGGCACATAAGGACACTTGGTCATGTAACACATGTCACACAGGTAACAGTGGTCGACCACATCCCAGTAAACCTCACGCGGCACACCATCGACTTCCATGGTGTCCGAGTCGTCTATCGCATCGAACAGCGTCGGGAATGAGTTGCAAAGATTGAAACAACGTCGGCAACCATGACAAATTTCGTACACACGTTCGAGTTCGGCGAACAGTTTGTCTTCGTCGTAGAATGACTCGCTGGTCCAGTCCAGCGGGTGCCGGGTCGGCGCCTCGAGACTCCCCTCACGCGTGCCTTCTGTCGTTGTTGCCATGGTAAGACTTCCTTCTCTGATCCGGGTACGCAATCGCCAGTCAAACCAGCGTTACTGAACATGACTTACGATGCCGATCTGCCGGCGGATGCCGGTGCGACCATGCAGTTGCGCTGAAACGCAGCCGCAGAATGTATTGCTGGAGGGTGTCCGTTGCACGCAGGCGCACAACGGACCCGAACCCTTTGCCCGACGTGCCTAGTCTTCCAGCGAATCAAGCGCCTTCTGGAAACGATTGGCGTGAGAACGCTCGGCCTTGGCCAGTGTCTCGAACCAGTCAGCAATCTCGTCAAAACCTTCGTCCCTGGCTGACTTGGCCATACCCGGGTACATATCGGTGTACTCGTGGGTCTCGCCGGCAATCGCTGCCTTGAGGTTGTTGGACGTGGGGCCAATCGGTAAACCGGTGGCCGGATCACCCACGGCTTCCAGGTATTCAAGATGGCCGTGCGCATGGCCTGTCTCGCCTTCGGCAGTCGAACGGAAGACAGCGGCAACATCGTTGTAGCCTTCCACGTCAGCCTTGGCGGCAAAATACAGGTAGCGACGATTTGCCTGGGATTCGCCGGCAAATGCATCCTTCAGGTTCTGTTCGGTTGAACTGCCTTTCAGGTCCATAATAATTCCTCTTTGCTTAGGTTGTTTATGAGAATCAACAGGTTTTAGACTCTATCCAAACCGTACCCGAACTCTACTCCGGGCCATTTTGAGCGTCAAGGGGAGGTACCATTGGCAATAACAATCCCGGAAATTGACCCTCTATATCGCGGTGAGGTAACGTAGGCCGAATCACAGGAAGTTGCAAGTATGCCCGCAAAAAAATCCACACAACCCAATTTCGAAAAATCGCTCGGCGAGCTTGAAAAGCTGGTCGAAAAAATGGAACAGGGCGATCTCAGCCTGGAAGCCTCACTGGAACATTTCGAAAAAGGGGTTCAACTGTCGCGCAGTTGCCAGCAGGCATTGCGTACGGCCGAACAAAAGGTCGAAATACTGATGGAAAAGAGTGGCCAGGCAGACACTGCCGACCTGGTACCCTTTGACAGTGAAGACGCCTGAACCGTCACTGGCCGCCTTCCAGGCGGACTGCCAGCAGCGCCTGGAACAGGCGCTGGAACACTGGTTGCCGGCGGCGACCACTCACCCGGTCTCGCTGCACGCGGCCATGCGCTATACCGCACTGAATGGCGGCAAACGCATTCGGCCCACCCTCGTCTACGCCAGCGGCCAGGCCGTCGGTGCTGAACACACTCAACTTGACGGGCCAGCCTGCGCCATAGAGTTGATTCACGCCTACTCGCTGATTCACGATGATCTGCCGGCCATGGACAACGATGACCTGCGCCGCGGCAAACCGAGCTGTCATCGCGCCTTCGGCGAGGCTACCGCCATTCTCGCCGGTGATGCCCTGCAGTCACTCGCGTTTTACGTCCTGACCCACGACAACGCGGCCACACCCGACACGGCCACGCGTATGCGCATGATTGAAACGCTGTCACTGGCGGCCGGTTCGCGCGGAATGGCCGGCGGCCAGTCAATCGACCTCGACGCCACCGGGCAACAGCTCAATATCGCCGAGCTGGAAGACATGCACATACACAAGACCGGCGCCCTGATCCGGGCCAGCGTCATGCTCGGCGCAATCTGCCGCATCGACTCCACGGACGGACAACTGGAGAAACTCGACCACTATGGCAAGTGTATTGGTCTCGCCTTCCAGATTCGTGATGACATTCTGGATGTTGAGGGCGAGACCGGCACCCTCGGCAAGCATGCCGGCATGGATGAACAGCTGGAGAAGTCCACCTACCCTGCCCTCATGGGCCTGGACGCGGCCCGCCAGCGTGCAACCGAACTGCACGAGGACGCCATGGACAGCCTGGCCGGCTTCCCGGCAAGCGCCGACCCGTTGCGCTGGATATCAAGCTATATCATTGAAAGAGAAAGATAATTTCTGGCGCCGCCGCGCCCGTTTCATTGCACCCGGGCAGTCGCTCAGGTAAAATCTGACCATTGCAGTCAGGTATTTACCGGCCAGGTTCGCCGGGCAACTACCCCTTGTGGCAGGTTTTCAGGCAGTCAACCGCCCGGTACGCTGTGCTGATTACTATATGGAACAACCGGATATGACACCCACAGATTTGGCGAAGGACAAGCAGGACGACATCGCCGATGTGCAGGGCAGTGCCGACACTCGCCAGATCGCCATCGACAAGGTCGGCATCAAGGACATCCGCCACCCGGTCCGGGTGAAAGACCGCGCCGGCGGCGAACAGCACACGATCGCCAATTTCAACATGTACGTGAACCTGCCCCACAATTTCAAGGGCACACACATGTCGCGCTTCGTGGAAATCCTCAACCTGCACGAGTACGAAATCACGGTTGAGTCATTCCGCGAAATGCTGCGCGAAATGGTCGAGCGTCTCGAAGCCGAGGCCGGCCATATAGAAATGAACTTCAATTATTTCGTCAACAAGGCCGCACCGGTCTCGGGCGTCGAGAGCCTGATGGATTACGACGTCAGCCTGATCGGTGAAATTACCGATGGCAAACCGAAGATGAATATCAAGGTAGCCGTCCCGGTGACCAGCCTGTGCCCCTGTTCAAAAAAGATTTCCGATTACGGCGCCCACAACCAGCGCTCGCATGTCACGGTCAATGCCGAAACCAACGGCTTCGTCTGGATCGAGGACCTGATCGACCTGGTCGAGAAGGAAGCTTCCTGCGAACTGTACGGACTGCTGAAACGGCCCGACGAAAAGTACGTTACCGAACGTGCCTACAACAACCCGAAGTTCGTGGAAGACGTGGTACGCGATGTGGCGGCACGCCTGAACGATGACAACCGCATTCGCTCATACATCGTGGAAGCGGAAAATTTCGAATCCATTCACAATCACTCCGCCTACGCCCTCATCGAACACACCAAGGAAGAGCTGTAAGGGCAACTTGCCGGCACGATGTGACGAGGTCGGGGGCTATAATTGCAGGAGCGGATCGCATCCGCGAATAAATCAGCTGCAAGAACATTCGCGGATGCGATCCGCTCCTACAGTTTATATATAACCTGCGTAAACATTGTATATGCAGGTATAAGACAGGCTGACGATCAACTAATACTTCAAGCGCAAGGTCATCAACTGCCCGTCATTACTGATCTCAAGACGATTCAGAAAACTCATTCCCAGCAATGTCGTGCCCGGTTCTGCGCCATCGATGACCACGGCCAGCACATTTCTCACTTCGATATCACCAAGCTTCACACTGTTGAGTATTACGCGCCAGGCAGGCGTATTACCCGAGGCCGTCACCACCGTGATCCGTTCCCCGACGACGCGGAAATCGATCCCCAGGCGGCGCGCCTGGTCTGCGTTCATGGCAACCGTTGATGCGCCGGTATCGACCAGGAACGGTACCGGCAAGCCATTGATAGCCCCCACCGTCGTGTACATACCGCGAGAATTTCGAAATACCTGCACCGATGTCAGGGGAGCGACCGGCCTGGGTTTGGTAATGCGCCCGTCCAGCTCGCGCAGTCATGCGTTCGCCGTCGACTTCAAGCACCGCCGCATCACTGTCGGCCTCGATCAGGCGCACACCGTGCACACCACGCCCACCCACACGCAGGATGCTCTGCTGCCCATCGATAACAACCACCGCCCGGTCATTGAACAGGCCAACGACACGTACGTCCGGCGAGGCCACGGCAATAACGGCCAGCAGCCCGAGACAACCGGCCAGCAAACCACGTAATATTGCAGAAATTTTCATCGATCAATAGTCGTCCAAAAACGTGTATGAAACCACTCTATATATTTCGCCACATCGACTGCGAGGGCCCTGGCTACCTGGCCGAGGTGCTGGCGCGCGAGGATATTCCCTGGCAGCTGATCGCCATCGACGCCGGCGACGCCATCCCACATAGTATTGACGGCTGCGCCGGCCTCGTCTTTATGGGCGGCCCCATGAGCGTCAACGACGACCTGCCGTGGATCGGGCAGGAACTGGCCCTGATCCGGCAGGCGCAGGCAGCCGGGCTACCGCTACTCGGCCATTGCCTCGGCGGCCAATTGATCAGCAAAGCCCTTGGCGGCAACATCACCGCCAACCCGGTCAGGGAAATCGGCTGGCACCCGGTGCGGAAATCAGACACCGCCACGGCCGAAAAGTGGCTGGCCGGCCTGCCACAGGAAATGACGCTGTTTCACTGGCACGGCGAAACCTTTTCGATTCCCGCCGGCGCCGAGGTCATCCTGGAAAACGACACCTGCGCCCACCAGGCCTTTGCCATCGGCAAGACGCTGGCCCTGCAATGCCATGTCGAAATGCAGGCACCAATGGTCAGTGAATGGGCGAGCCTGTACGCGGATGAAATCGGGCAACCCACGGCAACCATTCAATCCGCCGGCGAAATGACCGCCCACCTGGAGAAACGGATTGCAGCGGCACAACGGGTGGCTGACGGCTTGTACGAACGGTGGCTCGCCCAGCTGCCCGCAGGCTGACGATATATTCCGCATAACTGCGCACGGCACAACAAAATCCCGCGCACTGCGTTTTGCCTGACACACATCATGGCCAGGCGGCCGGATTGCATCCTATACTATGCCGTCGGGATAAACAGATTCCTACAGGGAGCAGTCATCATGACCGACCAGACTGATTGCAGCAGCCTGAAAAATTCACTGCTAGGCCAGGATCTTGACAACGACGAATGTGACATCCTGCTGGGCGTGATGGGTAAACGCCAGCTGCAGGACGGCGAGGACCTCGTGGCTATGGGGGATTCTACCCGGACGCTGTTTATCCTCATCGAGGGCAGGATATCTGTCATCTGTGAGGTTGGCGGCAACGAGGTGCAACTCTATAGCATGAAGACCGGCGAATGCGCCGGCACACGCGCCTTCGTGGAAGGTGCACCGCGTCCGGCCACCTTGCGGGCATTAAGGCCCTCCACCGTGCGCACTCTGGAACCGGATGATTTCGAGGCGCTACTCGATTCGCATCCACGCGTGGTCTACAAGTTCATGCGCGGCCTGTTCCGCCAGACACATGCCAATCTTGTGCAGGTAGATTGCGAGTCGCAGCAGTTATCCAATTACATCAACAAGACCGGCGGTCGTTACTGACGAAACAGGAAAACAGGAGTCAGATCCTGGTTTCTCCTGATATTAGAGAAAAACCGTTATCTTTGAACATATCGAGGTTTTCTATAATCGTCAGCGACGGCATTCACACCCGGATCAGCAGGCCCCTGACTTATGAGATGATGACAACCAGTCACTAACTAACTGTCCGTTTTACTGAGACAAGATCAGAAGTCGCCGTTTACCTGGCATCCCTTTTACCATCACCCAGGAAGGTCGAATACCGGCCAGCAGTGGACGATCAGTATCAGGTTACAGGCATAAAATGCGACAGCCATAACGACTGCCGGTATTTAGCATAATGCTTTACGTCTGGCCAAGCTGAATGCGGTGGCGCGCCGTTTGAATGAACGACCACGCCAGACACTGGAATACGAAACACCGGCAGAACGATTTAACGCATGTGTTGCGTCGATCGGTTGAACTGGCAGCCGAGAGCAGACATACAGTTAAAGACTTAATTCCCACACAGCCATTACTACCCCTCCAACGCCCCCCACCGCTCATAGCACCCTTCCAGCTCCGCATTTACCACCTCCAGCCGCGCGAGCGTTGCCTTCACCTCATCCGGTAACTGCTGATAGAACCCCGGCTGGCTCATCGCCAATTGCAATTCCCCCTGCTCCGTCTCAAGCGCCTCGATCTTCCCGGGCAAGGCATCAAGTTCCCGCTGGTCCTTGTACGACAACTTCTTCGCTTTCGCAGCGGGCTTATCATCTTCTTTGACCGGTGCAACTGACGTCTGTTTTCCCTGCGACGCTTTTACCGGATGTCGCCGCTGCCGCAACCAGTCGGAATACCCGCCCACATACTCGCCAACACGCCCTTCTCCCTCGAACACCAGTGTACTGGTCACCACGTTATCCAGAAATTCACGGTCATGACTGACCAGCAACAGCGTGCCATCAAACCCCATCAGCAATTCTTCCAGCAGCTCCAGCGTTTCCACGTCCAGGTCATTGGTCGGCTCGTCCATCACCAGCAGATTGGCCGGTTGCGCAAACAGGCGTGCCAGCAGCAAGCGGTTACGCTCGCCACCGGACAGCGAACTGACCGGTGATTGCAACCGCTCAGGCGGGAACAGGAAATCGCGCAGGTAACCGGCGACGTGCCGGTCACGACCGCCGACCATGACACGCTGACTGCCCTCGGCGACGTTATCCATGACGGACTTCTTCATATCCAGTTGCTCGCGTTGCTGGTCGAACCAGGCCAGTTGCTGGCGGGTACCGCGCTTGATGCGACCGCTGACCAGTTCGATACGTCCCAGCAGGGCTTTAATCAGCGTGGTTTTGCCGGAGCCGTTCGGCCCGATGATGCCGATGCGGTCACCGCGCAGGATGGTCGAGGAGAAATCGCGGATGATGAACCTGTCATCGTATTTAACACTGATTTTCTCGGCTTCGAACACCAGCTTGCCGGACTGCTCGCCGGCATCCAGCCGGATATCCGCCTGACCAATGCGTTCGCGACGCTGACTACGTTCCTCGCGCATCTGTTGCAGTGCGCGCACCCTGCCCTCGTTGCGGGTGCGCCGTGCCTTGATGCCCTGGCGGATCCAGGTCTCTTCCTGCGAGAGTTTCTTGTCGAACAGTGCGGCGTGACGCGCCTCGGTCTGCAGTTGCTCTGCCTTGCGCCGCGTGTACTCGTCATAACCGCCCAGCCACGAACTCAACACACCGCGATCGAGCTCGATGACACGACCGGCAAGGCGTCGTACGAACGCCCGGTCATGGCTGATAAACAGCAGTGCGCCGGCAAAGCCGGCCATGAACTCTTCCAGCCAGAGGATGGCCTCGATATCGAGGTGGTTGGTCGGCTCATCCAGCAACAGCACGTCGGGTTCGCCCACCAGCGCGCGTGCCAGCAGGACACGCCGTCGCCAACCGCCCGACAGCGTATTGAATGGTGCATCGCCATCCAGTTGCAGGCGCGACAGGACGGTTTCCACCCGCTGTTCCAGCTGCCAGCCGCCGGTCGCTTCGAGTTTTTGTTGCAGGCTCGCGAGTCGCTCGAGTGCCGCCGGGTCATGCGACTCGCTGAGACTGGCTGCCACGTGGTGATACTCGGCAATCAGGCGGCCCTGCTCCGGGATGCCGGCGGCGACGATGTCGAACACGCTGTCGTCGCTTTCGAGCAGCACATCCTGTTCGAGTGTAGCGATGCGTGTGGACGGGCGCACCCATACTTCGCCGTCATCGACGCTGTTCTCGCCGCTGATGACGCGCAGCAGCGATGACTTGCCCTCGCCGTTGCGGCCGACCAGGCACACGCGTTCGCCGCGGGTGAGTTCCAGCGAGACATGATCAAGCAGGGCGCGGTGGCCGTATGCAAGGGATACGTTGTCGAGTCTTATCAGGGGCATGATGTTTTCCGGGTGGTGTAGGATACTATGGATGCGGTGGGAACGGGGTTTTGGCGTCGGTTTTGTTTGTTATTTTTTCCGGCGGCGATGGAGGTGTGCAAGGGCTGGATTGCGATGTGCATCCCCGGTCACCGTCCTGCGAGACAACCGTCGCTGGAGTGATGGTTTTATTTATTCGCGCCTGTAAGGCGCTCCTACGCGCAGTGGTTTTTTGTTCGCGCCTGCAAAGCGCTCCTACAGGGGTCGATTTAATTTTCGCTACATGACATGACGTTTAATTGTTATTCACAACGATTGCTGAATCCGTTTCGGGGCTTTGTCAGCACACTTGCTTACCGGTCAGCGGATGCGGTGACGGTGGAGGCACGCCTGCGGACAACCCGGCCGACATGGCCACCGGCCGACAAAACCCTGCACAGCTTCTATATAGAACTCGGCCCGGAGAGTGCGGAATAACGAAAACAGCAGCAGCGATCAGTGCCGGCTATCGCCGCGTCAGGATGACTGCGCCTGTTCGAGCAGCACGTCACCCAGCGCAGGTGCGGCACCGAGGTACGGAGCAATGGTAATTGATACGGCCGGGCTTTCGCTGCGCACCACCTCAACCTCGGCGGGAATGTCCTTGACCACGTGCCGGCCGGCGGACAGGAAGTACGGCAGCACCACGATTTCCGTGGCACCGGCGGCGATGGCGATGCGCAGGCCGTCCGGGATGGACGGTTCCGCCAGCTCCAGGAAGGCACATTCGATGTGCGTGAAATCATCAGTTGCCCGGCTTGCAAGTGCGCGGGTCAGGGTGCGGATTTCGTCATTGGACTCTTCGCGGCGGCTGCCATGAGCCACAACCAGCAGGCTTTTCATACAGTTACCCCAGGATCAAACCGGTTTAAACGTAAACAGGATACAACAACTACGTAACCGGGTGAAAACCGGGCTGCCACGCGACCGGCAATATGGCTCAAACGCCGGCAACATCAAACACATAACGCGCGCCGCACGTTCTTCTTGTATAATCGCAGCCCTTTGGACCTGCCCTCCGGGCACAAGAGCCTTTCCCGAATGATCAATAACTTGCGAAACATCGCCATCATCGCGCACGTCGATCATGGCAAGACCACACTCGTCGACCAGTTACTGTCGCAGTCCGGCACGTTCGGCGATCGCGCCGCTGCGCCCGAGCGCGTTATGGACTCCAACGACCTGGAAAAAGAACGCGGCATCACCATCCTGTCGAAGAACACCGCGATCCGCTGGAACGATTACCGCATCAATATCGTCGACACCCCCGGACACGCCGATTTCGGCGGCGAGGTCGAGCGCGTGCTGTCGATGGTCGACTCGGTGCTGTTGCTGGTCGATGCCGTCGAGGGACCGATGCCGCAGACCCGTTTTGTGACGGAGAAGGCATTCAATCTCGGTCTGAAACCGATCGTCGTCATCAACAAGATCGACCGCCCCGGCTCCCGGCCCGACTGGGTGCTGGACCAGACCTTCGACCTGTTTGACCGCCTCGGCGCCACCGATGAGCAACTGGATTTTCCGGTGATCTACGCCTCCGCCCTGCAGGGCTACGCGGGTAATGAAGCCGATGATATGGCCGACGACATGACGCCGCTGTTTGCAGCCATCGTCGAGCATGTCGCGCCGCCGCAGGTTGATCCTGACGGCCCGCTCCAGTTACAGGTGAGCTCGCTCGACTACAGCAGTTACGTCGGCGTCATCGGTGTCGGCCGCATCACCCGCGGCAAGATACGCACCAATATGCAGACCACGTTGATTGACCGCGACGGCAAGACCCGCAACACCAGGGTCGGGCAGGTGTTCGGTTTCCACGGCCTTGAACGCATCGAGGTCGCCGAGGCACAGGCCGGCGACATCATCGCCTTTACCGGCATCGACAAACTGAACATCTCGGATACGCTGTGCCAGCCGGACAATGTCGAGGCATTACCGGCACTGAGCGTCGACGAACCAACCGTCAGCATGACCTTCCAGGTGAACAATTCGCCGTTTGCCGGCAAGGACGGCAAGTACGTTACCTCGCGTAATATCCAGGAACGACTGGACCGGGAACTGATTCACAACGTCGCACTGCGCGTCGATGAAACTGCCGACCCCGACAAGTTCCGTGTCTCCGGGCGCGG
>CAWKAE010000025.1:0-29673 GCA_963847565.1 uncultured Halobacteria archaeon
CGGCTGTTACATGCAGACAGTACAGGCATACCCACTGACATACGACATCGGCCAGGGCAGCGCGCCCGGGTTCTCGAGTAGCTGGCTGCATGCGGGTACTGACGAAATGGGCAACAGCGGATTTTTCGCCAATGGTGAAAAGATCAGCATTATGGGGAGTCTGACTATTGACGGGCAGCGGGCACTGCGACGGGCGCCATGAGCGGCACTGGCAACTTCGGGCTGGGAGTAGTGACTGGATGCTGTAGATCGACGGTATGACGAGCAACACTGTCACCTTCACCGGTGGTGAAACCGAACTGCTCGCGCTCGACTACGTGCTGGAGTCATCGGCAGGTTTACCTGGACGAGGGTGTATTCTATTTTGCCCAGCGCAACTTCAATGGCGGCACTGTGGATGATGGCCCGAATTATATTGACGATAGCCGGCTGTACCTGTGGGGTAATAACTGCTTGAACGCTAACGGCAGTACCGATCGGGCAGATTTTCAGGGCCAGGGTGGTGTGCCGCTTGGGCTCGATCTCTATGGCGAGGTGCCTGAGCCGCCAGTCGGTTTGTTATTGCTGGTCGGGCTGTTCGGTACCGGGTTGCTTGGCAAGCTGCGTAGATAATCGATTTTTCATGGCGTCGACTGCTCTGTCGCGCCAAAATTATTAACTTGCTGATTATGTTATTATATGTCCGGTCCCGTCGGGTCCGGCCTGCCGCTGTTTGATGGCATTCAGCGTCTTTTTCAAGTTTGTTTCCATGCTGGCCGCTACGGTATATAACCGAACTTCTCCTGGGCTAGGAGGCACGGCAATGGAATTGAAATACACACGCGCATATGGATATGCGTTGCTCGTCAGAAATACAGCTGCATGCTTCGGGCTGGCGCTGCTCTGCCTGTCATTTTCTGCAAGTGCCGGGCCGGCTGAAGTCGACGATTTCAGGCGCGGCTGGGATGCGTATGAATCAGGCGAATACAGAACAGCGCTGCAATACTGGATGCCACTGGCGGAACAGGGCGACCCGAACGCGCAATTAAATGTTGGTCTAATGTACGACGCCGGTCGTGGCCTTGAAGTGAACCCCGTTCGTGCTGTGCACTGGTATCGGCAGTCGGCTGAAAACGGACTGGCTGCTGCGCAATATAATCTCGGACTCATGTACCGCGACGGACAGGGTGTTGAGAAGAACCGGAAAACCGCAAACAACTGGATTGAGCGCGCGGCTGCACAGGGCTTACAGGCAGCACGTGCCATGCTCGAGGCAGGTTTGCATGCGCAATCAATTGAAGAACCGGATACAGGCGTCAATGATTTCCTGAACGGGTTGGCCGGGACTTCGACCGGCACGGCATGGTCTGTTTCTTCAGGGTATGTCGTAACCAGCGAGCATGTTGTCTCAGATGTTTCAATTGTCGACCTGTACGATATACATGGTCAGCGTTATCCTGCAGCCGTTGTGTTGCGAGATGAGTTGAACGACATTGCATTGTTACGTATTCAAGGAACTTCCTCGCTACCGCCTGCCTTACCGCTTGCCCGCGATGGTGCGCGTACCGGCAGCAGTGTATTCACACTTGGATTCCCGCGCGTGGATATTCTCGGTCGTACGCCAAAACTTTCAACGGGTATCATCAGTGCGGCAAACGGTTACCGCGATGACCCGACCAGCTATCAGACTTCTGTGCAGATACAACCCGGCAACAGCGGTGGGCCCCTGATCAACATGAATGGCGAGGTTGTTGGCGTCATGGCAGCCATGCTTGGGGATGACACTGGTTCGAGCGGGACACAACCGGGTCTGAGCTATGCCGTCAAGGCCGAGAAGGTGCACGCAGCCCTGCGTGCAATGCCACATACTGACGCTGCACCGCAGTCGTTGCAGGCGGCCTCACCGGCCGGACTCGCGGACCTGGCAGAGCGTGTCCAGGGGGCAGTGCTGCTGGTAGTGGCTGCCGAGTAGCCATGTGGCCGCGAGGCCAGCATTGTTAACAAAGCCCGATCTGTCGTTAACTGGCAACAGGTCCAGTACAGCGGGACAGCCGGATCTGGGCGTCATTCACCGGAAATTCCCTGTTTTTTAATACCTTCTGTTACAAAATCCCCTCGATAGGCGTCCAGACTGTCGTCATCTGACGTCACAACCGCGGCCGAATCCCGGCTTGCCATGCGTCAAATAGCCGTGATTGGCTTAGACTCAGCGTGATTCAATCAGTATAGTCTGGCCGTGTTTAGAATCAGATTGATCCTGGGATCAGGAGTCAAAATAAAACAATCGGAGGTATCAACAGTATGGAAATTTACAAACGAGCAAATCTGGCTTCTGTTGCCGTGGTTCTGGCGACCGGTGCCTTAAGTAGCGGTGTTTACGCGGCCGGTGATGCAGCCGGTGCCGGCCTGCTACCGGCCAATGCGCGGCCTGGTGAATGTTATGCCAAGGTCATGGCGCCGGCCCAGTACAAGACCATCGACGAGAAGGTCGTCATTGCCGAGGCCAGCGAAAAGATTGAAATCATTCCCGCCAAGTACGAATGGACAGAAGTTCGCGTGCCTGTCCTGCAGGAATCTGAGAAGCTGGTCGTTGAGCCGGCAACCTATAAGACTGTCGAGGAAAAAATTGAAATTTCGCCGGCACACACGGTCTGGCGCCTGGGTCCCGGCGACAAGTCCAAGCAGGTCGGTGAACGTGACCTGGCTGCGGCGCTGGCACTTGGCTTGCCTGCGCAAGCCCAGGCGGGTCAGTGCTTCAATGAATTTTACCGGCCAGCGAGTTTTGAAACGAAGCAGGAGAAGTTGCTGAAGACCGCAGCATCAGAAAAGATCCTGACCACCGAGCCGGAATTCAACTGGGTCGAAGAGAAGGTGCTCGTCAAGGAAGCTTCTTTCAAAATGATTGAAGTCCCGGCCGAATACGACACCGTCGAGGAGAAGGTGCTCGCATCGCCTGCTTACACGACCTGGAAATCCGGTCGCGGTCTGAATGAGCGGATTGATAATGCCACCGGCGAGATTATGTGCCTGGTCGAAGTCCCTGCCAAGTACACCACGCTGAAGAAACGTGTGCTCAAGTCAGCAGCGTCGATCAAGAAGGTTGAGATCCCGGCTGAGTACAAAACTGTCAAGGTACAGAAACTTGCCAAGCCTTCAATCGAAAAGCGCACACCGGTTGAGGCCGAGTACCAGACAATTACGCGGAGCGTAAAGGTGTCAGACGCCATGGTCGGCTGGAATCCGGCAGGTGCATCAGGCGAAGGCAAGGCGACTGGCCGTACCTACTGCCTGTCAGCCGTACCGGCAAAATACAAGACCATTACCAAGCGGGTCATTGACAAAGAGGCGATCGTGAAGAAGGTGGCAGTGCCTGCGAGCTACAAGAATATTCGTATGCACAAGCTGGTTTCCGCTGCCTCTGAGAAGCGTATCCCGATACCGGCTCGTCACAAGATCGTGCCGAAACACACCAAGGTATCCGATGCCAGCCAGGAATGGCGTCCGGTTCTGTGCGAGACCAACACGACACGTGACCTCGTCCTGCAAATCCAGAATGGCCTGAAAAAGGCCGGTTTTGATCCGGGCACCATTGACGGCGTTCTCGGTCGTGACACCATGGCAGCTGCCGATGCGTTCCAGCGCAAGCACAGCCTGCCCACGGGTGGTATGACTATCCAGACGCTCGAGAAGCTGGGTATCAAGATATAGGCAAGAGCTAACCCCGGTTCCGGGGCTGTAAGTCTGCGAAGGCCCGGTGATTTCACCGGGCCTTTTTTTATGCGTAGCATCCTTGATGTAGGATATTGCGGCGGGTTATCTATATAATTTCCCGCCATGTCGTCCTACCTGCTGCAGAGACTGTCGGGTGCATGCCTCGTGGTGCTGGGGGTAGTCAGCATTGTCTTCCTGTTATTGCACCTGGTGCCGGGTGACCCGGTCGAGATCATGCTGGGCGAAAGCGCTTCCGCGGCCGACCGGCAGGTGCTGCGCAGCGCACTTGGCCTGGACAGGCCTCTGCATGAGCAGTACCTGGGCTATATCGGTGGCCTGGCGCAGCTTGATCTTGGTACATCCATACATTACCGCCAGCCAGTCACAGACCTCCTGCTTGATCGCTTGCCTGCGACCGGGCTGCTGGCCGGCGTCACACTGCTATTGACCGTTGTGCTGGCCCTGCCGCTGGGGATTGTTGCCGCAATTCGTCGCAATACCCACTGGGACACAGGCGCGATGGGTTTTTCCCTGCTGGGTGTGTCTATTCCGAATTTCTGGCTGGGACCGCTTCTCATCCTGGTGTTCTCGCTGTGGCTTGGCTGGTTGCCGGTGAGTGGTCAGGGGGGGGTGGCCTCGGTGATTCTGCCGGCGTTGACGCTCGGTACCGGGCTGGCTGCCGTGCTTTCGCGCATGGTACGCAGCAGCATGCTCGAGGTTTTGCATGAAGACTACCTGAGAACAGCGCGGGCGAAGGGGCTGTCACCGCGGCGGGTTATACTGCATCATGCCTTGCGTAATGCACTGCTGCCGGTCATCACCCTGATGGGCCTGCAACTGGGTGCCTTGCTGGCCGGTGCGGTGATTACCGAAACCGTATTTTCCTGGCCAGGGGTCGGGCTGTTGACCATCGAGGCCATTCAGAGCCGTGACTATCCGGTGGTGCAGGCCTGCGTACTGCTGATCAGTGTCACCTATGTCATCGTAAACCTGCTGACTGATCTTGCCTATGCCTGGGTTGACCCGCGCATCCGCCTGGGCACGTCAGCCTGATGCGCCTGCGCGTGCCTTTGATGATTGTGCTGGTATGGGCGATCGCCGCGCTACTGGCCGGCAGTCTGCCGTTGACACCGGATCGAATTGCACTTGAGCATATACTCGACCCGCCGACGTCCGCTGCCTTGCTCGGTTATGACGATCTCGGTCGTGATATTGCATCGCGATTGCTGGTCGGTGCGCGCACATCGTTTCTTGTGGCTGTCTGGGTGGTTGGGTTGTCAATGCTGTTCGGTACCCTGTTCGGTACGCTGACGGCCTACCGTGGCGGATGGTGGGACCGGGTGGCAGTCCTGCTGGTCGATACATTTCTGGCTTTTCCCGGTATCCTGCTGGCCATTGCACTGGCGGGTTTGCTGGGGCCGGGCATTGAAAATGTGATCATGGCATTGACGGCTGTCGGTTGGGTTGGTTACGCGCGGCTGTCACGGGCGCAGGTTTTATCGCTGGTGAACCGCGAACATGTGCAGGCCGCCGTGGCGCTGGGTAACCGTCGCTGGCGTATCGTGCGCCGGCACCTGCTGCCATTGATGGCTGCACCACTGATTGTCGAGGCAACATTTGGCGTGGCTGCGGTGGTCATTGCCGAAGCAGGTTTGTCATTTCTGGGTTTGGGTGTACAGCCACCTACCGCCTCGTGGGGCGCCATGATTCGCGATGGCACGCGCTATATGCTGGTAGCGCCACACATGGTGCTTGCCCCGGGCGTCGCGATTATGTTTATTGTGCTGGCTGTCAATCTGCTGGGCGATTCCTTACGTGACCGGATGGATACCCGGCTGGCCATAAATACGGGAGGTGGGGAGTGACGCTGGGACCGCTGATGCTCGATGTCGAGGGTTGCGAGCTGTGTGCAGAAGACAGGGAATTGCTGCAGCACCCGGCTGTGGGCGGGGTAATCCTGTTTACACGCAATTACGAATCAACGCAGCAGGTGCAGGCGCTGGTCAGGGAAATACACGCCGCACGCGATCCTCACTTGCTGGTAGCTGTCGACCAGGAAGGCGGTCGGGTACAACGTTTCAGGGACGGCTTTACACGCCTGCCGCCGCCTGGCTGCCTCGGCAGCATATTCGATACTGACAAGGTACGTGCAAAGCACCTGGCCCGGGTAACAGGCTGGTTGATGGCTACCGAACTGCGTGCAGTTGGAATTGATATCAGTTTTGCGCCGGTGCTTGATCTTGATTTCGGTGTGTCAACGATCATTGGCGACCGGGCATTGCATAAACGCCCGGAAGTGGTTGCCGAACTTGCGGCAGCGTACCAGGCGGGCATGCAGGATGCCGGTATGGCGGCGACCGGCAAACACTTTCCGGGGCATGGTGCAGTGGTTGCTGATTCGCATACGGATCTTCCCGAGGACGACCGCGCCTACGAAGATATCGAGCAGTGGGACATGGTTCCGTTCCGGCGCATGATCCACTACGGTATGGCGGCTGTCATGATGGCGCATATTGTCTATTCAAAGGTCGATGCCCAACCGGCCGGTTTTTCCCGTGTATGGATACGGGATATATTGCGTGAAAGATACCGTTTCCAGGGACTGGTATTCAGTGATGATCTGAGCATGGAGGGGGCCGCCTGTGCGGGTGACTTTCCCTCGCGCGCATTTGCAGCACTGGAAGCGGGCTGTGATATGGTGCTTGTGTGTAACCAGCGCAGTGAGGCAGCCAGGGTGGCCGATGCACTTTCCGGGTACCAGGATCCGGTTGCCCAGTCGCGCATGGTTCGTATGCATGGCCGTCATTCGAGCGAGCTGCAACACCTGCACGCCGATCCGCGCTGGGAGCAGGCAGTTGCCGCCGTGCGCGGTTACGAGGAAAATCCCGAGCTTGACCTCGAGCTGTAGTAACGGCACCGAACCGAACGGGGCGTCATTGGCTAGCTGGTGACGCTGTCATTTACAATACTAATCAGCAATATACGTAATATTATTCTGTTATGACTCTAAAAGAACTTCCCTATTATGAAGCACTCACTCACTGGGCAGGTGCCAATGCCTGGGTCGTACAGTTATTTGTTGTGGTGTTTTGCGTCCTGTTGCTTAACCTGGTGGTTCGCATCATGGTCAACCGCCTGTACAAGCGGTTGCAGCAAAACAGCACGCCCTGGGACGATGCCGTGGTTGGTGCAATTCAGCGACCGCTCAATTTACTTATCTGGGTGGTCGGCATCGCCTTTGCTGCAGAGATTGCAAAGGCGGAAACAGCGGCACCGATATTCAATGCAGTTGGACCGGTCAGGGACGTGGGTGTCATCGTTGCGATCGCGTGGTTCCTGCTGCGATTGAAGCGCAACATGCAACAGAATATCATCCAGCAGAACAGCCAACGCGAAGAACCTATTGATGTAACCACGGTCGATGCTCTCGGCAAACTGGTCGGTGCATCAATTATGATCACGGCGGTCCTGGTCGTACTGCAGACGCTTGGTTTCAGCATTTCGGGCGTGCTGGCATTTGGTGGCATCGGCGGTATCGCGATCGGCTTTGCAGCAAAAGACCTGCTGGCCAATTTCTTCGGCGGCCTGATGATCTACCTTGACCGGCCGTTCTCGGTCGGTGACTGGGTTCGGTCAGAGGACCGCGAGATTGAAGGGACAGTCGAGGATATCGGTTGGCGCCTGACGCGCATACGCACTTTCGACAAGCGACCGATCTACATTCCAAACGGAATATTTTCGACGATTGCGGTGATCAATCCGTCGCGCATGACGCGCAGGCGCATCAATGAAACGATCGGGATTCGTTACGATGACCTGGACAAGCTGCCAGCGATACTCGACGACGTCCGCGCCATGCTGCAGGCGCATCCGGAGATAGACAGCGAACAGACACTGATGGTTAATTTCAACAAGTTCGGTGCATCGTCACTCGACTTTTTCATCTATACATTCACACACACCACGGTGTGGACACGCTTTCACGAGATCAAGGAGGATGTGTTGCTGAAAATAAGCGATATTATTACCGGTCATGGTGCCGAGATTGCTTATCCAACCTCTACAGTTCATGCGCCGGCGCTTGAACGGGCAATGGCCAATGACGCTAGACCGGACTGAACTAGACCGTATTCTTGCCAACGCAGAACAGCTCCATGGTCCGGAAGATATCAGCGTGGCGCTGGATCGCATGGCCGCTGAAATCACCCGGGTGCTGGGTGATTCCCTGCCGGTTGTGCTGTGCGTGCTGACCGGTGGCATTATTCCTACCGGCCACCTGTTGACGCGGCTGGCATTTCCGCTGGAGACCGATTATTTACATGCCACGCGTTACCGTGGTAGCACCAGTGGTCACGTGGTCGAATGGGTGTCCGAGCCGGATATTTCACTGCAGGGACGTACGGTGCTGGTGGTTGACGATATCCTTGACGAGGGCCACACGCTTGCCGATGTGCTCAGGTTCTGCCGGGAGTCGGGTGCAGCCGACATCTACAGCGCGGTGCTTATCGAAAAGCAGCATGACCGACGCAGTGACGATGTGCAGGCCGATTTCACAGGCCTGCATGTTGATGATCGCTATGTGTTTGGTTTTGGCATGGATTACAAAGGGTACCTCAGAAACCTGAACGGTATTTTCGCGCTCGGCGATCACTGAACCGGGTCTGTAGCAAGCAGGAGCGATGGCGGTATTCATGAGTGAACTGGCAATAATCGGTGGTACCGGGCTGACCCGGCTGAGCAAGCTCGAGATTGAACGGCGTGAAGTCATGCACACGCCCTATGGTGAACCATCCGGTGCGCTGACCTTCGGTCGACTGTGTGGCAAGGACGTTATCTTCCTTGCCAGGCACGGGTATGGGCATACCATTCCTCCGCACATGGTCAACTATCGGGCCAACCTGTGGGCATTGAAAGCGCACGGTATCAGTCGCGTGATTGCCGTGTGCGCAGTCGGCGGTATCCGCAGTGACCTGGTGCCGGCCACGGTTGTTATTCCGGACCAGATTATTGACTACACCTGGTCACGTAACCATACCTTCTTTGAGTCGGACCTGAGCGAAGTGACGCATATCGATTTTACCGAGCCTTACAGCGAAGAGATGCGCCAGATCTTGCTGGAGGCGGCCACTACGGCCGGTGTTGCAGTCGTCGCCGGGGGGACATACGGCGCCAGCCAGGGACCCCGGCTGGAAACGGCCGCCGAGATCGATCGCATGGAGCGCGATGGCTGTCACATGGTGGGCATGACCGGCATGCCCGAGGCGGCGCTCGCGCGTGAGCTGGGCCTGTGTTACGCCGCGATCGCGGTGTCGGCCAACGCGGCGGCCGGTCGTGGTGAAGGTGTTATCAGTATGGATAACATTGAAGTGAACCTGACGCGCGGGATGGACCAGGTCAGGGCAATACTCGAACAGGTCATCACAGCAACCGGTTAGGGTTGTGGCACGGCAGTCGTCGCGTCTGGCGTTGCTGCCGGTTCGGCAGATTCAGCAGGGGTTGCTGCCGCAGCCGGTTTCGGTGCGCTGTATGGCGTGACCATGGCAATCAGGCCAAAGCGGGGATGGTCGAAGTATTGCAACTCGCTACTCTTGATACGACGTTTCTCGCGTAACCGGTAAGCGGGTGTATTGCCCGGACCGTCAGAGTATTGCCCCGGCGCGTCGCCGGCCGCGTTCATTAGCAGCAGGTCAACATCGAGGTGCAGGTATCGACCACGCACCAGGCTGATGGCGCCCTCGACGCTGCTGTTGGTGTCGCTGGAAAAGGAATGGAGCGGGTAGTCAGCAACGCTCGACGGGCTGGACGCCTGTTGTCGCCAGGCGCGGTGAAACAGCACGGTATAGGCGCCGTCTGCTTGCAGGCTGTACCTGACCGGCCCGAGCTTGTAGCGTGAAGATGACAATTCGGTGAAGCGGTTATCCTGGAACTGCCCGCGCGCACGTCCGGCACCGTCGACCGGCTGCTGCCAGGTCTCACCCTGATCCTGGCCGGTATTATGGCTGAAGACGATAATTTCCACGTCATAGAGCCGTTGCGCGAAGGCGCCCGGTGCAGCGCAAATGCCGGCGATAAAAAAAGCGAGCAGCAGGGTGTGAAGTCTCTTCAGTATTGGCATGGATTCAGTTGTCCCGTAACAGCTTGTGTGGCTTGCCGGCGAGCATTGCCAGCAGGTTGCTAACTGTATCAAATCGCGAGCTGTCTGTGGAAAAGTCGCCGGACAGACGCAGCCTGCTATTGCCTTCAAAGCTGATCTGCTGCGGATGGTTCTGGACCATTTCGATCAGCTGCTCCGTGGCAATCTCCGGTGCGTCGGTAA
The DNA here is from genome assembly GCA_963847565.1 of uncultured Halobacteria archaeon. Taxonomy (GTDB): domain Bacteria; phylum Pseudomonadota; class Gammaproteobacteria; order UBA9214; family UBA9214; genus UBA9214. The sequence continues at coordinate 10,007 of CAWKAE010000025.1, forward strand.
AATGAATGTGTCCGCTGGTGGTGCCGAACTCGATTTTCTTGATACCCATCGGGGCGGCCAGTACTTTGAAGGCGGCGATGCGGAACAGGTTCTTTGCCGGGTCCGGCAGCAGGCCGAAGCGATCGATCATTTCCACCTGCAGCTCATCCAGCTCCTCGGCCGATGCGGCACCCGAGATACGCTTGTACAGCACCAGGCGGGTATGCACGTCCGGTATGTAACTGTCCGGGAGCAGGGCAGGTACCAGCAGCTCGATCGACGGACCCTGGTGTAGCGGCTCGTCGAGTGCCGGGGTGCGGCCCTCCCTGAGTGCCCTGACGGCGCGTTCCAGCAGGTCGTTATACATTGAAAAGCCGATTTCATGGATCTGGCCGCTCTGGTCGTCGCCGAGCAGTTCCCCCGCCCCGCGAATTTCCAGGTCGTGGGTTGCCAGGGTGAAGCCGGCGCCGAGCTCTTCCATGGACTCGACCGCGGTCAGTCGTTTCACGGCGTCCGCCGACATGGCGCGTAGCGGCGGGGTGATAAGATAGGCATAGGCGCGGTGATGCGAGCGCCCAACCCGGCCACGTAACTGGTGCAGTTGCCCCAGCCCCAGTTTGTCGGCGCGATTCATGATGATGGTGTTGGCCGTCGGCACGTCGATGCCGCTTTCGACGATCGTTGAGCACAGCAGCAGGTTGAAACGCCGATGGTAGAAATCGAGCATCACCTTCTCGAGGTCGCGTTCGCGCATCTGGCCATGGGCGATGGCAATCGCTGCCTCGGGGACTATGTCCGCCAGTTCGGTGGCCATGCGATCAATACTGGCAACATCGTTGTGCAGAAAATATACCTGTCCGCCGCGCTTGATCTCGCGCAGACAGGCCTCGCGAATGAGGGCCGTGTTCCACTCGCATACGAATGTTTTCACCGCCAGCCGGTTGGGTGGTGGCGTGCTGATAATGGACAGATCGCGCATGCCCGCCAGTGACATATTGAGTGTGCGCGGTATCGGCGTGGCCGTCAGCGTGAGAATGTCTATTTCGGCCCGCAGTCCCTTGATTCTTTCCTTTTGCCGCACACCGAAGCGATGTTCCTCGTCGATAATCAGCAGTCCCAGCTGTTTGAAAATGACATCAGGCTGGATCAGTTTGTGTGTGCCGATTGCGATATCAACAGTGCCGTCAGCAAGTCCCCTGATGGCAGTTCCCTGTTGCGACTTGCTGCGGAAGCGCGACATCAGTTCAATACGTACCGGCCAGCTTGAGAACCGGTCACAGAAGTTCTGGTAGTGCTGTTGTGCAAGCAACGTGGTCGGCACCAGCAGGGCAACCTGCCGGCCGCTCTGTACGGCGAGAAATGCAGCCCGCATGGCGACTTCCGTTTTGCCAAAGCCGACGTCACCGCACACCAGGCGATCCATTGGCATGGGTGATTGCATATCGTTCAGGACCTGTTGGATCGATTCTTCCTGGTCGGGTGTTTCCTCAAACGGGAAGGTGGCTGCAAAGGTGGTGTAGTCGTCCTCTGGTGCGGCGTGCGCATGGCCCTTGCGGGCGGCACGCCGGGCGTAAATATCAAGCAGCTCGGCGGCAACGTCGCGGATACGTTTGCTCGCCTTGCGCCGGGCACGCTCCCATTGATCGCTGCCCAGCCGGTGCAATGGCGCATTTTCCGGTGATGCGCCGGTATAGCGGCTGACCAGCTCCAGTGACGCAACCGGTACGTAGAGCTTGTCGCCACCGGCGTATTCCAGTGCCAGGTACTCGGTTTCTATGCCACCGGCGTCGATTGACTCAAGTCCCAGGTAGCGGCCGACACCGTGTTCCTCATGTACAACCGGTGCGTTTATTTCCAGGTCGGCGAGATTGCGGACGATGCTGGCCGGGTCGCGTGACGGTTTGCGTCGACGCGCCTGCTGGGCGCGTTCGCCCAACAGCAGGGTTTCGGGGATGACCGCCAGGGGCGGTGAATCAATGACAAAACCCTGTTCAAGTGGTGCGACGGCGATTCCCAGCGCCGTGTCCGCCTTGATAAATGCCTGCCAGTCCGTGACGGTGGTGGTGCGCAGCCCGAAGCCGCGCAACTGGTCCTGCAGCGTTTCCCGTCGCCCGGTAGATTCGGCGGTAATCAGTATTCGGCCATGAAATTCCTCGATGTAGCGTTGCAGCGCTTCCGCGGGATGATCTGTCCGCGGGCGCAACCTGACGTTGGCGGGCAAGCGTGTACCGAAGTGACCGGCGTCGGTTGTCGCAGCTGCATCCTTGAAAGGACTGACCTGGATTCCCGGACGCTGCGCCAGCTGATCAATGCATTCGCCGGCGTTGATGAACAGGCTGGCCGGATCCAGCAAGGGGCGTTCGTGATCATGTCGCCTGGCCTCATAGCGCTCACTGGCCTGGCGCTCGAAGGCATCAAAAGCCGACTCTGTCCCATCCAGCTGGATGACGGTGCAGGCGTTCGGCAGGTAGTCGAACAGGGTGGCGGTCTGGTCCAGAAACAACGGGAAATAGTATTCAATACCGGCCGGTGCAATCGCGTTGCTGACATCCCGGTAGACCGGGCTGGCTTGCGGGTCTCCCTCAAACTCTGCACGAAAACGTTGACGGAACAGCTTGATCGATGCTTCATCAAAGGGGAACTCACGTGCCGGCAGGATTCTCACCGCGTCCAGTTGTTCCAGTGAACGCTGGTCTTCCGGGTTAAATGTCTTGATCGACTCTATTTCATCGTCGAACAGATCGATACGACAGGGCCGGCGGCTGCCCATCGGGTACAGGTCCAGTAATGCGCCGCGAATGGCAAATTCACCGTGCTCCATGACCTGTGATACGCAGCGGTAGCCGGCGTGATCGAGGCGTACGCGCATTTCATCGAGTACCAGGCGCTCGCCGGTATTCATGATAAGACTGTTGCGAGTGACAAAGTCTGCCGGTGGCAGACGTTGCATCAGGGTAGGCGCCGCGACCACCAGCAAGCCCTGTTTGAGTTGCGGTAAGCGGTAGAGCGTCGACAGGCGTTCCGAGACAATATCCTGGTGTGGCGAGAAGTTGTCGTAGGGTAATGTTTCCCAGTCGGGGAAAATGCTGGCCGATGTCTTGTTCCCGCTATCGAAGAACATGAACTGGTCGCGCAGTTGTTCGGCGATTTGCATATTCGCCGACACCACCACGACCAGGTCGCTCGACTGTTTTACGGCATTACAAACAGCAAGCGCGAGGCTGTCCCCCTGCAATCCGTGCCAGCTGCACTGGCCGTGGTCTACGGGCATGGCGGGCTGCCAGATAGACCGGGCCTGTGCGGTGCGGTTTTGGGATGTGCTTGAGCGAGGCATTGCAATAAGAGAGAAGAAAAAACGCCCTGTAGACCTGACAGGGCGTCAATATTTCTGTGTCAGTCATTCAGACGCGTGTGCCGGAGTCCTGCCCCTTGAAACCCAGTTTTCTGAATACCATGTAGCCGGGACAAATACCCGTAATGCCGGCAAACAGCAAGGCGGCCGGCGGAAAATACAAAAACCAGTGTACATTCTGGTAGCCGGTCAGCCAGATACCGACACCGATCATTGCGGCCATAACGATGAACAACATTCTGATTGCACTCATTGGTAACTCCTCGCTGTGTGATCCGGGTTTGGTAGGTACCATACTGCTGGTATATGATCCGGATTCTGTTTGCGCTACACCATTATCCGTCAGCGCGGGCTCGCATTCAAAGGAAAATACGTAAAAATGACCAGGGCATACGGTGATTGGGTAATTCGCTGGCGTTACGCCATCCTGCTGATGACGATACTCCTGGTTGCCCTTGCCGCGAGCGGTGGCCGTTTCCTGACATTCAAGACCGATTACCGGGTGTTCTTCAGCGAGGATAACCCGCAGCTGCTTGCCTTCGAGGAATTGCAGAATACCTACACAAAGACGGACAACGTGCTGTTTGTGCTGGCGCCGAAAGATGGCAACGTTTTTACCCGGGAAACACTGGCCAGTGTCGCCGCCCTGACGAAAGAAGCCTGGCAGTTGCCTTATTCCCTGCGGGTCGACTCGCTGAGTAATTATCAGCATACGCGCGCCGAGGGCGATGACCTGATTGTTGCTGACCTGGTGCCTGATCCGTCGGTGCTTACCCCGGAAGAGTTGCTTGCTATACGCGAGATCGCCGTCAACGAACCGTTACTGGTCAGCCGGCTGGTGTCGGCGCAGGGTCATGTGACGGGTGTCAATGTCACGATCCAGCTGCCGGATAACGGTACCGGTGAGGAAGTCCCGGCTATTACGAAACATGCGCGCGAGCTGGTCGAGCAGGTCAAGGCGGAGAATCCGGACCTGGATGTTTATCTCACCGGCATGGTGATCATGAACAACAGTTTCCCGGAAGTCAGCATACGCGATCAGCAGACGCTGATTCCGCTCATGTTTGTAATCGTACTGGTGACGCTGGTGTTCCTGCTGCGCTCGCTGCCATCTATGATCGGCACGTTTCTCGTTATTGTATTCAGTATCCTGACGGCAATGGGCCTGGCCGGTTGGCTGGGTATGGCGCTGACGCCACCGTCCGCGTCGTCTCCGCCGATCATCCTGACACTGGCCGTGGCTGATTGTGTGCATTTCCTGGTCACTTTTCTGCATGCCATGCGCAAGGGCATGGACAAGCACAGCGCGATCGTGGAGAGCCTGCGCATCAACATGCAACCGATATTCCTGACGTCGCTGACCACGGTCATTGGCTTCATGAGTATGAATTTCAGTGATGCTCCACCGTTCCGGGACCTGGGCAACATCGTGGCCATGGGCGTGGCGGCTGCGTTTGTTTTCTCGGTAACGTTCCTGCCGGCTCTCATGGCAATTCTGCCGGTGCGCGTAAAAGCCGCTCCTGCACACCATTCCGGGCGTATGGATCGTTTCGCGGATTTCGTTGTCGCCCGGCAAAACAGCCTGTTCTGGATTTCCGGGATCGTGATTATTGTGCTGGTTGCCTTTATTCCCCGTAACGAACTGAATGACGAATTTGTAAAATACTTCGATGATTCCATTCCATTCAGGACGGCGACGGACTTCGCGAGTGAGAACCTGACCGGTATTTATACGATCGACTATTCACTTGGGAACGGTGAGGTCGGCGGCATCAACGAGCCGGCTTTTCTTGCCGATGTTGAACGTTTTGCAGAATGGTACGAGGCGCAACCCGGGGTGCTGCATGTAAATACACTGACGGATATCATGCGGCGTCTCAACAAGAACATGCATGCAGACGACGAGTCATGGTACCGCTTGCCGGACGAACGCGAGTTGTCCGCGCAGTACCTGTTGCTGTACGAAATGTCACTTCCGTACGGTCTGGATTTGAACAACCAGATCGACATCAACAAGTCGGCTACGCGCATGACAGTGACGCTGGAGAGCGTTTCGAGTAACCAGTTGCTCTCCATCGAGGACGGCGCGCAGGCATGGCTGGCTGAAAATGCCCCGTACATGAAATCCGGAGGTGCCAGCCCGTCGGTCATGTTCGCCTATATCGGGCAGCGGAATATCCGCAGTATGCTGATTGCCGCGAGCCTGGCGCTGGTGCTGATATCTATAATCCTCATGGTAGCCCTGCGCTCTTTCAAGATTGGCCTGGTCAGCCTGATACCAAACCTGGCACCGGCGGGTATGGGGTTCGGTTTATGGGGGCTGTTGGACGGGCAGATCGGCCTGGGGATGTCGGTTGTCATGGGTATGACACTGGGAATCGTCGTCGATGATACGGTGCATTTCCTCAGTAAGTACCTGCGGGCACGGCGTGAGCAGGGGCTGGATGCGCCCGATGCGGTCCGTTATGCCTTTCATACTGTCGGTGTAGCCCTGGTCGTCACCACGCTGGTGTTGATTGCCGGTTTCATGGTGCTGACGCAATCCGCGTTCAAGTTAAATGCTGATATGGGCCTGCTGACCGCTATCACGATCGGGTTGGCGCTGATTGCCGATTTTGTTTTTCTGCCGCCATTGCTGATGAAGACCGACAAGTCAGACGTTGCACCCTGACCGCGCTAACCTGTCCAGTCAGCGGATTTCCTCAATCGATAAACGTTTCTCGACGACAGTTGGCGTGATCAGCGCATAGCCCTGCAGTTGCCAGTGCGCCAGCTCGGTGATGGCTGATGGGACGACATCGATAAATTCATGGAAAGCATCCACCGCATAGTCGTAATCGCTGGCAGCGAGACCGCAGACCTTGAACTCGACACCGAGGCTGGCGTAGTAACGCATTCTTTCAACCGCGTCACGGTATTTGCCGTAGTTCTTGCGGGCAACCGTCACGATTTCTGTGCCATGTAGCACGACCTTGATGTCGAGGAACTCGGGTGCCAGCCCATAGGGTTCATCCATGAGGGGGTTGATCAGTGAGCGGATCCAGAACAGCGCGGAATTGATCTTGTCAGGATTGTCCAGGTAGAAATCAAATACGACCTTTTGTTCTGCATATGGCGTTTGCACTTCTTTTGACACTTCGCTGGCAGTAGCAATGCTGGCGTATGCAAGGACAAGTAACAGGGCAATGTATTTCATTTTCGTGTACCAGTCAGGATGGGTGCCTTGAATTATAGTTCAACACCCGTCGTGACCGTTATCCATGCACGGATAACAGACAAAAAAAGGGGGCGGCCACTGGCCGCCCCCTTTTTGACTGTAGAAGCAGCAGGCTTACTTGACCGTGCTGAGACCAAGAATCTCCCAGTCCTGCATACCGCCACGGTACCACTTGATCTTGTGAGCCGGGTAACCGAAATTGAGCAGGTTCTTGATGTTGTTCGGTGACTGACCGCACCACATGCCGTTGCAGAACATGACCAGGGTCTTGGCATCGGAGTAATCCCACAGGCCTTCAAGGTCCTTGACGCCGAACTTTTCGGTCATGATTTCGCCGATGGAAATCGGGTCGGCACCCTTGGCCGGGTTGAGAGCAGTCCACGGGATATTCACTGCACCAGGAATGGTACCTTTGGCGACCCAGTCGGGTGTGCGTGAATCGATCACCAGGATGGAACTGTCGCCGCCACTCATCTTGGCCAGGTAATCGATTATCTCGACTTCACCGATGGTCTCGACGCCCGGTGCCAGCGTGGATGGCTGGATGCAGAACGGCGGACATTTGCGGGAGGTCTTGGCAAACGCAGGGTTGACGGTGTTCTTCTGGTCCTGGTTACGCATGATGCTGGTCTTCTTGCCATTGTGCATAACTTCAACCGAGCCCATGCCCTTGACGATGTTCACAGCGAGTGCCTTCTCGGCATGACTGGCAGTCGCCGACAACAGGGCGACAGAAATGACAGAGGTGGCAAGCAGGGTCTTGATGGCTTTCATAAGTAAGGCTCCTTTAATGGGTTCATTTTCATTGATCATTGCATTAGTGGTATGGCCCTGTGAGCAGGGCTTACTCGCAATCCGGTTCTTCTTCCTCGGTCGGCGGTTTGCCGTCATCGCCGCCGGATTCGTCTGCCATGACCGTGTCAGCAGCAAACGGCTGGATATCGGCATACAGCGGCTGGGATATCAGGCCTGCCAGCAGTGTGAGTAGTGTAACTAGTACTTTCATGGTTTTATCCTCCTGTCCCTGGTTATGCAGTCCGTACGGGACCTTCTATGTTAACGCCCGGTACTGCATGCAGTCACCTGCGGCTATTGAATTCTTACAGATAAATTATTTATTTAACGAAGCAATATGGGCCGTTGCAAGGGCCTGCCGCTGTTCATAGGCCTGCCTGGCGATACGAATATCCTCGAGGAAATAGCCCAGTTCATTCATGCGTAGCGCCTGCGGGCCGTCGACCAGTGCCTTGCCCGGGTTGGGATGAAAATCCACCAGCACCATGTTGGCGCCCGCTATAACACCCTGCGCGGTGACATGGAAAATATCCATGATGCCGTCATGCGTTGCATCGCGTGTACCGACCGAATGTGACGGATCAATACAGACCGGCATCCGGGTCAACCGATGAACGACGGGCACGTGGGCGAAATCGATGAAATTACGGTGCGGATCGCCCATGTTGGTTTTCATGCCGCGCAGGCCGAATACCACCCGGCGATTACCCTCGCTGGCAAGGTATTCCGCGGCATTCAGCGATTCCTCCAGCGTGATGCCGAAGCCGCGCTTGAGCAGCACCGGGAATTCAGCTTCGCGGCCAATGGCCTTGAGTAACTCAAAATTTTGTGTGTTGCGTGTTCCTACCTGCAACATGACGCCGGTCGGGTGGCCGGCATCATCCAGCGCCTGCTGGATTTCATGTATATGGGTATCGTGCGTGACCTCCATGGCGATTACCTTGATCCCGTACTTACCCGCCAGCTCAAACACCCACGGCAGACAGGTCTTGCCGTGTCCCTGGAACGAGTAGGGATTGGTGCGTGGTTTGTAGGCGCCCATGCGAGTGCATACCTGGCCATGTTCGGCAAGTGCTTTCAGCATGGCTTCCGCGTGTTCTGGCGTATCGACTGCACACAGGCCGGCGAATACATTCAGGGTGTCCTGTCCGAAACGTACCCCGTTGTAGTCAAAATAGGTCGGGCGCTGGTCGTCATGGTGACGTCCGAGTACGCGATATTCTTCCGAGATGCGCACCACGCGCTCCACGCAGGGCAGGCTGCCCATTTCATCGATTTGCAGGGAGGCGGTATCGCCGACCAGGTAGATCTCGGTGAGAACTTGCTGCGTGCCTTTTTCGTCATGTACCCGGTGCTGGATATTTTCCAGGTTGTTGAGGAACTCCAGCAGTTGCCGGTATTCCATACTGTCCTTGTCAGTATCGGGTGCCAGTATGAGTATCATTCAGTTAATCCTTGCGTTTGCCAGAGCGGCGCACCGCTAGCATGGCAGTCATTCTAATTACTGGCAAATCCATGGAAATGATCTGCATCAATTCCGGTAGCGTTTGAGTAAATCGTCATAGGCATCAATGCGCCGGTCGCGGAAAAACGGCCAGGTGGTACGTAATTGACCGGTCCGGGCAAGATCAATGTCGGCTACCAGTGTCTCCGGTTGATCGTCTGCGGCGGTTGCCAGGATCGTACCCTGCGCATCAATTATGCAGCTATTGCCCCAGAAACGGATGCCACGCGATGCGCCCGGCAGTTCCGCTTCGAAACCGACGCGGTTGCAGGCCAGCACTGGCAGGCAGTTGCTGATGGCATGTGCACGATGGACTGTCAGCCAGGCATCCAGTTCAGTGGATTTTATGCTGTTACTGGCATCGTGATCCCAGCCAATGGCGGTCGGATAGAGCAGGATTTCGGCACCATCCAGTGCCATCAGCCGGGCCGCTTCCGGGTACCACTGGTCCCAGCAAACCAGCACGCCGAGCTTGCCCAGCGAGGTGGATATGGTGACGAAACCGGTGTCACCTGGCGTGAAGTAGTATTTCTCAAAATATCCCGGATCATCGGGTATGTGCATCTTGCGATAAATGCCGGCCAGGCTGCCGTCACTTTCCAGTACCACGGCCGTGTTGTGATAGATGCCGGCGGCGCGTTGTTCAAACAAAGAGCCGACAATGACAATACCGAGCGCTTTCGACAGTGCGCCGAGTGTTGCGGTTGTTTCGCCGGGTATCGTTTCCGCCAGTTCGAACTGCTGCGGGTCTTCCTGCTGACAGAAATACAGGCTACGGTGTAATTCCTGCAACAGGACCAGTTGTGCGCCCTCGGCAGCGACGCGTTCTATCCCTTCGATAGTCGCGGCCAGGTTTGCGTTACGGTTTTGTGTGCATGCGTGCTGCACCAGTCCGACCCTGAGCGTGCGTTCACTCATCGATATTAACCAGTACACCTGCCGGTAGCTGCATTGTTGCACAGTGCAGGCTGCCGCCCTGGCGGATTAGTGGTCGGCAGTCAATCGGGATAATGTCACGCGTCGGAAAACACTCTGCAAGTGTATTTGCAGCGATTGTATCGGCCGGATCGTTATAAGCAGGCATAAGGACAGTGTCGTTCAAAATAAGAAAATTTGCATAGCTGGCTGGTAGACGTCGATTATCCGCGTCAAAACAGGGTTGTGGCAAGGGCAGGGGCAGCAGCCGGTAGGGCTGTCCGGCAGTATTTTTGAAGGTTCCAAGTTGTGATGCCATGGCCCTGAGCGGTGCGTAGTGCGGGTCATCACGACGGTCGCAGCCGGTGAAGGCAATCGTATCCTTGCTGCAAAACCGCGCCAGCATGTCGATATGGCCGTCTGTATCGTCACCGATAATCTCGCCATGATCCAGCCACAGTACCTGTTCCATGCCCAGCGAATCACACAGCAGTTTCGTTATTTCTGTGCGATCGACCCCGGGATTGCGCCCGGTTTGTGTCAGGCAGCGCGCTGTCGTCAACAGGCTGCCGCAGCCGTCGCTATCGATGCTGCCGCCTTCCAGCACCAGTGGGTGGTCGCGCAATTCCAGCCCGCCAAACAGGCCAGCCGTATGTAGTGAACCTGTGACTTCATTATCCAGGGATGCCGGGTACTTGCCGTCCCAGCCGTCAAAGGTGAAGTGATGCAGGATGGGTGTGTCGTGAAATGCGGTACACAACGGTCCATAGTCACGAACCCAGGTATCATTGGTCGCAACACAGGTGAAGCGGATGCCGGCCATTGTTACACCGGCGGTTTCCAGGGTGTGATTGACCGCATCACGATGCGCGTCGTCATAACAGATAACCAGCAGGCGTTCCGTAGCGGTAACGGCACGGGCAATGTCGATATATACCGGCGTGATGTCGGCGAGCAGGTCTCGCCAGTCGGAACGGGCGTGCGGCCATGTCAGGACGATGCCTGACTGGGGGGCGAATTCGGGGATCAGCACCGTGCGCTAATCAACAGGTGGTGACCGGATTACCGGTGAACGCCGTGTGTGAATCCGGGGTTATTTGCCTGAAGCGCGATGCACAACCGAGTGCACGACACGGTCGTGCTCAAAGAACACCGAGAAGCCGCTGTAGTCCCAGCGGGTGATCGGCGGCTGCTGCGGGCCGGCTGCCGTGGAAATGGCCGGATGCTCGGTCAGCGGGTTACCGTAGCCCTGGCGAACGGCGTCCATGCTGACGCCGGATCGAGGCGTCTGCACGGCAGGATTGGACTGCATGCTGTCGATCAGCAGGACATCAGCGGCTGCCGGTCCTGACGTTAACAGGAACAGGGACAGGAACAGTGCGGTCAATCGGTAGATATCCATAACTAACTCCTTGGTAAATATGGACATTTCTGAAATATTTCGTTAAATTGGACTATAGCACCGGTAGCGCCAATACAAAAGTCGAAATTCATATAATGTGACCGGCATCAACTACTGGCAGCCGCCACATCAAACTATCGGCTGCACAGGCGACTTTCTGAAAACCGGGCGGGTGGAGAAACCGTATCAATATTCCCATGACACGTCGTGTTGCCGTCGCGCCCATGCTTGACTGGACCGACCGGCACTGCCGCTACCTGTTGCGCCTGATCAGCCGTCACACGCGACTGTACACGGAAATGGTGACCACCGGTGCGTTGTTGCAGGGCGACCGGGACCGCCATCTTTCCTTTCACGACAGCGAGCACCCGGTGGCGCTCCAGATCGGCGGGAGCGAGCCGCGTGCGCTGGCTGAATGTGCACGTATCGGTGCGGATTACGGTTACGACGAAATCAACCTGAACGTCGGCTGTCCGAGCGACCGTGTCCAGTCAGGTCGTTTCGGCGCCTGTCTCATGGCGGAGCCGGCGCTGGTCGGTGACTGTATCTCGGCGATGCAGGCGGCTGTCTCGGTCCCGGTCACTGTCAAGACGCGCATCGGTATCGATGACATGGACTCCTACGAGGAATTACACCGCTTTGTCGAAACGGTCAGCGGGGATGGTTGCGAGGTATTCGTGATACATGCACGCAAGGCTTTCCTGCAGGGTCTCAGTCCGAAGGAAAACCGTACCACTCCGCCGCTGAATTATGAGTATGCATGGCGCCTGAAACGTGATTTTCCGCAGCTGGAAATCATTGTCAATGGCGGCATAACGAATCTGGATGAAGTTGCGGAGCACCTGCAGCATGCTGACGGGGCCATGCTGGGTCGCGCGGCTTATCATGATCCGTGGATACTGGCAGACGTTGATAGCCGTTTCTTCAGCGATCAACACGCCGTGCCGGCACGGGGCGAGGTGGTCCGGCGAATGCTGCCGTATATTGAGATGGAACTGAAAGGCAGAACGCTGCTCAAACATATCACGCGACACATGCTTGGCCTGTTCCAGGGGCAACCAGGCGCGCGGCAGTGGCGTCGTTACCTGAGTGAACAGGCTTACCGCTCCGGCGCCGGTACCGATGTGGTACTGGCGGCGCTGGACAAAGTCGAGAGTGCCGGAAGAATCAACAACGGGAATTGTCATGCAGGCCATGGATAACTTTATCCTTGAAAACGAAGCGGCTATTCGACTCGGTTTTTTTCTGGGTATTTTCCTGGTGATGGCGCTCTGGGAAATTGTTGCGCCACGGCGTGAACTCACTCGTTCCAAAGGTGAGCGCTGGCTGAATAATATCGGCCTGGTTGTTTTAAACACTGTCGTATTGCGATTTCTCTTTCCGGCCGCGGCGGTGGGTGTTGCACTGTATGTTTCAGAGCAGCAATGGGGGCTGTTGAACCAGCTGGACTGGCCAGATGGTTTACAGATACTGGTTGCGATTATTGTGCTGGACGGTGCGATTTACCTGCAGCATGTCATGTTTCACGCCGTACCTGTGTTCTGGCGTTTGCACCGCGTTCACCATGCAGATCTTGATTTCGATGTCACCACCGGCGCACGTTTCCACCCGGTCGAAATTGTGCTGTCCATGCTTGTCAAGTTTGCTGTCATCATCCTGCTGGGCCCGCCGCTGGTAGCCGTTGTTATTTTCGAAGTTATCCTGAACATGCTGTCCATGTTCAACCATGCCAATGCGCGTTTGCCACTGCCGCTTGATCGCGTCCTGCGCTGGCTGATCGTGACGCCGGACATGCACCGGGTGCACCACTCGCACCTGCAGCACGAGACCAACTCGAATTTTGGCTTCAACCTGTCCATCTGGGACCGGCTGTTCGGTACCTACCGTGACCAGCCGCAGGACGGGCATACCAACATGGTTATTGGTATCGATACCTGGCGTGATGCGGCGCATTGTGTTCGCCTGCCGGGCCTGTTGTTGATGCCGTTCCGCGGCAAGGTGAGTGACTACGCCATTAACCGGCGTGACTGGAACGCAGATCAGTGAAGACTGAAACCCTGCGTCGCGGCGTCATTCTGTTGGTACTGCTGGCCGGTATCGCTGCTGCGGTTGCCCTGCGTAAGCATTTCTCGGTGGAGCTGTTGACAGAGTCTGTCGGGGAACTGGGTTGGCTGGCGCCATTGGTGTTCATTGCGGGGTATGCGATAGCCACGGTTTTCTTTCTCCCGGGCCTGTTGTTTACGCTGGCCGGCGGGGTGCTGTTCGGCCCGTTTTACGGAACATTGTATAACCTTGCCGGGGCAACCCTGGGCGCGACACTGGCGTTTCTGCTGGCGCGTTACCTGGCCTATGACTGGGTGGCACAGCGCACCGGCAAGCGTCTGCGTCAAGTGGTGGAGGGCGTCGAGAGCGAGGGCTGGCGTTTCGTGGCGTTTGTGCGGCTTGTTCCGCTGTTCCCGTTCAACCTGCTGAACTATGCGCTGGGCCTGACCAAGATTCCGCTCGCGCATTATGTTATTACCACGCTGTTGTTCATGGCCCCCGGTGGTGCCGCGTATACCTACCTTGGCTATGCCGGCCGTGAACTTGCCGGGGGCGGTGAAGACGTCATTCGCAAGGGGCTGCTGGCGATTGCCGTGGTCGCGAGCATTGCGTTTATTTCACGTATTCTCATGAAGCGCAGACAGCGGCTAACAGGTGGCCAGACATGAAACAGGACCTTGTCGTTATCGGTGGTGGCCCGGGTGGCCTGGTAACGGCAAGTGTGGCGGCACAGCTGGGCCTGAAAGTAACGCTGATAGAGGCGTCAGAACAACTGGGTGGTGACTGCCTGCATACCGGTTGCGTACCCAGCAAGTCACTCATTGCAATGGCACGCATCGCCCACACGGCACGTCGTGGTGTCGCCAGCGGTTTGCTCGATTCGATGCCGGCCATTGATTTTGGTCGTGCCATGGCACACGTTGACCAGGTCGTCGGAAAAATCCAGCAACATGATGACCCGGAGCGCTTCCGTGCATACGGTTGTGATGTCCGTTTTGGCAAGGCGGTTTTTACCGGTGAGCGGGAAGTGCAGGTTGGTGAAGAAGTTATCCGTGGCCGTCGTTTTGTCATTGCCACCGGTTCACTGCCGGCGATTCCGTCAATCCCGGGGCTGGACGAGGCCGGTTACGAAACCAATGAAACGATCTTCACACGCCGCGATTTGCCGCGCAGCCTGGCCGTGATTGGCGGCGGGCCTGTCGGTGTTGAGCTTGCGCAGGCGTTTTCGCGTCTCGGCAGCAAGGTTGCCATCGTGGAGACAGCGCCCCGCCTGCTGGGACGAATGGACGCCGTTGCAGCTGAAACGCTCAGTCAATGCCTGGCAGCAGAAGGGATACAACTGCACCTGTCCTCTGGCATTGCATCGGTTCGCCGTGCCGGCGATCACCGCCAGCTGCAGCTTGAAAACGGCAGTACCGTTGAATGTGAGCGCATCCTGGTCGCGACCGGTCGCCGTCCGGCCGTGCATGGCCTGGGACTGGAAGCGGCCGGTGTTGAGCATGACCGCCGCGGGATTAAAACTGATGCCCGAATGCGCACCTCCAGGCGCCATATCTATGCGGTGGGTGATGTGTGCGGTCCGCTGCAGTTTACCCATGTCGCCGAATACCAGGCCGGCATTGTGCTGGCTAACATTGTGTTCAGGCTGCCGAAGAAGGCGGATTATCGAGTCGTACCGACAGTGGTTTATACCGATCCCGAGGTCGCGATGGTCGGGCTGACTGAACCGCAGGCACAGGCCGGGGGTATCAAGTATCATGTTTCGGAATTTCCCATGGCGGACGTGGATCGCGCACTGGCAGATGATGCGCCGGCAGGCCAGGCGCGCATACTGGTCAGCAAGGGAAGAATTATCGGGGCCAGTATTACCGGTGCGCATGCGGGTGAGTTGATACATGAACTCGCACTCGCCATGCAGGTCAGGGCAAAGGCCAAAGATATCAGTGAACTGATTCATGCCTATCCCGCCTATGCACAAATCAATCGACGCACGATCAACAGCAGTTATGCGGGATTGTTGCAATCACGCAAGGTACGAATGCTCGCCTGGCTTTTGAACAGGCTGATACCCTGAGGATATTATTGTTCGATGCACGCAACGTTGCCATTACTGGACCGAAACGGGTTTCCGCCGCTGCAACGGACGGCGCTTGAAACCCTGCAGGTAAACCTGGGTTACCTGTGTAACCAGAGTTGCCTGCACTGCCATGTCAACGCGGGACCGAAACGTACCGAGATCATGGACGCGGATACAATCTCGGACTATTATTGATTTCCTCGATACGGGTTCGATCCGTGTGCTGGACCTGACTGGCGGCGCGCCGGAGTTAAACCCGCATTTTCGTCTACTGATCGAGGCCGCGCGTGAGCGGGGCATCGAGGTCATCGACCGTTGTAACCTGACCGTGCTGCTCACGCCGGGGCAGGCAGATACCGCGCAATTCCTGGCTGATAACAAGGTTAAGATTGTTGCTTCATTGCCTTGTTATTCAAAGGATAATGTTGACTCACAGCGCGGTGATGGCGTCTTCGAAGACAGCCTGGAAGCATTACGCCAGCTGAATCGACTCGGTTACGGGCAGGCGGGGTCGGGGCGGGTGCTGGACCTGGTGTATAACCCGCAGGGACCGGTGTTACCGCCCCCACAAAAACCGCTTGAACAGGACTACAAGAACCACCTCGAAAGCACCTGGGGCATTCAGTTCAATGCGCTGCTGACGCTGGCCAATATGCCAATCAAACGATTCGGCAGTACGCTGGTCAGTCGCGGTGAATTTGACGACTACATGCAGTTGCTGCGGGGCGCGCACAAGGATGAAAATATGGCATCCGTAATGTGCCGTTCACTCATCAGCGTTGACTGGCAGGGTTATCTGTATGATTGCGACTTTAACCAGATGCTGGAAATCCCGATGCCGGCAGATGGGCAGGAAAGACTACATATCAGGGAGCTTGCATCGCTGGCTGTTGACGGACGTCCGATACGCGTTGCCGACCATTGTTATGGTTGTACCGCCGGGCAGGGCTCCGGATGCGGCGGCGCGCTTGCTTAACAAACTATTACCCGCAGGGAATGATACAAATGAATATTGAAAGTGCAGTGCTTGATCGTTACACAGCAGGCGCGCAGGCACGCGAGGAGTCGCTGTGCTGCCCGGTCGACTATGACAACAATCTGCTCGCCATTTTGCCGCAGGAAATTATTGATCGTGATTACGGTTGTGGTGACCCGTCGCGATATGTGCAGGAAGGCGATACCGTGCTGGACCTGGGCTCGGGTGGCGGCAAGATCTGTTACATGGCGGCGCAGCTGGTCGGTCCGCGCGGGCGGGTTATCGGCATCGACATGAACGATGAAATGCTTGCGCTGGCACGCAAGTACCAGTCCGCGATGGCTGCACGCCTTGGCAGTGACCGGGTCGAATTTCTCAAGGGCCGCATACAGGATCTTGCGCTCGATGTTGATGCGCGTGACATATGGCTACTGGAAAACCCGCTCAATGATGATGCGGACCGCGAGCAGCTGGCATCACGGGAAGCGGAGCAGAAAGCAAGCAGACCGTTCATAGCCGACAATTCCGTTGACCTGGTCATATCGAATTGCGTCCTTAACCTGGTCGCAGACAACGAGAAGCGGCAACTTATCCGCGAGGTCTTTCGCGTATTGAAACCGGGTGGACGAGTCGCCATATCCGACATTATCAGTGACCGTCCGGTACCTGCGGATATGAAAAATGATCCTGAATTATGGAGCGGGTGCCTGTCCGGCGCATTTCACGAAGCCGAGATGCCAGCCCTGTTTGCCGCAGCCGGTTTTGCTGCCGTGACCTATGACAAGTGGGACGCCGCACCGTGGCGGGTGATTAATGGCATTACCTTCCGCTCGGTCACGTTGACTGCCACGCGACCGGTTATGGCCGGCGCAACGAATGCGTATTGCGAACTCGTTTATCGCGGTCCCTTTGATACGGTAATCGACGAGACGGGGCAATCCTATCGGCGCGGCGAACGTATTGCCGTTACACCCGAAAGACACCGGGTGCTGACGGGGCCTGCCTATGCCGGCGCATTTATTGACCTGTCGCAGGATACGGCTGAGAGTGCCGGTTGTTGTTCAGCGGAGACGGACAGCGGTGATTGCTGCGGCTGAGCACCGACAGATCTCGGTTATTGTTCCGGCGCTGAATGAATCAGCGCACATTTCCGCAACCCTGACGCGCCTGCAGTCCATGCGCAGCCGTGGACATGAGGTCATCGTTATTGACGGCGGCAGCAGTGATGCCACGCCGTCCCTGGCCGGCCCGTCGGCTGACCGGGTAATTATCAGTGAACGCGGACGTGCACGGCAAATGAATGCCGGCGCCGCCATCGCCAGTGGTGACATTTACTGGTTCCTGCATGCCGACACGCTCGCACCTGTTGATGCGGATAAAAGCATTCTCGCAGCGCTCGTTACCGGGCAATGTCAATGGGGACGCTTCGATGTGGCGCTGCCAGGTAATAACCTGCTGCTGCGCCTGGTTGCCCGCCTGATGAACCTGCGCTCCAGGCTCAGCGGCGTTGCAACCGGTGACCAGGGACTGTTCATGACGCGCAGTGCGTTTGAGCGAATCGGCGGGTTTGAGAATATCCCGATCATGGAAGATATTGCTGCCAGTCGTGCGTTGAAGCGCATTTCACGGCCGTTTGCCCTGCGAACGACCTTGCTGACATCTGACCGACGCTGGTATCGACACGGCATCATCCGGACGATTTCAACCATGTGGGCATTGCGTCTTGCCTATTTCCTGGGTGTGCCGCCCTGGCGGCTGGCACGCTATTACAGCAGTCATTCCTGATGGAACGGTCAGGCGCGTTCGTCATTGTGATGAGCAAGGCACCCGTTGCAGGCCAGGTAAAAACGCGGCTGGCGCCGCTGCTTGGCATGGACGGGGCAGCGCAACTGTATCGCGAAATGCTGGACAACACGCTTGGGAAACTTCAGAAACTGGACGGCTGTAACATTGAGCTTTGTTGTACGCCGGATGCTCGCCACACATTTTTCCAGGCATGCAGTGCACGCTTCGGTGTCAATCTGACAGAGCAACGCGGCACCGACCTGGGAGAACGGATGTCAAATGCTGTTGCACGCGCCCTGCAGCAGGCAGAGTGTGTTGTGCTTATCGGCGCTGACTGTCCGGGCCTGGGGACGGCCGATATCGAAACTGCCCTGCAACAACTCGACGCCGGTACGGATGTCGTACTCGGGCCGGCCACTGATGGTGGTTACTACCTGGTCGCTGTCCAGGCCAACCATGCCTGCCTGTTCGAATCAGTTGTCTGGGGCAGTGCGCAGGTGCTGGCGCAGACGCTGGATAACATCAACCGGCAGGGCCTCAGTGCCTATATGCTGCCAACACGCTCCGACATTGACAGGCCTGCTGACTACCTGGCCTGGCAGCAAGCCATGCCCTGAAGTTTTTCACGCCTGATCTCTGGCTATAACTCGCTAACTGGTCTATACATGAACTATGCACCTTTATCGGGGCATAAATATAATTAATGGCTCGCAGGCAAGGAGGTCGTCATGAGAAGGCTATATTTCCTTATCCCTGACGTCGACAGCGCCAAGGTAATTGTTGATGAGTTATTACTGGCACGCATAGAGGCGCGACATATTCATATCGCTGCATCGGATCATCATGTGCTGACAGAGGCAAATCTGCCGGAGGCAAACCTGCTGCAGGAGAGTGACTTCGTTCCGGCCGTCGAACGCGGTCTCGCGATTGGTGGTGCAACGGGTATTCTCGCCGGTATCGCCGCGGTGGCAATCCCGGGTGCCGGACTTGCGCTGGGCGGGGGTGCAATACTGGGCATCGGACTGGCCGGTGCCGGTGTCGGAGCGTGGATATCCGGCATGATCGGTGTGTCTGTGCCAAGTTCACGTCTGAACGAGTTCGAGAATTCCATCAAGCAGGGCAAGTTACTGATGATGGTCGACGTGCCCAAGGCCCGGGTAGACGACATTACAGACCTGGTTAAGCTGCATCATCCAGAAGCCATGATCGAAGGTGCTGAGCCGGTAATCCCGGCCTTTCCGTAAAGTGTACTGCCTGCGCCCGACTGGCGGGCGCAGGTAATCGTCTGGGACTTAAGTCCAATAGATTTCTTGCCGCGAATTGTTCAAGAATGAAGTTAACAGTCTCTATTGAATATACGGAATGACAGGATGAACGAGCGCAGAATATATGCTGATCGACGTAACTTTGCACAGAAGTGCCAAAGGTCGGCAAAATGTGATCGTCGCAATTCTCCCGATCGCCGGCTGAACAATATTTCAGCGGAATGGGTGCCGATCAATCATGTGAATCTTCACCCGGTGACACGACTGGTTTTCAGCAAGTCCTGATTCTCAGGCCAGTCGCCGGCGCATTTCGATATGCGGAATACCGGCTTCCATGAATGATTTCCCGCTGTCAGT